>JANOBP010000480.1:0-3805 GCA_031411715.1 Verrucomicrobiaceae bacterium | reverse complement strand
GCCGTCTGGCCGAGGAAGCTGAACATGCCGCCTTTTCCCATCCCGGTGCCCATGCCACCGCCGCCCATTCCCATGCCTCCTGCGCCTGCGCCGATGTTGCCGAGCTTACTCACGTCCATGCGCTGCGTGATGCTGGTGAGGTCGAGTGAGTCGAGGTCCATCTCCGGGAGTTGCACCTCGCTGGTCATGGACTGCACGGTGACCCGTTGCATTTTGGGCTTGTTTTTGATCCAGTTGTTTTTCTTTTGCTGCACCTGATGCAGAGCCTCGCTGGCTGCCTTGGCACCTTCATTGCCACCAGGAAGGAAATCGACCTGCTTCTCGATCGACTGCGTTACGCCAATGAGTGTGGCGATGATGAGCAAAAATAAGTGAATGCCCACGCTCAATCCCAACGAGGACATCCCAGCCTTTTCGGCGATCTGCTGCCAGCGCGTCTTCTTCTCAGCTGGCTCAGAGTCAATCGGCGGCTTGGGCACCTCCACGTGCTTTGTTTCCTCAATTGCACGGCTTTCATCACGTGGCGGTTTTCCCTCATCACGCTGAACCACTTCTGCGATCGGTGCTTTAGATTTTGGAGGTGGCGGGGGAATCGCTGGAAGCGTGGGAGGAGTTGTTTTTTCCTTCCGCAGTTTAATGGGTGCGGCAGGCTCCGGCGGCTTGATCTCAACAACTGGTTCAGGTTCAGGTTCAGGTTCAGGTTCAGGTTCAGGTTCAGGTTCTGGCTCTGGTTCTGGCTCTGGTTCTGGCTCTGGTTCTGGCTCTGGTTCTGCCTCCACTTCAGGCTCAACTGCTAGTTCTGGCTCGGGCTCAGGGTCGCTTACGAATTCGGGTTCAGGTTCGGGCTCGATTTCGGTCTGATAAATGACCTCAGGCTCTTGCGCGGCTATTTCAGACTTTGATTCCGGCTCTGGCTCGTGCGGTGCTTGGGCTTGTTGTTTCTGATGTTGGTGCGCGTGCCACTGATCGTCTTTGTCGATGAGATCGTCATCGTCCACGTCCGCCACAGTGGGCAGGGCGCTGAAATCAGGATTGGGGCGGTGACGGCTCATGCGGCGGCGACTTTCGAGGCAAAAGGCAATCGTTCAAGCCAGTTCCTGCCAAGTTCCGCGTGTAACGCCGAGCTGGCTTTGGGCTTTCAGGTCACGCCAGATCTCATCGCCATCACGCTGACCGCTCAAAAGCTCCTGGTAGGTCCGCAGGACGATCATGGCCTCATCGGCATCTTCTTCGAGAAGTTCGACGCGGAAGCAACTCAGGCCGTGCTCACGGAGTTCGGAGTAAAATTGCGCGCCTGTTTGCGCCACGGCATTGAAGAGCGTGTTGCGGCAGCCCACATCGGCTTTGAGCGGGTGCTGCATGCCCACGCGGTCACGCAGGTGGACGCGGTGGCGGTCACAGGGACGTCCGCAGTTGGTGAAATCCGTGCCATCGCTCATGAATGCTGCAAAGGCGCAGTGCTCCATGTGAAACATGGGCATGTGCTGATGTAGCGTGAGCTCAAACCATGACGGCGGCGCTGCAGCTAGTAAATCGACGACTTGCTCAATATTCAGGTCGTAACTGATCGTCAGACGCTCCAAGCCGGTTTTTTTCAAGATTTCCGCCGTGAGCGGATTGGCCGTGTTGAGTGAAAAATCTCCCGTCATCGGCATGCCGGCGGCTTGGAAGTATGAAATGGCACCGAGGTTGCGGATGAGCACTCCGTGAGGCTCCGCACGCTCGATGAGCTTGAAAAAGCCCGCCTCGCCGGATTTCTGAATGCGTGGAGTGGCCAGCCAAACCTGCGTGGTGTCGCTGCTGGCCTTGATGTGCTTCACAGCATCCGCATATCGGCGGATGTCTTCAAAATCGAGGTAAAGGCGCGGAATACCCAGAACGAGTGCCGCGTCGATGTGTGCCAGCGTGCGGCAAAGCGCATGAATCTGGAGTGGCGACGATCCTTCGCCCGTCACACGAGATGGCATGAGACTTTCGAGAGTGGTGATGCTTTTTGGTTTTGGCGACGACTCGTCGCCACTCCATAGAGCCACAAGATCCCTTCGCATGCGATTCAGCTCACTGATGGGAAGCATGACCTCGCCTTCGACATCAAATTGCACGCTGCCTAGCTCGAACTCCGTGCCACCGAGGCGGCTGAATTGCTCAATGAATGCGGCTGGAGTTAACGGGCGCTTGAGCGCGGCTTGCAGCGGCATGTTGGAAGTCACCTTGGCAGTGCCGGAGTGCACGACGAGGGGCTCGCCGACCTTTCCCGTGACGGTTAGATCGAGTTTGCTCTGCTTCCGAATCGGGATGTCTCCTTCAAAGGATTGCCGCAGGGCGCGATTCAGTGCTGGGTCACTCGTCTTAAAGACTCGCGTTCCGAGGGCGATGTCTTCCATGCGCAATTGGCCATGACGGAAGCTCAATCCGCTGCCACGCATCTCATAGACGCTGCCACCTTGCTCGTAGTTGGTGTCTTTGAGGTTTTCAAAGACGACTCCGTCACCCGGCTTCATCGCGATGTGTAAATCGTCGAGCTCGAGCGTGTCGGCATCGAGAATGCGGGCAACCTGGCCGACGTATGGACCGCGTTTTTTGCCATAATAGGCACCGACGAGCTCCTGGTGATTCACGCCGTGCATCCAGCCGGAATAAAGCCCGCGTGAGAAGGTCATCTCCAGTGCATATCGGTCCTCTTCACTCGCAGGGGCAGGTTGATTGGCCAGCGCGCGATCAATGGCCGCACGATAGACCTGTGTGACTCCCGCGACGTATTCTGGTGTTTTGAGACGCCCTTCGATTTTGAAGCTGCGGATGCCCAACTCGATCAAGCGCGGGATTTCATCCACAGCGGCAAGGTCTTGCGGTGAAAGCAAATAGCGCTTGTCACCGAGGTCACGCACCTCGCCATCGACGATCATGTCATATGGCATGCGGCACGCCTGCGCGCACTCACCCCTGTTCGCGCTGCGACGGCCCAGGGACTCGCTGGTGAGGCATTGGCCGGAGTATGCGACGCACAGCGCACCATGGACAAAGACCTCCAGCGGCACCTCCGCGTCTTTAAAGCGCTCCAACTCACGCAGCGAGAGTTCGCGCGCCAGCACGGCCTGGTCGATATGGAGTTGCTTGGCGAATTCAAGGCCCTCAGGTGACGTGATCGTCATCTGGGTGCTCGCATGCAACCGCAGGCCCGGTGTGAGCGCCTTGACCATGCGGGCAAGGCCGAGGTCCTGCACGATCACCGCATCCACACCGCTGTCTTCGAGTAAATGGAGCTGCGTTTCGGCATCCGGCAGTTCCTTGGTGAAAATGAGCGTGTTGAAGGCCACGTAGCCCTTCACTCCATGGGCGTGGAGGAATTTCATCAACTCCGGCAAATTCTCAGCGGTGAAGTTATCCGCGCGAAGACGTGCATTGAAGCGCGGCATGCCAAAATAGATCGCATCGGCACCATTGGCCACAGCGGCGCGTGCACAGTCCCAGTTACCTGCGGGAGAAAGAAGTTCGGGCTTGGGGGCAATGGACATGGGAGGGCGACCCTAGCGCAGATTCATGCTTCGTCATGCTATTGAGCACTTGATTCGCCATGCCACTTTAGCCTAGCCTGAAGGTGTATGAAAAAATCGCTCCTCTATACCCTCCTGATCACCGCCGCGGCATCGCATGCACAAACGCCGAATTTTAAAGAGCAGCAAATCGATGACGCCATCGGAGTCGGCTACGGATTGGCCGTGGCGGATGTGAACGGCGACTCGCGCACAGACATCCTGCTCGCTGACAGCAATGTCATCGTCTGGTATGAGAATCCGAGCTGGAA
>JANOBP010000479.1:0-1743 GCA_031411715.1 Verrucomicrobiaceae bacterium | reverse complement strand
CTCCCAGATCGAAGAACTCGGTCTGGATGAGTTCTGGAAGCGCGAAACGGAGCTGCAAGCTGCCCTCCAGAGCCTGCTTGAGAAACACAGCCTCAACTTCGCCTGCCTCATGGTCACGGACATCACACGGCATCACAGCGTGCTGCTCGTCGCTGGCGATCAACGTGTCATTGACGCCATCGACTATCCACAAGCCGCCCCGCACGTCTATGACATGCCCGGCGTGGTCAGCCGCAAGAAACAGCTATTCCCCTACATGAGCCATGTGGTGACGAAGCTGGCAGCGCCTTGATTCCCCGCGTCAGCGCGCCTTCAGTTCCGTCATCCGCCACTCATGAGCTTTCA
The DNA here is from genome assembly GCA_031411715.1 of Verrucomicrobiaceae bacterium. Classification (GTDB taxonomy): domain Bacteria; phylum Verrucomicrobiota; class Verrucomicrobiia; order Verrucomicrobiales; family Verrucomicrobiaceae; genus Prosthecobacter. Next base: position 1,398 of record JANOBP010000479.1, on the reverse strand, counting down.
CGGTCAGTGGGCGGCGCACGGTTTCCAGGAAGTGCTTGGGCCACTCGGTGCCGCGCGGACCTGATTGATAGTCACTAAAAGTCACATCGACATCCGCTCCACCTGTGGAGGCAAGGCCATTGAGGGTAAACTGCACGCGGCGCAGACGCTGATCCCGCTGGCTGACCCATGCGATGACTTTGTCTTCACCGGATCGGCCTACGCCGGGTTTGAGCGTGCCAAAGATGAGATGGCAGGGGTCATCACCGATTGCTTGGCGCTTCATCCCCAGCCACAGCCGCCAGTCCGTTCCACGGGTAATCAAATAGTCCGCACCAAAGACGAACATCGTGTAGGCATCCGCCACAAGAGCCGCCGCATCTTTCTCCGTCTCATTGGTGCTGAGTTGGCCATTGAACCGCACCTCGATGCGCTCGGGAGTGCGCAGCACCTGTTTGATGCCGCCGGGTCCCTTGTGTGTCTGTTCAACGCGCCGCATGCTTGGCGAGTAGATTTCTTTTGAGGTCTTGCGGAAGTCGGCATTCACCAGATCTGGCTGAATTTTCTTCACGATCCGCGTCCACTCGCCATCGAACCCGACCTCCACGCGTTGGAGTGTCTTCCATGGGTTTCCGGCCTTTGCCGCGCTTTTCTGCAAGAGCTCCACAGCCGTCGCACTCGACTTTCCCGGCTGCATGTTGGGATTCGGCAAACTGGAGCAGGAAGCGGTGATCAGTGTCGTCAGCAGTGCAAAGTGGAGTGTCTTCATCATAGCTATGCCTAAACGAAAAGCACGCCGCAGCCAACCAAAGTCTAGGCACCTTGTTCAGCACCATTCAGCCATTTGCGACTCTGGCTACTTCGTTCCACTTTGCCCACATGCCAGCACTCATCCCCCAAGTCGCCATCCTCGTCGATACCTCGCGCTCTTATGGCCGCGACATCGTGCGCGGCATCCGGCGCTATGTGGCGGAGCATGGGCCGTGGTCGCTTTATCTGGAACCGCGTGATCTGCGCAGCAGTTTCCCAGATTGGCTGAAAAATTGGTCTGGAGACGGCATTCTCTCGCGCACCGTCGATGAGGTGATGCTGCGCCAACTCAAGGCCACCAAGTTGCCCGTCGTCGAGCTGCGTACCACGGTTTTGAAGCACTCGTTCCCCTTTGTGGGCATGGACAACAGCGTTGTTGGCACTCGCGTGGCCGAGCACTTTCGTCATCGCGGCTTCCAGCGCTTCGCTTGCGCTCTGGATGCCTCCGAGGCCTTCTTCATCGAGCGCAGCCAGCGCTTTGCCCAAGCCGTGCGCGACTTCGGCTTCGACTGCCCCGTGTTTCAATCCAAGCGCAAAAACTGGGAGCAACATCAAAGCGATCTCGTCGCCTGGCTGCGTGATTTGCCCAAGCCCGTTGGCATCTTCGCC
>JANOBP010000478.1:0-5254 GCA_031411715.1 Verrucomicrobiaceae bacterium | reverse complement strand
GCATGGCTTGACCCGGTTTGATCTCGAAATGGTCTCCTGCTTTTACTTCACCAACCGCGACGGCTTTTCCAGCCACGATCACGGTTTCGGCGATAGATGGATCGCGCAATAGCTTCCTTCGATTGCGAGCGACGGCGGCTTGCTGCACCCAGCGCCCACCCAGCATCAGGAAAATGAACATGGCGACAAAATCGAAGTATTTCAGTCCTGGGATGCCTCCTACCCAGCCGACGAGTGATCCGATATATGCAGCGAGAATGCCAAGCGTGATTGGCGTATCGATGTGCAGCACCCCAGCACGCAAACTGCGCCATGAACGCTCAGCAAAGTATGATCCACCAATGAACAGGGCAAGCGTGGCTGATATGGCGGCTACGAGATCAAACCACTTAGCAAACATGAAGTCTGGTGCCATGCCGAAGTAGGTCGGAAGCGAAAATGCCATCGCATTCATGGCAAAGGCACCACAGATACCGGTGCGACGTTCCAACGTATTGTCCTTGATTGCATCACCCCGCTGCGGGCCGAGCATATACCCAAATCGCTGGAGTTCTTTGGCAAAGGCGACTGGTGAAAACTCCGTCGGTGACCACGTCAGCGTGAGTTCTCCCCTCGTGATGTCCACCAGCACTTGTGCGCCCCCCATGCGGCTATACAGACGCTCAATAAGCCAGATACACCCGATGCATGAGAGGCCTTGGACAGCGAGCGTCAACTCAGCGCGCCCATCCTCGATCAGTGCCTCCAGCCAGGCGTAATCCTGCTCGCGCATGGACTGAACTGACACGGGCGCGAGTGTTTGAGATGACTTCAAATCATAGAAGTGCTCAAAACCTTGAGAGTGCATCATCTCAAACACATAAGCACATCCAGCACAGCAGAATTGGTCACTGCGCGTGGCTGGCACAGGCGTGCCGCAATGCTGGCATGTCAGAGAATCCTTCATGATAGGTGGCAGCAGGCTGCTTCCTCGCCGGTCAGTGTGCCACGCAGGCGCCAGGCCATGACGATGGCCGCTGTGAGAGCGAGGCCTCGCTGCACTCGTTTTAAGGCGAGCGGCGAGAGTTTAACGCCGATGCGATGCAACTGCGTCTGGGCAATAGCGAGTAGTGGCAGCGTCCCGAGGCCAAAGGCCAGACTGAACTCACTCCCTTTGACGGCGGATCCATTCGCCAGCGCAAGCGCGAACATCATGTAGAGAGGACCGCAGGGTATTAGAGGGGTTGCGATGCCAATCAGGGCTGCACGCGCTGCAGTTGTCAGTTGCGTGGCTTTAAGTCGAAGACGCGCCATTGGCAGCGTTAAAAACCTTGGTTTGGGAAGCCATGCATCTGCTCCAATGCCGATCAAAACGAAGACAATCACTAACAGCCAAGGAAACACGGCCACACCGCGATGGTTCAACCACTCGACCGGTAACGTTCCAAGAGCGCCAGCGAGTGCTCCGACAAGCGCGTAAGCGAAGAGTCGGGCGGCATGATAGATGGCCGTGTCGCGGACAAAGGAGTTCGAGCGCGCGACTGCCCATGAGCATGCCAGTGGTCCGCACATCCCAACGCAATGCAGACTGGTGACCAATCCTGCAAGGAAGGCGGCAGCAGTGGTGTCAATGGTCGCTGGCATGGAAAAATCAGTGATGGGTGACCAGTGGCACACTGGCTGGCTGATTGGTGGTAGCAAAGTACATCAGCACGCCCCATGCAGTGAACATGAGCCCGAAGGCTGCGATGACTAGAAGCCACGGGCGCTTGGCAAGCATGCCGAGTGGCTTGTCCGTATTACTTTTGGAGATATTGCTTGGGGTCGAGGTAATCATTGGATTTCAGGCGTGGATCGGGTCCAGAGAACTCGAAAGGTTGGGTCACGTAAATTTTGCCATCTTGGGTGTCAGTCACGGTGATGCTGAGTTTGAAGGGCACCTTAAAATTGCCCTCGGGCATGGTGATCATGAATGGCTTCAGTTCCTCTGCCTGAGCAGCAATCATGACAGGCGTGTCGGCACCGGCGGCTGCAATTCCAGCAGGTAACTCACCTTTCATGGCCAGCGTGAACGTGCGCGGCTCATTGCGCTTGTTGATCAGGCGCACGAGGAACTGGTTCCGAAGCACTCCATTACTCAAGTAATACGGCGAGCCCTGCATTCGCAGCACATTGGCACGAAGTGGCTCGATTCGGCTGGTTGCAAAGGCAAACACCGCCGCACCAAGGAGAAGCAGTCCAGTATAAAAAATGATGCGGGGACGAATGAATCGCGTTTTGCCACCATTGAGAGCAACAAAGGAAGCATACCGAACAAGACCCGTTTTGCGGCCCAGTTTGGTCATGATGGTGTCACAGGCATCGACACATGCGGCGCAGCCGATGCACTCGAGTTGGAGACCGTTGCGAATGTCGATGCCAGTTGGGCAGACTTGAACACAACGCGTGCAATTGACGCAATCCCCAGCGCCTGCAGTGCCCGCTTTGCCGCGTGGTTCTCCGCGCTTTTTATCATAGCCGATGTTAACGGTGTGATCGTCACTCAGAGCAGACTGCAATCGGCCATAGGGGCACATGATGACGCAAAACTGCTCACGAAACCAACTAAAGGCACCATAGAGCCCGACTGTGAGAAAGGACATGACGCCAAAGGCGACGGCATGCTTCTCTGGCGAATGATGCATCATCTCATACAGACCTTTGAGCGAGACAAAGTAACTGATAAAAACATGTGCAATGACCAGTGAACTGAAAATATACAGCGCGTGCTTAATGGTACGCTTAGCGATTTTTGCAGCCGTCCATGGCGCAGAATCGAGTTTGCGACGAGCCGCAGCGTCTCCATCGATCAGGCGCTCAATACGGCGGTAGATGTGCTCGAGAAAAACGGTGTACGGGCAAGTCCAGCCACACCAGACACGACCAAAAAGCGCCGTGACGTAAAACAGTGAAAACCCCAGCCCTGTGACGAGAAAGAAGCCCACCCATAAATCCTGCACGGCAAGTGTGAGACCAAAGAAATGAAAACGTCGGTTCAACACATCGAGAAACACGGCTGGAAACCCATTGATGGGTATCCATGGCAGAGCGACGTAGATGACAAGTATGACAAGGGCAAAGAGCCGCCGCATACGGGTGAACTTTCCAGCTACGTCCGCCGGGTGCAGCGTTCGCTTACTGCCATCATCATTGATGGAACCGAGCGAGACGAGATTCGGCGAGTTGGGCGTCATTTAGGTGCAGGAGCCGCAGGGGCATCGGGCGCTTTGGTGATCGGCTCGCCTTCCTTATGATGGCTGAGAACGAAGGCGACGACTTCGCTAACGCGCTTCATGCCGAGGACGAGTTCCCACGCAGCCATGCCTTTGGTGATATCAGGTGAACCTTTGCGGACAATTTTGAAGATCTCGGTGGGTTTGCCGCCGTACTTCCATTCCTGGTCATGCAACGGCTGGCCGGCGAGTTTGATAGGCGCTTTGGTGGTGGGATCGACTCCCATGGCGGTCAGATTCTCTCCGTGGCACGCGACGCACATGCCTGGAGTCATGAAGGTGGCCTTTCCGGCCTCGACAATCTTCGGATCACGGGACATTTCCCAGAGCCGCTCATCGGTAATGGACTCCATCTGCTTGTCACGCGCGGCATTCATCTCGGCGACGACTTTGTCGATGACTTCGGTGTCACTGCTACCAAGACCAAACTGGTAGTAGCACAACCAGTGGATGACGAACCAGACAATGGTGATGTAGAGGGTGAAAAGCCACCAGTTGGGTAGTTTTTGGTCATACTCTTGAATGCCATCGTAAGTGTGGTCACGGAGTTGTGGCTCGTTGTTGTTTGCGGGCTTTTGAGGATCCATGGCAGGTTATTCAAGTGGCAGGTTGGACATATGCTCGGCCTGGTCTTTACGCAGAAGCATTCCGCGAATGGTCATGATGCCAAAGACGAGGACAGTGGTGGCAAAGGAAAGAAGCGGCACGATCACGTGCCAGTTTTCGTAGATGATGCGCTTGTACATGATGCGTGAAAGCTGCGGGTTAAGGTGCGGTCGATGGGCTGCGAGCCTTGTCTGGGATGCCTGGGCTGAGCGGGAAAGGAATGCCTCCACCTTTTTTGTTGAGTGTTTCCTCAACAGCGACCTGATCGAATTGTCCCAACTTCTGCAGGTAGGCGATGACGGCCACCATCTCACTGTCTGGGCGAACAACGATGTTCGATTTCTTGAGCTCCGTGGCGATTTTCACACCTTGCTCGATGGCCTTTTCTTTGATGGAGGTGGCGTCCATCGGAGGATAGGGCACACCAAGTTGACGCAGCACCGCGATCTTCCTAGGCAGCGTTTTCTGGTCAAAGGACTTTTGAGCAAGGTGTGCATAAGGCGGCATGTTCGACTGCGGAGACATTGAGCGCGGGTCCATCATGTGCTCGTAGTGCCAGGAGTCCGGACGCGTGCCACCTTCGCGTGCGAGATCTGGACCCGTGCGCTTGGATCCCCACTGGAAAGGGTGATCGTAGATGCTTTCGCCCAGGCGTGAGTAGTCACCATAGCGCATGACATCAGGCACCAGAGTGCGGATCATCTGTGAGTGGCAGTTGTAGCATCCCTCACTCACGTAGATGTCGCGACCAGCAAGTTCGAGTGGCTCATAGAGCTTCTGAATGCGGTCCTCGACGTTTTTAGCGCTATTCACTGTGATCGTCGGAATGATTTGGATTAATCCACCGATGACCACTGCCACAAAGGTGAGCACTGTGAATGGCAGGTAATTATGAAGCAGTCTTTCATACCAGAATGCCCAGGATTTGCTGGTCTTCTGAAACCGCCGCACCGCCATGTAGCTGAAGATACACGCGCAGATCAATGATGCGATGTCGGCACCCGGCGGCAAAAAAATCCAGCCAAAGATGAGGATAAGCCCACCAAAGGTATAAGTGGTAGGATCGCTAAAGAAGGTTTCCTTCATGCCCATGGTGTCCACGCTGCCACGCTGAAGCACAGTGATCTCGCGCTCTTCATTCGTAGCCTTCCCAGAGCGGATGGTTTTCCACAGATTGATGCACATCACGATCCAGCCAATTAGGAACATGGCGCCACCGATAATGCGCAGCGCCATGAGTGGGCGAATGGCTTGCAGGGTATCGAGGAACGTGTTCTTGAGAGCGAGGCCATCGGCAGTGACCTGATTCAGCATGAGTCCTTGCATGATGCCGCTGATCCACATGGCCACGACGTAGAGAAGGATGCCAAAGGTGCCGATCCAGAAGTGGAAATCCG
>JANOBP010000477.1:0-4103 GCA_031411715.1 Verrucomicrobiaceae bacterium | reverse complement strand
GTCGTTTCGGTAACTCTTCGTTTAGAACCTCTCATCGCATAGGTATAGCCCTGCAAGGTAAGTCCTGCTAGTAGAGCGATGATCGTGATGACGATCATCATTTCCGCGAGAGTGAAGCCGGAGGCTCTTTTGAAGTATAGTGGTGCTTTCATGATCTGAGAAAGAAATTGCCAATTCGGTTAGACCTAACCGCCGCTGCCACCGCTGAGATTTTTAATCACTTCGATAAGTGGTAGGAACAGTGCCATCACGATTGTGCCGACGACGACTGCCAGAATGACGATCATGAGTGGCTCGAGCATCGAAGTGAGAGCAGAGACTGAGTTATCGACTTCATCCTCATAGACGTCTGCAATTTTGAGCAACATTTCCGGCAACTGACCGGTTTCCTCACCCACGTCCACCATTGATATAACCATCGGTGGGAAGACTTTACTGGCCTCCAACGGACCGACCATCGATTCACCTTCTTTGACGGCATCGTGGACTTTGGTGATCGCGTCAGAGACCACTGTATTACCCGCCGTGTCTCTTGTGATGTTAAGTGCCTGCAAGATAGGAACACCCGAGGTCACTAAGGTGCCCAGTGTGCGGGTGAAACGTGAAATGGCTGTTTTCCGCTGAACGTCGCCAAAGAGTGGCAATTTTAGCTTCATACCGTCGATCCACATGCGACCTCCCTTGGTTGCCGCTAATGCACGCCAACTGAGAAAAACGGTCACAACGACTGCAATGATGTACCAGACGTAATCCAACATCGCGCGACTGAAGCCAATGACAAACTTAGTAAGCTCAGGGAGCTTTTCTTTGCCGCCAGGAATCATGTCTTCGAAAATGCTTTCGAAGCGAGGCACAATGACCATCATTAGGAAGACCATGATGGCTGCTGCGATGCACATCACGATGATTGGGTAAACCATCGCTGCGACAACCTTGTTTTTCAGCTTCTGTGCTTTTTCCTGATATTCAGCCAGACGGTTGAGAACGAGTTCAAGAACACCACCCAGCTCACCAGCCTTTACCATGTTGACGTAGAGCTTGTTAAAGATGCGTGGGTACTGCTGAAGGGATTCAGAGAAGGTGCTGCCGGTCTGCACATTTTCTGCCAACGTATTGATGGTGGCCTTCATGATGGGCATTGGCTCCTGACGGCCTAGTACGGTCAGTCCACGCAAGAGTGGTAGGCCTGAATCGATCAACGTAGCTAGCTGCCTTGTGAAGATCATCAATGACTTGCTCTTGACTCTAGCATTGGCGCCTACACGCACGACTTTGGCTTTGCCTTTAGACGATGTCTTGGCCCGCTTCTTAATCGCGGCTGCTCCTCCTGCTCCTTCGGCTGCCACGCTGGTTGGGAATAGTCCGCTTGTGCGAAGTTGGTTGATGGCGTCGGCTTCTGAACCTGCGTCGAGGTCTCCGGTGGTTTCCTGACCGTTTTGATCGAGGGCAATGTAGTGGAACTTTGGCATAATGAGTTTCGAAAAAAGGGCGTCTGGCTTGCTTTTGTTAATATTAGAATACTGGGACGAGGTAGGTTCTGTCCATCAAATAAATCATACCATGAACGCAGTAGTTCGGGGGCTGAGTTGTGGAGTTGGCGTCAAGTGTATTTCAGCACTTCTTCAATGGTCGTGTCTCCGTCGTAAATGCTGCGTAGTCCGTCATCACGTAATGTAACCATGCCAAGCTCGATTGCCTTCTGGCGTACGACTAGAGTTGGTGCGCGGCCTGTAATCAACTCACGTAGCGGGTCGCTCATGTCGAGTAGTTCATAGATGCCTTTTCGGCCTTTGTAACCGCTATTGCTGCAGGTGGAGCAGCCTGCGCCCGTCCAAAAACTCTTCCCACCGATGTCTTCGCGGCTGAGATTGAGTTGGTTCAAGATGCTCAGGCTTGGATCATAAGGTGAACGGCAGCTTTTGCAGATCGTCCTTAATAGACGTTGCGCCAAAATGCCCTCCAACGTCGCCGAGACGAGGAACGGCTCCACCCCCATATCAACAAGACGCGTCACAGCACCAGCCGAGTCATTCGTGTGTAACGTGCTAAGCACTAGATGCCCAGTCAGTGATGCTTGAATGGCGATCTGCGCTGTTTCGAGGTCACGCATTTCTCCCACCATGATGCGGTCAGGATCCTGTCGCAGGAAAGCTCGCAAAGCCTTAGCAAAGGTCAATCCAACTCCTTCATTGATAGGCACCTGCATGATCCCATCCAACTCATATTCAACGGGGTCCTCTGCCGTAAGCAGTTTGGCGTCGATCGTATTGATCCGACGCAAGCATGCATAAAGTGTAGTCGTTTTGCCTGCCCCTGTGGGTCCAGTCACGATGAAAATGCCGTTCGGTTTATGAATTGTCTCCACAATGTAGTCATATAGAAACGGCTGCATGCCCAGCACCTCGAGGTCGAGATTCACGGACGAGCGATCCAGAACACGAAGCACGACAGACTCACCATGCTGTGTGGGCAATGAATTCACACGCATATCGACTGGTCGGCCACCTACGGTGGTCATAATTCGACCATCCTGTGGGATTCGACGCTCTGCGATATTCATGTTCGCCATCACTTTGATTCGTGAGATCACTGAATTGGCGAGATGAACTGGTGGCGGTGCCATTTCGTAAAGCGAGCCATCCACGCGATACCGAATCTTAAATTCGCGCTCAAATGGTTCAAAGTGAATGTCCGATGCGCGCTCCTTAATCGCCTGCTGCATCACCAGATCGACAAATTTCACAATGGGTGCCGAGTTCGCCTCCGCCTCCAGCGACTCGCTGCCTTTGCCAGTTTTGCTAAGTGAGCCGAAAATCTCCTCAATCGTCGGAGTTCCGCTGCCATAATGCTTATCGATCAGATTTTGCACCTGACTGCGACGCGCGACTACTGGAACGATGCTTTTACCAAGACCAAATCGCAGATCTTCAGCCAATTGAGGGTTAAGCGGATCAGTGAATGCCACATGCAGCCCTTGGCCATCCAAGGTGACAGGGAAGCCACCATAAAGCCGGGCCATGCCTGGCGGGATCAATGCCACCACCGACGGTGCAGGCTCAAATTCAGCGAGGTCCAAATGCTCCGCTCCCAATTCCTCAGCCACATGGGCCCAAAACTCATCCTCATTGGTGTAGATGCCGTAATCCAATAGCACCTGGAGGATTTCCTTGCCGTTGCGCAATGTGTCTTGGGTGATGTCCTCCGCTTGGCCCGCGTCGATCACGCCACGATTCTCAAGCATATCTACCACATTCTGGGTTGTCATAATTGTCTTTAAATTTGAAGCTGGGTTTGGTTCCGGTGGTAAATCCAATCAATCTGCATCTGACATCGTTGCCTCAATGACTTCTTCGGCCGTTGTCAGGCCGGAAAGCACCTTGCGGATGCCGTCTTCACGCAGCGTGCGCATACCCAACTCTCGTGCGCGCTTGCGTAATTGCGGTGTCGTGAGTTGTTGGTTGATCATGTTGCGCACTTCATCGTCTACTTTGAAAATCTCCACTAACGACATACGTCCTCGGTAGCCATTCTGGCGGCACTTGCCGCAGCCATTGGCACCGTAAATCGATGCCACTTCGACCTGCGCTACTTCAAGTCCAAGGGCACGCATTTCACGGTCGCTAAGTGAAGCTGGTGAGCGGCACTCCGCACACAGTTTGCGCACCAGTCGCTGTGCTTGAATGGCTCGAACAGCGGAAGCGATCAAGAAAGGTTTCACCCCGATGTCACTCATACGTGCCACTGCGCTTGGTGCATCATTTGTGTGGAGCGTGCTGAACACCAAGTGACCCGTCAGGGATGCCTGGATCGCGATGGAAGCCGTCTCTAAGTCACGAATTTCTCCCAACATGATGATGTTGGGGGCTTGTCGCAGCATTGCTCGCAGAGCTGCGGCGAAGGTCATCCCAACATCCTCTTTCACCATGACTTGGTTAATCCCCGGCAGTTCATACTCAACGGGATCTTCCACCGTGATGATTTTGCGGTCTGGACGGTTGATGAAATGCAAACACGCATAAAGCGTCGTCGTTTTGCCAAATCCAGTCGGTCCTGTAACCAAAATAATTCCATCCGGCAGGGTGATGAGTTGCTCAAAACTGGCC
>JANOBP010000476.1:0-14137 GCA_031411715.1 Verrucomicrobiaceae bacterium | reverse complement strand
GCCTTGATTTTTTGTTACTTTTTGATCAAGCAAAAAGTAAGGCAATATGATAAATACAACCAAGCAAAAACTGATACAACCAATCAATAAGGAGAAACTTTCATGGCTGTAGGACGCAAGTACGCTTATAACGGCAACTGCTTGAACACCGCATCGGCTACGCTGCCGCCGCTATTCAATTTGCCCGCACGGGTGACTATGCAGCCGTCGGTGTCGGTTATCGGCTTACCAAAGAAGCCCGCTGGCCGGCGCAGGTGTATGACTGCAAAGCCGCCATCCGCTGGATTCGTGCTCACGCAAAGGAGCTCAACCTCGATCCCGACAAAATCGCCGTCATGGGCAGCTCCGCTGGTGGTCATCTCTCGTCTCTACTTGGTACCAGTGGCGATGTGAAGGAACTCGAAGGCGATCTCGGCCCCAACGCCATCTTCAGCAGCCGAGTGAATGGCGTCGTGAACCTCTGCGGTCCCGAAGACTTCACCCAAGCACTCATGTTCGGCAAAGAAGGCAAACCCACCCTCAAAGACGACGCCGTTATCGGCCTACTCGGCGGCAACTACGAAGAAAAACACTCAGAGGCCGTCGCGGCATCACCGCTGACCTATGTGAGCAAGGACGATCCGCCTTTCATCACCTTCCACGGCACGAAAGATCAGCGCGTGGCATTCCTGCATGCAGAAACCATTCACGCTGCCTTGCAAAAAGCCAGCGTGCCATCACTCCTCGTCCCCATCACCGATGGCGGCCACGGTTCGGTGAATCATCCTGACGTCATCAAACGCAGCCACGACTTCGTTGGCAAGATTCTACGCGGCATGGCTACCGAGATCGACGTGACCGCCATCCCTGCGCTGACAGAGGCCAAGAAATGAAGGTTTGTCTCTACTCCAGCACTTTGATTTTCACGTTGCGATACCACACAGGAGCCTGCGCTTTGCCATGCAGACCCTGGAAGCCGATGGGGCCGCTGCGGGCGTAATCTTTGAGGGCTTTCTTGAATTTGTTGGGCGTGCCGTCCGGGTTTTTGCCAGCTTCGGGCCAGTTGTTCAGGTCGGCGTCGATGACGAGTTCGCCATTGAAGAGAACGCTGACCTTGCTGCCCTGACAGGTGATGGTGAAGTGGTTCCATTCGCCCACCGGCTTCGATGCGCTCTTGCTCGGCGGCATCGCATCATAAATCGCGGCGACCATGCCGTACTTGCTGCCATCAGCACTGTCGTGGACTTGGATTTCAAGTGCGGAGAGCACGTCCTTGATGTTGCCAGAGCGGAGGAAGACACCGCTGTTGGATTCCTTGGCCACTTTGAATTCAAGGTCGAGGATGAAGTCGCCATAAGAAGCCTGCGTCCAGAGCGTGTCGTGATCCTTGGCAACGAGTTCACCATTGACGAATCCCCAGCCGCCAGGCGCTGCAGCGTTGGAGAGGTCTGGTAAAAAGAGATCCTTCCATCCCGTGGTGTTGGGATGATCTGCGGCAAAGGAAAGCGAGGTGGTAAGTGCGAGGAAGAGTGTGGTGAGTTTCATCGGAAATAGCTAACGAATTGCATCACGGCTCCTTCCAGCCACCGACGAAGTATTTTTCCTCAAGTTGGCTGTAGAAGGTCTGAATTTGTTCAAGCGAGTCGCTGACACGTATTTCACGCTGGAGTGGATCTTTGCGGTTTGGGCTGAAATCCGTTAGATGAAGAACGAAGGCTGGATACTCGCCGCGTAGAGCCGTTTCCTTGTTAGTCTTCCAGAGAATGAGTTTACGCACCATAGTCTTGCCTTTGAGTTCCTTCACGCGAACGGCACGTTTCATGATCTCACTCGTGGGAAGAGCCAAATCGGCTGCGGTGGCATCGAGTTGAGGTATTTCGACCAAGTCGGCCAATTGAGCGATGCGGCAATCCTGCGTGTTTGGCGTTTTGTCCTCACGGCGACGCACAAATTGTGGGCTGATGATGCTGCATAGCGGCAAACGCCGCGTCGTACGCCAAGTGGATGCCGTCGCATCCCACTGGAGCACCATGCGGTCGATGCTGGCTCCACGTGTGGTCTGTGTGATGAAATCGAGGCAGGAAATTTCAATGACCCATTCGGGTTTGACCATCTCATAGGCCACACGGTCTGAGTTCACCTCCGCATATTCGCTCGGCGTTGCGATATCGCGAAGATCACTCAAAAAAGCTCGCCGCTCGTCTTCAGAAAAACCACCGCCCACGCGGCCAAGCACCTGCCACGTTCCGTCTGGTCGCGCGATGCCGAGCAACAAATCATGCAGCATACCCGCACGATCATCCGTGCCCTCCGCAAAGCCAAGCACAGCCACATCGATGGTGTGACGTGGCTTCACTTTGAACCAACCGCTTTCATCGCTGCGCGCAACGACGCCTTCACCTCCTTCTTCGCCGGCCCATTTCTCAAAAGCATTCAGCACCCCTTTGGAGCCACTGGCGGTGATCGTTTCAACGGGTGCAATGCGATCACCGCCGCTCAAAAGAGTGGTGATGCGTTTCCAAGTGGTGGCGTAGTCGCTGGAGATCTCCTCGCCATCGAGTTCGAGCAAATCAAAGGCGGCAAAACAGAGCTGCGCCATTTCATCCGAGCTAGAGGGCTTGCGGGCAATGCGAGAAACGTCATGCACGCGTGCACGCTGCCCATCACTGTGGCGCACATGCAGTTCCCCTGCGACGAAGGCATTCTTGATGCCTGCTTTCTTCAACAAAGTCGCCGCCTCGTCCAGCATGGGCAAGCCGACACGCACAGTGCCACCTGGATTCACGAGAATGGCCTCGCTGCCATCAAAGATGAGCGCACTAAACTCACCATCTATTTTCCGACTGACATAGAACTCACCACTTGGGATTTTGTCCTTCGCGCCACGACTATCGAGCGCGATCATGCGGTTGCCGAGGCTACGGCGATATGCCTGCACGCGGGGCAGCAAAAGGGTGTCCGTCAAAGCCGTGCCGGGTGCCGTGGCGTAGTTACCGAGTTTGATTTCGAGACGTGATTTATCCAGGAGCATGATGGTGAATGGCTATGGTTTACTCCGCAGGCTTTTTGAGTTCTTGATTTGAGAGATGAAGAATGAGCGCATACCGCGCGCCCTCCACACGGCCTTCGAGAAAGCCGCGGTAGGCAAGGCCACCACGACGAAAAGTGAGCGGCTCGGTGCCCTTGGGACCTGAACCTAGCAGGAGGAGGCTGTCGCTGGTGGCGAGCTCTTTGGCCATGCTGTGCAGGAAGTCATAGGTGAGACCATTGACGTGCTGGATCTGCATTTTACCGGAGAAAACGAAACGGCGCATGGCATCCGATTTTTTGAGCAGCTTGCCCGTCCATTTCAGGGGGATTTCTGTCGCCACGTTTTGTTCCGTGACCTTTTGTGGGCGGCGCTCCTTCTCATTGCCTTCAGGATCACGCACAACCTCCCAATGTGAGATGTGATGCACGATCTGGTTGTCTGGATTGATATAGACCCGTGAGGTTTCATTGAGGAAGCGGCCGAAATTTTCGAGATCAACCTCAGGATCGCCATCGATGAGCATTTTCGAGAGTTCATCAAGTCCACCGGCTTTCGCGGTCAGCGCCGATTCATCCTGTGGCATTGTGGCACGGAGAATTTTTCGATTCTCGGCCTGTGTGCCGTCAGCGTCGATCCAGCGATGAGAAGCGGGGACGCTAACGCTGTTGGTGGCGACGAGCGCATCGCGGCCACGGTTGTCTGTGAGATTGATTTGAGGCATTGGAAGGGGCGTTAAAGGTTCACATCATGCCGAAGTCCATATCCTCGGACTCGTCATCCTCTTCGGTATCAGAGTCCAAAGTGACAGCAGCTTGCTGCTCGAAGCTGATGAGCTGAATGTTGGTTTTTTTGCCAACAAGCATCCACACGGTGCCATCTTGGCCTTGAGTGAGGAAGGCGGTATCCGCCGTGAGTCCTCCGCGGTAGCTGAAGGGAAAGCGGAAGATATGACCGGCCGCTAGTTCTTGCAGTAACTCGGCTGGAAAAGCCGCGCCGTCTTCTTCAGGCGTCAGCAGGTAGGACATGCGGATGTTGTGATCCAGCAGATCCTCGGCTGTGGCGAGGTTTTCGATGGTGACGGGCGCTTTGAAGGTGGAAATGACCGGCTCAATCGGCGCGCCTTCTAGATTCACGGCCTTAAGGTCGCCCTTGTCACGCCAGAGGCCATTTGGAGAGACATAAGCAAGCGCGACACCACCAGCTGGCATCAGCGTGCGCCCATCACTGGCCAAGGTCGCGAGTCGGCAGGGCCTTTGCTGCTCATCGAGCACCTCAGTGTCGATATAGCCGTACAATTTGGAGCGGTCGATCTTGTTAAGGTCACAGGCAAATGCTGCGCCATTGAATTGGAGCTGAAGGGCTGGCATGGCGCTGTTTTTAACAGAGGCACCTCGGATGTTCAACGCCCATTCGACATTCTTCTCATTGCTTCTACTCTGGCAAAAATGGCGCGCAAATCTCGACATGCTGACGTGAACCAACTCGAACTCTTCGAGACGGTTACTCCGCCGCCGAAGCCCGTGCTCGAGCTGACGCGTGGTCCATTGTGTACACGGCATTTTCTCGGCTGGGACAAGCCACTCGTGCGCGCGGTGGCCGCACGACTCGCGACGGGCTGGAATGGCCTTGGTGCTTTGGATTTAAGCGAGTGGCTGGTCGTCGTGCCGACGCGGAATGTGAGCCGACGGCTGCGCGAGGCACTGGCGGTGCTGGCAGCGGAGCACGGTGCTGCGGTGCTGCCGCCGATGACGGTAACGCCAGATTTTCTCACCGCGCCTGCGCGCATCACGGATGGCAATACGGCGGGCCAGGTGGAGACGCTTCTCATTTGGGCGGCGGAGTTGCTTCGCCTTGATCTCAATGAGTTCCGTCAGTTGTTTCCGGTTGATCCCGTGGAGCGGCATTTTAATTGGGCACTCAAGATGTCCGGTGATCTGCTGCAGGTGCGCGAGACACTGAATGAGAATGGCCTAAGCCTCGCAGATGCCGCGCGGATACTGGAAAATACCGAAATGGAGCCTGAGCGCTGGCGTGACCTCGCTAAACTTGAGCGTGTGTGTCTGCGCGCAACGGAGTCCAAGGGCTTCACCGATTGGCAAGTGATGCGCCGCCGTGCTGCGGTCTCTGGCTTGCCACCGGAAGGTGTGCGGCGAGTGATGCTGGTCGGTGTGCTCGATCCATCTGCTTTGGCGATCCAGGCTCTAGATCGTTGGTCCCGCACACTGCCGGTGGAAGTGCTCGTCTTTGCACCCGAGCAGTCGCACGGTGGATTCTATGACGATTGGGGGAGGCCTATCGCGGATGCTTGGCAGCGGGAAATGATTCACATACCGGATCCCAATACGATGATCCACCAAGGCAGCTCGCCTGCTGAGCAAGCGG
This sequence comes from Verrucomicrobiaceae bacterium, assembly GCA_031411715.1. Taxonomy (GTDB): domain Bacteria; phylum Verrucomicrobiota; class Verrucomicrobiia; order Verrucomicrobiales; family Verrucomicrobiaceae; genus Prosthecobacter. The sequence continues at coordinate 8,745 of JANOBP010000476.1, read as the reverse complement.
AGGCCGCAGTGGAGTTACTGAAGGCCTATGATGACCCGGGTGCAGTTGCTGCCATCGGGGTAGCAGATATTGAAGTCAGTGCGCCGCTGGAGAAAGCACTGACGGAGCGTGGCATTGGTGCGTATGACCCAGCGGGTCGGCGTATGGGCACGCACGGCGTGTTTCATCTGCTACGCATCCTTGGACAGCTCATGGCATCACGCTCGTTCCGCGCCGCAGCAGAGCTACTACGCTGTCCTGACATGGCGGACACGATTCGCCGTTTGATTGAAGTGCCAAGCGAGCAGCGACCGACTTTGAAGCAATTGCTTGATGATTTGGACACTCTCGCCGTCACCGCACTGCCGGATACGCTCGATGATGCAATCGAACTGGCGCCGCGTTCACTCCACAAGGACACGGCAGTCATCTTTGCATTGAACTGGATCAACAAAGCCCTGGAGCAGCTTTCAGGTGATGGCTTTGCGAATGCTTTGACTGACTTTCTTGGCGAAGTTTTCGCGGGAAAGCGCTTTACGAGCAATAATCCACAGGACGCCGTTTTCTCTGCCATTGCCGATCAAATCTCCGAGGTGCTCGATGCCTTTGATGGGCCTGCTGCAACTGCATTTCCGACGGAACTGAGCTCAGCGAGCAAGTTGGAGCTGCTGCTGAGTGTCTTAGAGGCCGAAGTGTTTTATCCCGAGCGAAAAGCGCGTGACATTGACCTCCAAGGCTGGCTGGAGCTGCTATGGGAGGATGCGCCGCATCTCATCGTTACGGGCATGAATGACGGTAAAGTGCCGGAGTCGATCATGGCGCATCAGTTCTTGCCAAACTCCGCACGGCTGGCCCTCGGCCTGCGGAACAACGACACGCGCTTTGCACGAGATGCCGTGCTCATGACCAGCATCATTGAGTCACGCACACGCAACGGCGGTCGCGTCGATTTCATTTTTGGCCGAATCGGCGCAGCGGATGAGCCACTGCGTCCCTCACGCCTGTTGTTTCAATGCGCGGAATCAGAGTTGCCATCGCGTACGCTGCAGTTCTTCAAGAAGCCAAAGCGCCACAGCGACCCGATGCCCTGGCAGATGGCCTGGCAGTTAAAGCCTGAGCCGCTGCCGGATGATGCAAGGATCTTCCATAAACTCAGCGTCACACAGATGCGTGACTACTTGATGTGCCCATTCCGCTTTTATTTGAAGCATGGCCTTAAAATGGAAGCCGTGGATGCCATGCGCACTGAGATGGACGCTCTCGAGTTCGGCAGCCTGCTTCACGCCGTGCTTGAGGCCTTTGCTAAAAATGGCGAAACTAAAACGGCGACAAATGCTGCGAAGATCGCCACTGAATTTCACGCCATCCTCGACCGTCATCTGCACATGCAATACGGCGCTCGCCTCACGGTGCCTGTCACCATTCAACGTGAGTCGATGCGTCAACGTTTATCCTGGTGGGCCGAAAATGAAGCCGCTGAGCGCATCAAAGGCTGGCGCATCGAGGCTGCCGAGACGCTTATAAGCCCTCCGGATGATCCCTTCATGCTCGATGGCATGCTCATCAGCGGAATCGTGGATCGAGTGGAGCGACATGAACAATTCGGAGTGCGTTTGATCGACTTCAAAACGTACTCGCCCTACAACTCGCTCAAACGTGAGCGCAAAACCGTTGAAGCCTATCATTTGACCAACATCAAGCGCACCGAAGACGCAGCTGACTTCCCAGCATGGTCACTCACGCGCAACAGCAAAGGTGAGGTCGCTCGTTGGACGGACCTGCAACTCCCGCTTTATCGTATGGCGATGGAGCGGCACTATCCTGCGGAGAAGATTCAGACTGCTTATGCCACGCTTGGCAAAACAAAAATAGACATTGCCCTCGATCCCTGGCCGGAACTCGAAGGCCCACAGCTTGCCAGCGCCAAAGTCTGTGCTGAAGGAATCATTGCAGCCGTGAGAGAGCGGCAATTTTGGCCACCGGCTGGAAAGCTGCCCTATGGCGATGATTTTGGTGCGCTGTTTTTTGGTGATCCGCTGAAGGCCGTCGATGCGAGCCTGATCTCAAACAAGGAGGCCGCATGAGTACACATGGCACCATCCCAAACGAAATGATCCTCGCCTCGGCGGGCTCGGGGAAGACTTGGCAACTGACGAACCGCTTCATCGCGCTGATGGGGCAACAGTTACTGGCAGGCAAAGAAGTCACGCCGGAACGCATCGTGGCCGTGACGTTCACGCGGAAGGCAGCAGGGGAGTTTTTTGATTCGATCTTGATGAAGCTGGCGCGTGCGGCTTCAGACGCGGAATACGCACACATGCTGGCGGGGGATGAAAACGTCGATCCAGAAGTGGCGCTCGATCCCCTGCGACCAATCCTGCGTGAGCTAACGCAGGCTGACTTCCGCCAGTTACTGCGTGTGTTCATCACGCGCATGCCACGTTTATTCCTCGGCACGCTGGACAGCTTCTTTTCGTCGATCTTGAGGAGTTTCCCGGCTGAATTCGGTCTGGCGGGTGAATTTGAAATTTTAAGTGACCACCTGGCAGCCGTTGAGCGTGAGCGGGTCTATCGGATGGTATTTCGGCGCACGCTGCCTGGCTTCAAAACGGACGCAGCAGGTGCGGCGGCGCAGCAAGAGTTCCTGGAGGCATTTCGGCGTGCGACATTCGGCAAGGAAGAGTCGAGCATTCGATTCGTGCTGGATCAGTTTGTCGAGAATCAGCATGAAATCTTGCTGCATGCGGCGCGGGAGGAGCTGTGGGGGAATGCGAAGATCATTTGGCCGAAGGGCTGCCGCTGGCTCGGCTCACGCGTGAACTTAAAGGATGAGTTTGCGCGCTTGATCGAGGTTTTTAATGCGGAAGACATCAGCGATGAGCAGTGGAAGTACTGGGATGAGTTTCATACTCAAGCGCTGGAACATGTGCCGGGCAATGCGCTACCGCACCGCGTGAAATTCTTCATCGATAAGCTGCTCGCGGCTTGGAAGGAACTCGAGGCGGAGGATTGCACCATCACCGTTAACCGGCAGAAGCAGCAACTCGGTGCCGAGGCATGTGAGGTGCTCAATGGCATCATCACCAGCATGGTGGGCGCTGAAATCGTAGTCCGTCTGGAGCGCACGCGCGGTGTGTGGCAAGTGCTGAAGTTGTTTGAGGAAAATTGGTCTCATCAGGTGCGGCGGCGTGGGCGGCTGACGTTTCAGGACATGGAGCTGATCCTTGCTGGCCATGAATTTGCGCCCGATATGCCGAGACCGCTGCTCTCGCAGGTTCCAGGCGAGGATGAGCGTCTGCGCATTGATTACCGGTTGGATGCTCGCTACGACCACTGGCTGCTCGATGAGTTCCAGGACACCAATTACGTACAGTGGTCCGTGATCGAAAATCTCATCGATGAGGCCGTGCAGGATACCTCCGATGAACGCACGCTCTTCCAAGTGGGTGATGTGAAGCAGGCGATCTACGCTTGGCGGGGCGGTGATACACGACTGTTTCATGATGTTTTCTCGCGCTACAGCGCTGGAACAACTCCACGCATTCAGGCTAGGCCACTAAATGTATCATGGCGCTCCGGCCATGATGTCATTGAGATGGTGAATCGTATTTTCGGTTCCGAATCAGCGCTTATCGCGCTCGAAGTGCCCATCGAGGCTCGCAAGCGCTGGCAATGGAAGGAACACACCGTCGCTGGCATTCACGAAGAATTACCAGGCTACTCGGTGATGCTGGAAACCGAGACAGATGAGGATGAAGAGCGCTTTGCACTCGTCGCGGGAGTGCTGGAAGAAATTCAGCCGGTTGAGCGCGGTTTGAGCTGTGCGATTCTCGTGCAAGCAAACCGCACGGGCCGTGCACTTGTAGATTATTTGCGAGCAAATGCGCCGAAGATTCCTGTGATGTGCGAGTCCGAAATCGCCGTGGCGACGGACAATCCTCTGACCTTGGCGTTGCTGAGCATCTTGAAATGCGCCGCACATCCAGGCGATACACACGCATGGCAGCACCTGCGCATGACACCTTTTCGTGACTTACTGACGAGTCCAGCTCAACTGGCAGCCGAAGTGCTACGAAAGGTTTTTGATGATGGATTTGAAGTCACCCTCCGTCTCTGGCTGGAGAAGCTGAACACTCCGCTGGATGCGTTCAGCCGCCGCCGCGCTGAGGATTTTTCCCTCGCGGCACGACTGTTTGATCAAGGAGGGAGCCGTGACATTGACGAATTCATCGCTTACGCCGAACGCTACACTGTCCGTGAGCCGGATACACGAAATGCCGTGCAAGTGATGACGATTCACAAGTCCAAGGGGCTCACCTTCGATTGTGTGGTGCTACCCGATCTCGAAGGAAACTCTATGAACACTGTGCGGCGTGGCATCGGAGTGAAGCGCGGCAAGAAACGACATGTGGAGTGGGTTTTTGACCTGCCTCCGAGTGAGATCGTGAAGTCAGATTCCGTGCTTGCGAAGTATCGGGAGGAGCGTGAGGCCGAAGCGGCTTACGAGGAGTTGTGCAAATTCTACGTGGCCCTCACGCGTGCCAAGCATGCAAACTACCTCATCACCGCACCTCGTCGTGAAGGCTCCAAATCGAATAATTTCATCAAGCTTCTCGAGCTGACTCTCGGCAGTGGTAAATCACCGCCAACAGCGACTTTTGGCGACGTGAGTGCCGAAGTGGTTTTCTCCAGCGCGACGAAATCAACCTCACGTCATTGGTTTGAACTGGTGCAGGCCAAACCAGAGCCTCAAGAGGATGCAATGGCCATCATCACGGTGGATGGTCCTGGGCGCCTTCGTCCCACACGACGCACACCGAGCGGCTCAGAAAGCTCCAGTGTAACGGCACGGCAGCTCTTCTCACGCGGCGGACGTTTTGCACGAGCTTATGGCACTCTGGTTCATGCCTTCTTCGAGCAAGTCGAGTGGCTGGATGAAGTCGATGAGTCAATGCTATCCAAATCCTGGGCCAACGTTTCATGTCCTGATGACAGTCTGCGTACACGAGCCGAAAACGAAGTGCGCCTATGCATTGCCGCCCCGGAAGTGCGCGCGGTTTTAAGCCGCCCATCCGCCGAGGCAGTGTGCTGGCGAGAGAAACGATTCGAGATCCTCCTCAAGGGCGAGTGGCTGTCTGGAACCTTTGATCGCGTGATGATTGAGCCAGATCGCGCCACGATTCTCGATTTCAAAACCGACAAAGTCGAAACCGACGAGGCATTCAAAGCACGTGTGGAAGGCTACAGACCTCAGCTTCAAACATATCGTGAAGTCCTTCATCGCATGACGGGATTGCAATTGGAGACGATTCACTGCCGACTGATCTTCACGCATCGCCGAGAAGTAGTCGAAGTATGATCAAGCCAGGATGTCCTTGATCACCTTCGCGCCTTCAACGCCGCTCAATTTCGCATCAAGGCCCTGAAACTTGAAGCTGAAGGCGTCGTGCTGGATGCCGAGTTGATGGAGCATCGTCGCGTGGACGTCGTGGACGGTGGTAATCTTCTCCACAGCGGCATAGCCGAGGTCATCCGTAGCTCCGTGGACGATACCGCCTTGGATGCCAGCGCCGGCCATCCACACGGACATGGCTTTGTTGTGATGATCGCGTCCGCTGCCGCCCTGCGACATCGGCGTGCGGCCGAATTCGCCAGCCCAGACGATGAGCGTTTCATCGAGCATGCCGCGCTGTTTGAGATCGGTGATCAACGCCATGCAGGCGCGGTCGATTTCCTTCGCCTTTTGCTCCACGCCAAGCTTCACACCGCCGTGGTGGTCCCAGTCTTTGTGGTAGAGCTGGATGAAACGCGTGCCGCGTTCGGCCAGACGACGCGCAAGCAGGCAATTCGACGCGAACGAGCCGTCACCGGGCTGGCAGCCGTAAAGTTCGAGCGTCTTGGCTCCTTCAGCACTCACATCCATCAGATCCGGCACGCTCGCTTGCATCTGAAAAGCCATTTCATACTGCGCGATGCGTGTGGCGATCTCGGGATCATCCACGAGAGCATCGTGCTGCTTGTTGAGCGCGTTGATCGCCGCCACATCGGCTCCTTGGCGATCACGAGTGACTCCATTCGGATTCGTGAGGTATAAAACGGGATCGCCCTTGGCCCGAAGTTGCACACCTTGATACTTCGACGGCAAAAAGCCACTGCTCCACTGCCGCGCCGCGATGGGCTGATTCTGTCCGCCTTGACCCAAGGATGTGAGCACCACAAAGCCCGGCAAATCCGCCGCCTCGGTGCCAAGGCCATACGTGATCCATGAACCCATGCTCGGCCGACCGGCGATCTGTGAACCCGTGTTCATGAACATGTGCGCGGGGTCGTGATTGATCGCATCCGTGGTCATGCTGCGAATGAGGCAGATGTCTTCGATGACGCTGCCGATCTGCGGAAACATCTCACAAATCTCGATCTGGTTCTTCCCGAACTTCGAGAACTTGTGCTGCGGCCCAAAGCAGTTCAGCGGCTTGCCTTGAAGCTGCGCGAGCTGCTGCCCCTTTGTGAACGACTCCGGCATGGGCTTGCCATCCATCTCCGCAAGCTTTGGCTTTGGATCAAACGTCTCCAAATGCGATGGCCCACCCGCCATCGTCAGCCAGATCACCCGCTTCGCCTTCTGCGGCAGCGGCAGCGATTTCAAAACACCCGGCGTCGGAGCGGCGGAAGCCGGTTTGAGCAACGAAGCCAGCGCAACGGCTCCGAGGCCTTGCGATGTTTTACCGAGGAAAGCGCGGCGATGAAGTGTAGAGATCATATCGACAAGAGAAACGCTGCAACTCCGTCCTTTCTACGGCCTCACCGGCTCAAATACACCCATGGCCTATCCTTCAGCTCGCGTGTGGCACCGTCCTGTGATTCACGCACCCACAGGGACACGGGCTTGCGATTGAAGTTCCGCTCGTTGATGCCGCAAAGTGTCACGGTGCTGTTTTCGACCAGGAAGGCGGGCAGGCCTTCACGCCAGCCAGCGTTGGAATAGACAAAGACTCCGGTCACATCGGTGAAGCCACCGTTTACGGTTTCGATGATCGTGCCGATCTTCTCTGTCTTCATGCCGAGAATCCAGAGTCTGCCGCCGTTGTTGCGGCACATGGTGCCGTCGTGCTCCGTGTTGAGCTGTCGGCACCAGGCGCTCTGTCCTTTTGCGTTGAGGTTCATACGACCGCAAAAGTCATCGAGGAAAATGTCACCGCTGCCGTGGCCCTCCACGTTGAAGCCGATCACACTGCTGACGATGAGCGTGCGCTTCGATTCATGGCGGACTTCGATGCCGTGACCTCCGCTACGGTTGCTCATGCGCTCGATGATCACCGCTTGGGCTTCACTTGGTGTGTCCAGCAGCCGCCACACGGCCTTGCCTTCGGTGTGAAAGCGTCCTTCAAGGCCGATGATGCGCTGCACGGCACCACGGATGAGAACCTCGCCGTCAAAGAAGAACTCTTTACCCGCTGGCAGATAAATCGTGGTCGCGCCCGAATCGATGGCCCTTTGCAAAGCGGCGCTCGCATCCTTTTTCCCATCAGGATCGGCTCCAAAGGACTCCAGGTTCACCCATTTGCCATCCCACGGGACTTCGGGTGTTTCTTTGACCGGCAGGTGCTTCACCGTGCCCGCAGTCGCAAAAGTGTGATCCTTCACTTCACGAAACAGGCCATGCACATCCGCGTGCGAGGTATCCTCCACGATCACACCCGCGTCCTTCACATCTCCCTTGTCGCGGCCCTTGTCCGCATGATCGACGGCCACGGCATGTCCCGCGATCTCCAGGTCACGCAGATACATGTGGCGTTGATTGAGAATACCAGGCTGGTTGGAGTTCCTGCCGCGAATTTTCGACTCGATCAGCGTTACCGTGCCCCAGGAGTCCTTTTCGTTGAAGAGGGCCGTCACGGCATTCTCGCTGACCAGATCGCGCACGAACACCATCTGATGATAATTGTGCCAGCCGAGCTTCCGCTGACCGCGCAGTGTGACGTGCTCGAAGGTATTCGAGTTCACCGGCCACTTCGTCACGATGCCGGTCTCAAAGCCCACCACTGTGAGGTTTCGCACCAGCAGCGGCCCGATCTCGTCGGTGAAGCCCATGTCGAGTCCGATCAGGCCCGAGTCGCCCTCCGCATGCAGCGCGACGTTGCGCACACAGCCTTGGTTGCTCGCGTTGAATTGCATGCCGATGGCCTGCGGATTGCCTTTGGCGATTTCAATCGTCAGATCACGCACCGCGTTGCGAAACCGCTGCGCTGGCTTCGTGCCCGTCCAGAGCACGGCATGCGGCTTTTCACCTGAAAAAGCCGCCGTGGCCTCTGGCACGCGGATTTTCGTCAACGTCATGCCCGCGCCTTGCAGGATGGTGCGCTTCTCGCCGTTGCCGCCATCGCCCTTCGGCCAGCGCAGCGTGTCCGTGACGATCCAGGTGCCCGCAGGCAGGTGAACGATGCGATTCCCGTTCGGAAACGCATCAAGCGCTTTTTGAATAGCTGCGGTGTCATCCCTGTCATCATCTGGTTTTGCGCCAAACTCACGCACATCGAGCACACCACCGTCCTGAGGAAAAGTGATCGCGCTTTCAGCCCAAACGATGCTGCTGAAGAGGGTGAGAAGGATAAGGTGTTTCATGGTTGGCGGCCTGTGAGCGCTGATCTCCATCCGCCCTCACACCATCTCCAGACCCTTCATCGTGCTCTTGCCGGTGGAAAACTCGCCAGCCTCAATGCCGATGCGCTGGAGCATGGAGACGTGCAGATTGGTCAGCGGGTGATT
>JANOBP010000475.1:0-21747 GCA_031411715.1 Verrucomicrobiaceae bacterium | reverse complement strand
GTGCTGGGTAGTGTGATTCCCCTGATCGGTAACATCATCGGCACCGGCACAGGATTGATCTCATTCGTTCTGGCAGGCACGCTTTCGATAGTTGTGATCGCAGTCGCGTGGGTCGTGGCGCGGCCATTGTTGGGTGTTGCGCTAGTGGTGCTGGCTGTCTGTGGCCTGATCCTGATGCTCAAGATGGCCAAGGCAGGTAAGGCGGCAGCTTGAGTGTGCCGATGCCTAAAGGTGCGCTTCGATCGGCAGCGTGCCATTCCAGGCGCAGATGAACATGGTGCCTGGCTTGGTGGTGCTGGGCTTGGTGAAGACCTTGCCACCTGCGGATTCGATCAGCATCTGACCAGCGGCGATGTCCCACAGGCTGATTTGCTCCTCAACATAAGCATCGAGGCGGCCACAGGCTATGTAGGCCATGGCGAGAGCCGCACTGCCGAGCATGCGAGTCTTGCGCACCTCGTAGGCGATGCGCTTGTAGCGCTCAAAGCCAAGATCGAGTGCTTCCTTGCTCTTGGAGAAGCCGACGGTGACGACGGCCTCATGCATCTGGCTGCGGGAGCTGACGCGGATGGGCTTGTCGTTCAAAGTCGGGACAACACCGGTGCCCACGGACCAGGTTTCATTCTGCATGGGGTCGAAGATGACACCGGCGAGCAGTTCTTTGCTGGCGCGATTGCGCGCGGCGATGGAAACGCAGAAATGCGGGATGCCGAAGTAGTAATTCACGGTGCCGTCGATGGGATCGACGATCCATTCGATGTCGCCATTGCCGCCGGTCTCGCCGCCTTCCTCACCGAGGATGGCGTGGTCGGGGAAGCGGGTGAGGATCATGTCGGTGATGAGTTTCTGGCTGCGCACATCAAGCTCGAGCTTGATGTCGTGACGCTGCATCTCGTTGACGGTGAGTTCGGTGCCGAAGTTGGTTTTGATGAGGGCACCGGCAGCAAGTGCGGCGGTGGTGGCGGTAGCGATGAGTTCGTTCACGAGGAGGGATTGAGGGACAGGATTTCGGCGAGCAAAGCGCGCGCGAGTTGGGTTTTGAGCTGGCGGGGCAGGGGTTTGGTCTGCCCGTTGGGGAGGCAGAGGGTGACGGCGTTTTCTGCACTGTCAAACCCGATGCCGGGCTGAGTGATGTCATTGGCGATGATCATGTCACATCCTTTGCGCACGAGCTTTTCCTGAGCGTGGGCAATGAGATGCTCACTTTCAGCCGCAAAGCCGACTAAAGTGCCGGTAAAGCCGAAAACATGCCGCACCGAGCCAAGGATGTCCTCCGTGCGCTCAAGCTCGATGGTGAGCGCGGCGCTGTTTTTTTTGATCTTTTGCTCTGCAACGGCGACAGGCCGATAGTCCGCAACTGCGGCCGTAAAAATGGCGATCTGGCATGTGCTGATGCTTTGCGCGACGGCATCGTACATCTCACGCGCGGTCTCGATTTGAATAAAATCAGCTCCTGAAGGCGGCATGAGAGACGTGGGGCCTGAAATGAGCGTCACTTCATGCCCGGCCTCGATTGCAGCCTGCGCGAGCGCGTATCCCATGCGGCCAGACGACCGGTTCGAAAGGAACCGCACGGGATCAAGGGGCTCACGCGTGGGGCCAGCGGTGATGAGGATGCGCATTATTTGAGGAGCTAAGCAGGTGAGTTAGAGTAGCACGGACAATCCCACTTTCGCTGTGAATTTCTATTCTAGGGGCTGCGCATCCGGCCAACTGCGGGTCTGGCGCTTGAAACACCGCCGAGCTGGTTGCGGAACTCATACACATCACTCCGATAAAGCGTCTCTTCATACCAGAGTGGCACGCCACCGTCGAGGAAGCCTGTGGCGATGACGAGGAGGCACGCTGCATTCGTCGCAACGCCCAATTGCGTTGCCTGTGACTTCGTGGCGTTGACTGCGCGGATGGATTCGTTGGCTCCGGAAATGGTGAGTTTGCACTTCGCGGTCCAAAACGCATACAGCGATCCTTTGGCATCGGTTTTGGTCATGGCGGGGAAATGACGCGCTGCGACGTGACGGCGCTCATAGATGACCGGTTGTCCATCCGCGAGGCGAAGGCGCTCGATGTAGAGTAATGGCTCGTTGGCAGTCAATTTGAGAGCTTGAACGATCTCGTCAGACACATCGGCGGCACGGAGCTTCTGTAAGGCGAGGACTCGCGTGCTGGGCTCCTTGCCCGCAGCACGGGCTTTGTCGGTGAAGCTGACGAGGCGTTGCAAATCGTAGTCGAGCACGCTTTCGCGCACGAAAGTGCCCGCGCCCTGGCGAAACTCGAGCAAGCCCTGAGAAACGAGGCTGCTGAGGGCTTTGTTGGCTGTGGGGCGGCTGGTCTCAAAGCGCTCAGCAATCTCGCGCTCGGTGAGGAATTGCGCGCCTGGCACGAACTGACGACTGCGGAGGAGTTTCCGCAGTTTGGTGATGAGTTCTTGATGAAAAGACGCTGACTTGCCCACGGGGTCGATCTTGCGACACAATCTGACTTTGACAAGTGGCTAAGCCAATTTAGGAATTGGCTTAGCCAATCTACAATCCATGAAATACTCCTACTCAGACCTCGCCAAGATGATCGACCACTCGTTGCTGCACCCGACGATGACCGACAAAGATCTCCAGGAAGGCTGCGCGTTGGCCGCGAAATACGATGTGGCTTCCGTCTGCATCAAACCCTACGCGGTGAGGCAGGCTGTCGAGTGGCTGCGAGGGACAGATGTCAAAGTCGGAGCCGTCATCGGTTTCCCTCATGGCAACAGCACCACGGAATCGAAGCGTTATGAAACGGAACTGGCCTGCAAGGATGGCGCGGTGGAGATCGACATGGTGGTCAATCTGGGCAAGGCTCTCAGCGCTGACTGGGACTACGTCGAGGCTGATGTGAAAGCCGTCTGCGATGAAGCTCACAAGCACGGCGCGAAGGTGAAGGTCATCTTTGAAAACGATTACCTCACCAATGGCGGCGCAGGTCTGAGCAGCGATGAGTTCAAAATCAAACTCTGCCAGCTCTGCGAGTGCGCTGGAGCCGATTGGGTGAAGACGAGTACTGGTTATGGCTTCGTGAAGCAACCCGACGGCAGCTACAACTACAAAGGTGCCACCGAACACGATCTCGCTCTTATGCGCGCCAACGTTTCAGCCAGGGTCCAAGTCAAAGCCGCTGGCGGTGTGCGCGACCTCGATGGCCTAATCAAAGTCCGCGAGCTCGGCGGTTCTCGCTGCGGAGCCACAGCTACTGCCGCCATGATGGACGACTACCGCAAACGCGAAGCCGCTGGCTCGCTCGACTCTGCGGGTGGGAAGATCGGTGCGGGTGGGTATTGATCGAGAAAATCACTCCCGACGCCATTCGTTGCCTGATTGGGTCAATTGGGCGTCCTCGCGCACCTCAAAGTCCTTCGCTTGATGATGGATGATGCAGTTGGTCACGCGGTGTGATTTTCCTGCGAAGCTGAAGGCGGCAGCGAGGTTGTGATGCACTTCACAGTTGGTGTAAGTCGTGATGCTGTCATTCACATCGGCCACTCCGCCTGCGGTGGAGCCGTTCCAGGCGATCTCGGCGTCCACCACGTCCATCTGCACTGTCTCGTGAGCGCTGATGCCTTCGTCGCCATTGGAGAACGCCTTCACATGCTCCAGGCGGACGCCGACACGTGCGCCGTGAATGTTGAAGCCATCGTTGGCGGCATGAATCGCGGTGATGTTTCGCACAGTGATGTGCGAGCACTGAATCGACACACAACTCGCGAGATTGGCAGGTGGTAGGAAGATGCGTGCGGAGCCCGGTTTCTTCCCGGTCGGCCAGCGGAAATAGATCGCGCCTTCCGCCGTGAAGCCAACCTCGCCTGGCTTCAGCGCTGCCTGGGCTGCGAAGATGACTTGGCCAGAGATGCCGCCTTTCTTCTCGGCCTCCCGATCACGCACGATGCGCATGGGAACTTCCTCAATGAACAGCACCCCACGCTGGGGGTCCGTCACCGCCGGATGATCCTTAAACGGTCCGCGTGAAGTCCACACCTCGCCGTCCTTCTGCCAATCGTGCGTGGTGACGTCGATGCCGAGATCGATGATCATCCCTTTGCCATCAAACACCGTCGGATTCTCCGGCGTGCCGCCCTTGCTTAAAGTAAGCGGCACATGGCGGATTTCCTGCGCGTGAACGAAAGTGATGATGAACGCGGTGAGAGCAAGAAGGCGGCAAAACATGGGATCACATCATCGCGGCCGGTTGCGGTGGCCTTTCAAAGCATGCAGCAAGGAGAGCGATTCACGCTGCTCGCAGCGTTATAGAGCACACACTATGAAACACACCTCAGCACTTGATCGCCGCCAATTCATCGGAACCACCGCAGCCGCTGTTGGCGGTCTTTTGCTGTCAGACGCTTCGACATTGCACGCTGAGCCAGCATCCACGGAGCACTTTTGGTATCGCCTTCAGCCGGAGGGGCCTTACATCGACTCACAGCGCGACAACAAGGCGTTTGGGTTCGGTGAAGGGAAGATTTTCTTGTCGGAGGACAGTGGCAAGACTTGGCCGCACAGCACGGCATTTGCTGAAGCGGAGAACATCACCTTCAGCGTCATTCTGAAGAATGGGAACATCCTCTTTGCCACGCTGGCACAGCTTTTTCTCAGCACGGACAATCTCAAAACGCACCGGCCCATCACGGTGAAGAATTTCGACGGCAGCGACTATCTGCCGCACACGCCGGTGAATCCTGAGCAACCGGGTTGGTATTTCCATTCGCTCGATGGCGAGCACTGCTTCGAGGTCGATGGCAAGGAAATGCTCGTGTGGGGCAACTACTGCAACGTTCTCGGCGGCCCGGTGCCAGTGAACATCTACTACTCGACTGACAGCGGCCAGACGGTGAAGCTGGCGTATGCATTTGGACAAAATCCCAAGTTCCAACAGAAGGACACGCCGCCCGAGAAGTTCATCGGCAATCCCGACAACAAGCTCATCGCCCGCCACGTCCACAACGTGACCTACAACCCCGCAGAGAACGCCTTCTATGCCTGCACCGGCGACATCGACCGCACGCATGGCAAGGAGGTCCACTGGCTGCGCGGCACCTACGATGCCAAGGTCGACAAATGGGATTGGAAGCACGTCATCTCGGTGGACTCGAACTCCCGCTTCAAATGCGGCGGCATCAACTTCATCGACGGCAAATGTTACTGGATCGCCGATGCGAACGGCCCCGCTCTCGCCAATAGGCACGACCGTGGCATCTTCATGTGCGATCCGAAGGACATCACCGACAAGTCAAAGCACACGCTGCTGTTCAATCCCATGTTTGAATCCGCCAACATGCTCGTGCAGGACGGCGTCATGCTCGCCACGCACTGTGCCCCGGCCTCGACCTATGCCTGCGGCATCATCTACTCTCCCGACATGGGCAAGACCTGGGCGCAATACGACCTCAAGGAGTTCGGCCCACGCTCCGGATGCCGCATTCATCGGAAAAACAGCGACGGCTGGTTCCGCATGGACCTGCGCAAAGGCTGGATCGAGCGCGCCGAGGTGCTTTTCATCAAGCCGAAGGTGTGAGGTGGCTTGCTAGATGTCATAGCGGCGTGCATTATAATTCGTGCGGTCTTCTTGCTCACCGTGCGACTGGCTCAAGGATAAAATGACAGAAGAATGGGGGGAGAAGACTAATTTCTGAAACGATCTAGTTTTAGTCTTATTCTCCTGCCAAATCTCAGTCCAGCACCGCAAGACTCCACCACTCCGCATTTCATGAACACCCGCCGCCATTTTCTCCGCAGCACTGGCACGTTCATCGCGCTGCCTGCGCTTGAATCCATCGGCTTCAGAGCCTTCGCCGCGCCAAAAGTTGCCACGCCACCGAAGCGCATGGTGTTCCTCGGCTTTGGCTGGGGGGTGACGAATGAGACGTGGTTCCCGGATGCGAAGAAGACGGGCTCGGCGTGGGAGTTGTCGGAAGGGCTGAAGCCGCTCGCTCGGCATCAGAAGGACATCACGGTGGTGCAGGGTTGTGCGAACAAGTTTGCGAATGAGGCGCACTGGGGCAGCACGTTTTGGCTCACGGGTGCGAATCGGTATGCAGAACCCGGTCAGAGCTTTCACAATAGCATCAGCGCGGATCAGGTGGCGGCGGCGCATTTGGGGAAGGAGACGCGCTTTGCCTCGATCCAGCTCAACACGCCGGACGTGGCGAACTCCGGCCACGGACCCGGCTTGTCGATGGCCTGGGATTTGCGCGGCAAACCGATGGCGGGACTCGAAAATCCCGTCGCGGCGTTTCATCGCCTCTTTTCGGATGACGCCACGCCGCTGAGCGAGCGACAGGCGATGCTCGCGCAAAAGCGCAGCGTGCTCGATGCCGTGCTGGAGGATGCGAAGCGCGTGCAAAACGGCCTCACGAAGACGGACATCGACAAGCTCGACGAATACTACCAAAGCATCCGCGACATCGAGGTGCGTCTCGGCAAGGACGAGCAATGGCTCAGCGTGCCGAAGTCCAAACCGCCTGTCGCTGAGCCGAAACCGGGCCTCGCGGGCAAGGACGAGATCCAGGTGATGTATGACCTCATCGTCGCCGCGCTGCAGACGGACAGCACACGCGTCCTGACGTATCGCCAGCCTGTCGGCACCTTGCTCCAGAGCCTCGGCACGAAGGTCGCGCCGCACGACATGAGCCACTACTCGCCGGGCGACCGCATGGCGGCCTCGCAGAAGCGTGATGCGACTCAGAGCGAGTTGCTCGCCGGTCTCATCGACAAGCTAAAGGCCACGAAGGAGGCCGATGGCACGAGTTTGTTTGATCACGTCGCGCTCGCGTATGGCAGCAACATCCGCACGATCCATTACCTCGACAACTGCCCGACTTTGCTCACCGGCGGAGCCGCCAAGCTCAAACTCGGCCAGCATCTCGTGCTGCCGAAGGACACGCCGCTGTGCAACGTGTGGCTAACGATGCTCCACGGCCTCGGCATCCCAGCCGAACGCCACGGCGACAGCACGGGCGTGGTGAAGGAACTGCGAACGTAAGCGCGGCAGCTGTCTTGTTCGTGCTCAGTTCCTCTTGCAGCGACTCCGAAAGCCAAGCCACCACAAACGCCACTATGAAACACACACACATCCTCTTTTCACTCCTCGCCCTCCTCGCCACCCAAGTCTTCGCCACCGATTTCAAAGACAACTTCACCGATCCAAAGCTCAAAGAACGCCGCGCCGGTCGTGGAGACTGGAAGATCGCCGACGGCATCGCACGCTGCACCCAGGACGCCGAAATCTACAAGAAGAACAAAGACCACGGCCCCATCCTCCTGTATGGCGTGCCCACGCAGGACAGCACCGTGCATTTCGCCTTTCGTGCACAAGGTTGCAAAGCGATCGCCTTCACCATGGACGGCGCGAAGGGCCATGTGTTCCGCGTCTTCATCGCCGACACCATCACCGGCATCCGCGTCTGGCCCGGCGGCAGCATCGGGCAAACGGCCAAACCCCTCGCCAAAGACGACCCCACCAAACTCGTCCAAGGCGAGTGGACCGAAGTCACCGTCGAAGTCCGCGGCTCCAAGGTCACCTTGAAGATCGGCAAAGACTACACCAAAACCGTCGAAGACCCCTACATCGCTGTAGCCAAGACCAACATCATGATCGGCTTCAGCTTCGGCACGCTTGAGGTGAAAGGATTTACTGTAGAGTGGTGAAATGCAGCGCATGAGAACACGAATCCTCCTCGCGCTGTTCAGCCTCTGTCTCGGCGCGCAGGCGGACGAACTAGTGCACGCGCGGTTGGATGAAATGCATCGCGCGTTTTTCAAAGACTACTGCGTCGAGTGTCACAACGCGAAGAAGCAGAAGGGCAAGCTGCGGCTGGATGACATCGCGTTCACGCTCGATTCGGTCGAAAAGGCCGATCTTTGGCAAAAAATCCTTAACTCGATCAACTCGGGCGAAATGCCGCCGGAGGACGAAAAGCAGCCCTCACCTGCCGCGAAGACGGATTTCCTCGACGACCTCTCCCGCACGCTCGTCACGGCTCGCATGGCCCTCAGCGACTCCGGTGGCAAGATCACGATGCGCCGCCTGAATCGCCGCGAATACAAGAACACGATCCGCGATCTGCTCGGCGTGGACTTGCGTGTGAACGAACTGCCCGCCGATGGCGGTGCGGGCAGCTTTGATACCGTGGGCTCATCGCACTTCATGTCGTCGGATCAGTTTGAGCAATACCTCGCGCTTGGTCGGCAGGCGTTGGATGAGCACTTCGCGCGGTATGTCGTCACCACGCCGACCAAGCCGTTGAAGCTGCACATTGAAACCGAGGCGACAATCAACGCATCATCAAAGGACTCCAGCAGCGCGACGATGCACGCGCACGCTATCTCAAGTGGACAGCGGCTGTGGAAGCAGCAGCCGCCAAGCCCGAGAACGCCAAAGTCAGCGAACAAATCCGTGCGGAGAAAAAAGGCGACCCGAAACACCTCCACAACGAATGGAAACGGCTCCCGGGTGCTCCATCACCCACGACGTTTGGTTTCACCGACGCCATTCATGCCGAGCAAATGGGGCGGCGGGATTGGGATCACTTCGTTCCGCATCATCGCACCTATGTGGAGCACCCTTTGGTGAAGACCGGCACCTTCCTCACCATTGACGATGCGTATGTGAACTCCCGCCAAATCTTCCAACTCCCTGCCGACTGGCCGGCGGGCGATTACGTCATCCGCGTCCGCATCGCCGCCATGAACGGCCTTCCGCGTGAGCGGCGGTTTGTCGAGTTCGGTCCGCAAGATCCCAGCGGCGTCTGCACCGTGATGAGCACGCATGAGATCACCGGCACCGTAGACCAGCCGCAAGTGCTGGAGATTCCGCTGAAACTCACCGAGTCTAAAACACGCCTCTTCATGTTCCGCGAGCGCGGCTCCCACGAGTCCGATGCGAGCGCCAGCCGCCTCTTTGCCGAAGCGAAACAGCGCAACGGCATCGGCCCCGAGTTCGCGATGTGGCTGGACTGGATCGAGGTGGCAAGCGCCACCAAAGGCACTCCAGCAGTTCAATCTCAACCTCAGAATCTCCGCAAAGACCCCGAGCAATGGGCGAACAAATACATGCCCATTTATGCGCAGGGCTACGTCGAGAAGCACGAGCGATTCAAGAAATGGTGCGCCGCCATTGATGAAGCCGCGAAGAAGCCGGAGCATGCCGCTGAGGTGGCCAAGCTCCGTGCCGATCCACGACTCAAAACGCAGCCGCATCTTTTCTACAGCGGCTTTGCCAAGCTCAAAGACTCTCCTTCACCCACGCAGTTTGGCTTCCGCGATGTGGACGACGCGCAGTTCGCCCGCAGCGAATACAGCTACCATCATCAATACTATGCCGACTACGCGATGCTGCCGCAGCGCGAGACGGGCACGTGGCTCATGCTTTACTCGCTCGGTCGCTACACGGGCATCACTGCGCCGGACAAATGGCCTGCGGGCAAATACACCCTGCGCATCCGACTTGCCGCCTCGGATGAGTCGCCGAAGGAGCGACGCTTCATCGAAATCGGCACCGGCAAGGCAGACGCGGCGGACTTCAACGTTCTTAGCTCGCATCAAGTCACCGGCACGCTCGAGAATCCGCAAACGCTGGAGATTCCTGTCGAGATCAATGCCAGCGGCGACCGCAACTTCGCCATCCGCGACAAACGCCCGAACAAGCGCGAGGCCGAGTATGCGATGTTCCGCGAGGCCTGGGACAAAACCGGCACCGGCCCGCGTCCGTGCATCTGGGTGGACTTTGTCGAGCTGGAAGGGCCGGTGAATGACGCGCCCGCTTTGACCAAGACCATCAAACAACGCCGCGAGGTCGAGCTGCATGCGAACGCGATGGTCGGCGGCACTTACAATGGATACTTCAAAGGCGGCTACGAGGCGGCGAAGAAGTTCATGGAGACTAAGCAGCCGCAGAAAGGCATCCCGGACGAGCAGGAGGCGAAGTTTCGCATCCGTGGCTTTGAGCAGCATGGGCCCACGTTTGAGCGTTACCTGAACGATCCGCTCACCAAGACAGGCGCATATTTGACGATCTACAACGTCCACAAGGAAGAGGTCATCACGCTGCCTCCGGATCAGCCGTCGGGCTGGCTCAAGACGAAGCATGAGATCGAGAAAGTTGAGCCGGGGGATTACTTGCTGCGCTTTCGCATCGGAGCGGTGAAAGGCACACCGAAGGAGCGGCACTTTGTCGCGCTTGGTAGTCGCAAGGCGGGCGATGAGGATTTCACGCTGATGCAAACCTTCCAGATAAGCGGCAGCACGGACGCACCGCAGGTCATTGAGGTGCCAGTGAGCATTACCGCCGACGGGCCACGCACGTTTGTGCTGCGCGAAAAGCGCGATGTGAAGCTCGATCACGATCTTTTCATCGCTGCTCAAAAAGAAACCGGCGTGGGGCCGCCGTCCGCGTTGTGGATCGATTGGGTGGAGTGGGAAGGCCCGCTGGTGAAGCAAGCGCCCATCGCCAAAGTCGAGCGCATCGAGCCGGAGAAACGCCGCGCCGATGTCGAGCGCGGTCATTTGCGCTTCCAATACCTCAACGAGCAATACGCCAAGTGGAAGGCCGCCGGTGGCGATGAGAAGCGGCTGAAGGAGTTCGACTTCACCGACAAATCGCACGCCGAGTTCGCCAAGGTCGTGTGGGACAGCAACAACCGCTGGTTCCAGCAATACCTCGACCGTCCGCTCTCCAAAACCGGTCTCTATCTCGACAACACCGTCCAGGAAACCAGCGAGCACGCCATCGACCTGCCCGCCGACCTCGCCACCGGCGACTACGTCATGCGCGTGAAGATCGGCCGCGTGCCAGACATGCCCACGGAGCGTGCCTTTCTCTCCTTCGTCGAAGCCAGCCCCATCGACAAAGACGACCGCACCTTCCTCGCGATCAAACAAATCACCGCCACGCTCGACCAGCCGGAGGTCATCGAGCTGCCCTTCCAAATCCGCCCCGGCGGCCCACGGAAGTTCATCCTCATGGAAAAGCGACCGCTGAAAAAAGAAGCCATCAGCCTGCCCGGTCGCACTCGCCAGATCACCGACGCCAAACAACGCGATCCTGTGCTCTGGATCGACTGGATCGAGTGGGAAGGACCACTGAACAAGGTCGAAGCCGGTTCGCAGGTGCAGCCTGTGATTGCCACCGGAGAGAGTCATGCCCGCACCGTGCTCGAAACCTTCGCCGAACGAGCGTTTCGCGGCAAAAAGCCCTCTGCCGCCTTTTTGGACAAACTCACCACTCTGTATGATGTGCGCCGCAAAGCAGGCGATGCGCACGAAACAGCCCTCAAAGAGCCACTGAGCGTGATTTTGGCCTCGCCGGGGTTCTTGTATCTTCAGGAGATAGGCCAAGCAGGTCAGGCAAAAGAATGGGGGCAAAAGAATGATGCCTCTTCTGATTCTTCTGCCCCCATTCTCCTGCCTAAAAATGGCAGTGACGACAAGGAGAAGGCTTCCGTCTCATTGTCTCCCCGTCCCATTGTCTCTTTGTCTCCGGCGGAGCTGGCCTCCCGCCTATCCTACTTCCTCTGGAGCGCTCCACCCGACGACGCTTTGCTCAGAGCCGACCTCACCAAGCCAGACATCCTCGCCCGCGAAGTGGACCGCCTCATCGCCAGCCCGAAGGCGGACGAGTTCGTCAGCGGCTTCGTGCATCAGTTGCTCGGCATGGACCGGCTCGACTTCTTCCAGTTCGATACCAAACAGTTCCGCGACTTTGACGAAAGCGCCAAGGCCGCCGCACGGCGCGAGGTGTATGAGACCTTCGCCCACCTGCTGCGAAACAACGGCAGCCTCACGAAACTGCTCAAGAGCGACGAAATCCACGTCAACGGCCTGCTCGCCACCTACTACGGCATCGAAGGCATCAGCGGCGATGCGTTTCAAAAGGTCAAACTCCCCGCCAACTCCCCACGCGGCGGCCTGCTCGGCATGGCCGCCATCCTCGCGATGGGCAGCAACGGCGAGCGCACCAGCCCCGTCGAGCGCGGTGCCTGGGTGTTGCGCAAACTCCTCCACAACCCACCGCCACCCGCACCGCCGAACGTCCCGCAGCTCGACCGCCTCGCCGGCAAAGCCATCAGCCCGCGCGAACGCCTCCTCGCCCATCAAGAAGAGCCTCAGTGCCTCCAGTGCCATCGCAAGATCGACCCCATCGGCTTCGGCCTCGAAAACTTCAACGCCGCCGGCAAATGGCGCGACGTCGATCACGACCCCAAAACCAAAAAAGACTGGCCCATCGACCCCGCCGGCCAATTCCACAACGGCCCCACCTTCCAAACCTACTTCGACCTCCGCGACCAAATTGCCGCCAAGAGCGAAAACTTCGCGCGAGGCTTCACCGAGGCCCTCATCGAGTATGCACTCGGTAGGCCGTATGGCTTCACCGATGAGGACCTAGCCCAAGACATCGTGAAGCGTGCCAAGGCGAAGGACTTTGCGATTCGCGAGGTCCTCATCGGGTTGGTCACGAGCCGAGAGTTCACACGGAAGTGATCATTCCGGCCTGAAATGGAATTTGCACGATGCGCACGTCCCGATAGGATGGCGGACCCAAATCCCCCCATGAAAATCGCTTCGATCATCCTCTGCGCCGCTGCTTTTGTTTTTGCCTCTGTTTCCTGTGACAGTCACACCTTCGATGAGACGAAGGGACTGCATGAGGGGATGCATAAGGACAAGGGCGCTGGCCATGGTGATGCGCATGCCAAGGAAGGTGCCCACGAAGAGAAGAAGCACTAATCGGCGGCCATGCGTCGCTATGGTGTCATCGGACTCGGTGTACTGGTGATGGCCGTGACTGGCTGTGTGGTGCTGCGGACGTGTTGGGCGCGGATGGCGCGCTCAATCCCTGCATTGGGCGGTAAAGAATTGACAATACGGCTACCGGACGGTGGCCAGACGTTTTTGCAGAAGGATGCCCGCTGGGCGGATGTGCAGCTTGGGTCCTCCAGCGGCACATTGGGCAGTCACGGATGCCTGGTCAGCAGTGTGGCCATGGCGTGCACCCATCTGGGCACCAAACTGACTCCGAAAGACCTGAATGAGCGCCTGATCAAAGCGGATGGCTATCTGCCGCAGGGCTGGGTGGTGTGGAGTGCCCTGTCACGCGCGACGGACGGACGGATCACTGCCTTGTTTCATGACGTGCCGACTCACGCGGCGCTGGATGCTGCGCTGGAGAGCGGTGGGTATCCGGTGGTGAAGTATTTCCTGCTCGGCGGCATCCAGCACTGGTGCGTGGTGGTGGGGAAGGACGGGCTGGACTACCTGGCACGTGATCCACTGCGGGATGACAAGGAACCGGTGAAGCTCAGTTCTCTGACGGAGAAGGTGTATGCCGTGCGGGTGGTGAGGAAGAATGGCGAATGAAGCGTGAGGGCATGGGCGTGGCGTAACGCTGTCAGGCTGGTGAAACAAGCAGTCGCATTATGCTGCGCCTGAACTGCATGCCGCTGGTGTTGGTAGGTATCACCACTCGGGGCTGTCCCAGTCGAATGGTCTTCCTGCCTAAAGTAGCCCAGTTGCTGTGCAACTTGAGTCATCCAACCTTACTTCCTCAAGGCCAGGATCAGCTCATCGACCTTATTCACGATGGACTGCATCTCACCCTGTGTCGGCGGGTCGCTCACTACCAAGCCCAGTGTGCTCACCGCATTCGTGTTGTTGCTGGTGCCGCTGATGGCATTGGCCAAAGCCGAATTCGTCACCTCACCCGGTGGGCCTTGCTCGCCTTGATCCCCGGTGCCGCCGGTTTCACCACGCGGGATGCCGAAGGTGAAGCGCACGTTGGTCCCATCGAAGTACACACTCACCGTCGCCGGTTGGCCGGGCTCCAGCGTGTTCACGGCATCCACCAGTGCCTGAGCAAAAGGCGGCCCCTGCGCCCCAGGCTCACCCTGGTAGCCCTGGATGCCTTGCAGGCCTTGATAGCCCTGCGGGATGCTGAAAGTGAAGTGCAGCACATTCCCCTCCACACTCACCGCCACCGCTGCGGGATCACCCGCTGGCAGCGTGCTCACGCCATCCACTGCCGCCGCATCGATGACTGGCACCTCCGAGATCAGCGTGGCCAGTCCGTTGAACTGATCCCTCAGCACCGAGGCGATAACCAGTGCCCCATCCTCCGGCAGCGCCGGGTTGAAGGAAGACAGATGAAGAGACTGGGAGCCGAGCAGCATGGCGGGCTGCGAGACAGACTGAGCGAAGCGAAGCCCGGAGGGTGAGCCAACCGACCGCAGGGAGATAGACTGCCAAAGGCAGCCCGAAGGGGAGCACTGCGAATCAACCGTGGGGCGCGAGCGAGTCAAACTCGGAGACTCGGAGACTCTGAGCGCGGCTGTAGGTGAGTTCGCCAGAACGCGGTTCTTGGGCTGGATCGTTTTCATGGTTGTTGAATGGGTTCAAATTGTTCTCGGTTCTCGGTTCTCGGTTCGCTGTTCGTCATTGAAAGGGCGTGCGGAGTGCGGCGCGGAGGCTGGAGCGCGAGTGTGTCGAAGACCACTCGCCTAATCCATCTACCGCGTGAGCGGCAGGAAAGTCAGGCGAGTAGGATACTCGCGCTCCCGGCAACTTGCTCGTTCTCGAAAGGGCGTGCGGATTGCGGTGCGGAGCTTCTGGATGCTGACGGAGCGATGAATATCGAATATCGAACAAGGAACTCCGAATGATGAAATGAGGAGCGTGGGGTCGTTTGGTCATCCCTCGGATTTCGATATTACTTGTTCGGTGTTCGATATTCTCAGTGGCTCGTCCTCGTCCTCGTCCTCGAAAGGCGTGGCGAATGACGAATGACGAATGACGAATGCAGAATGAAGAAGGGATTGGAACAGGAGGTAACGGAGAATGGGAGATGAGGATCTGAGCATTTAAAACGAGGCTGGTTGCAAAGCTCTTAAAATGGATCCTACTCATTGTCGTGACCACCATTCTGAAGACCCTCCTACAATTCACAGAGCCCTTATGCTTCATTTGGTTCTTGCTGGGAATCTGGTTGCTGAGAATGCTCTGGAATCGCCGCTGGGAACGACTTTGGATGCCCGCTGCGTCTTGGGTGCTACTTACGGTCATCTCATGCACACCATTGCCCTCGCTTCTTCTTGCTAATCTTGAAGCCGAGACGCCCATGGTCGAAATGGATCAAATCCCGGCTGCAGACGCGATTTTATATCTTGGAGGAGGCGTCGAACCCTCTTTCTCTGAGCCAACGGGGTTTCAACTCAAGGCGGGCGCTGACCGATTGAGCACTGCACTGACTCTTGCTGCCCAGGGTAAGGCTCCGCTCTTAATCATAGGTGGAGCAGGTTATCTGCATGATGGTCAGATGGTTTCAGAGGCAGATGCCGTCACGGCCCACCTTAAAGCGAATGTTTCACTGAAATCCGAGATTTTTAGCCTTGGAGTCTGCAGTGACACACATGACGAAGCCCTCAAAGTTGCTGCCTTGATGCAGCAGCGTGGCTTGAAGAAGGCACTTTTAGTTACCAGCGCCAGCCACATGCCGCGAACGTTGTCCGTCTTTCGAAAGGTCGGTGTGGAGGTGATTCCTGTTCCCTGCAATTATCTCAGTAGCTTGAACCAGTTGGGTGATTTTAGTTGGTTTCACCTCCCCGGGTATCATGGGTTTGAGATTTTTAAAATCTGGTCGCATGAGGTCATTGGTCAGTGGGTGTATTACTGGCGTGGGTGGATCTGACCTGATGGCTCCACGCTTAAGCGCTTAGTGATGCTGCGTCCGATGCGGATCATGGGCATTTCGACGTAAAAGTGAAGGAAAAGGGCTGTGGCAAGACTTAGCGGGATGCCAATGACATATAGCATCTGGGTGGGGAACCTTTGGCTCTGAATCCACCAGGCGACGACCATGAGCATTGGGAAATGCAAGATGTAGATTCCGAATGAGCACCGGCCCCCCAGTGCGAGCAGAGGATGACTTAGAAGGCCTCGTAACCGGGACTCATGCAAAATGGCCAACATCATCATGGCTGATCCAACTCCCATCGCAGACTGATGGAGGCACCAGTGCAAGTGCCCTGCGGATGAATAAAGTGTCAGTCCGATGAGGGCGATGCCCCAATGCCAGCCTGCACGCAGAGTGGGTAGTTGCCGGTGATGTTCTGCGACCCATGCGCCAAGGGCAAACAGCGGTAGTAAGCTTGCGGTAGAAATGAGATAGCCGCCCGACCAGGGCGCCATGGCAAATAAGAGACCAATAACCCCAATGCTTATATTCCGCGGTAGTCGTGCAACACACCAAGAGAGCCAGGGGAAGATCAGAGAGACGCGCATTTCTTCCGCCAGTGTCCATACTGGCGGAAGTATGAACTCAGTATGGATGCCAAGTGGGACCAAGGCCAAGTGATGGATCCACTGCCACGAGTCTCGGTGATCCGTTTTTAGCACATGAGCGGTCGCATCCCAGCTATTCAAGAGGTTACAGTCGGCTAGTGGCAACGTTTGCGTAAAAATCAATGTGAGCGCCAGCGCCGCATAGTAGAGGGGATAAATGCGAAACCAGCGGCGGATGTAAAATTTCAAGGTGCTGGTCATTTGTGGGCGTTCGCCAGCCAAGTTCATGTGCAGCACCAGCCCGCTGAGGACAAAAAACAACACCACCGCTGCCCTAGCATCCAGAAAGCCTGGAAGTTTGAGTGCAGCCCCATTTGTGGAAGATGCCGCTGAATGGAAGTGGGTGATCATCACGGCGGATGCCGCTAGAAATCTCAATGAGTCCAAAGCCTCGATTCGAGGTGCCATTGATGTTTTGGCATTGGGCATAAAGAGCGTTCTTTATGCGGCACGTTTGCGTGCAGCGATATTAAAACCCATTCCCAATTTTCTTAGAGGCCCACGCGCCTGCGAAGCAAGTTTACGACCCATTAAGTATTGTAGCCGAGACAGTTTTTTGTCGAACGGTGTTGGGATGATGCCGAAACCATAGTAGCAAACGTCCACGACTTCAAAACGATGGTTTTCCAAAAGTTTGCGGTAGGATGACTCGCGGTACTCACGATGAATGATCTGTGAGTAGGGTGGTCGTCCGAAAAGGCTGCGAAGAGGCTGTACAAGACGCCAGTAGAGTGCATCCAGTCTTCTCCAAGGAGCCCAATAATGCGGACACGTGATGATGACTAGGCCACCAGGCTTCAGGACGCGGCTCATCTCACGGAGTGCTGTTTCGTCATCGTCAAGATACTCGACAAGTCCCAATGCAGTTATTGCGTCAAAGGTCATGTCTGCAAAATGCAACTCTTCAACGCGGCCTGTTGAGAAATGAGCCTTTGTCTCGCCATCGAATTGAATTTGGCATTGTTTGATCATTTCTGGAGCTATATCGACCCCCCATACCTCATGGCCAATGCCTGTAAGTTCGCGTACGAGCACGCCGGGGCCACATCCAATGTCGAGAACTTTTCCAGGTGGTTCCTGGTTAATTAAATGAAGCGTCAGTTCACGCCTGCGGCGGAAAGCGTGCGCAGAAAAAGTTTCTCCATCATACCAGGTGCTGTAATCAGCGGCCCGAGAGTCAAATCGCTCTAGAACGAGATCTTTTTGTCCACCTTGTTTTGCGAGTGCCATCATCAATCATTGATGCGCTGCCTTGCGCCGTCAATGCATTGGTAATGTTGAAGTGAGGCTTGTGTCATTATGCATAAATTCTGGCTAAAAGTTTTGGTGCTGCTAGGATTTTTGGGATGTCCGAGACGTATTCGCCGCTTACAGCGAGCTCAAGCTCAGTCCCATTCAGTGGGCGAGCGCTGAGGCTGGGTATTTTGATCGACCTAGAGAGTGCTCCTGCTTGGGTTTATGAGGTGATTTCTTTGGCGAGATTGCATCCAAGGCTCGAAATCGGATTCATTACGGATCATTCGCTGATTAAAGAAAAGCCAGTGCGTTTAAGCTTCCTTCATCGTCTCTTCAATCGCTTGGATGGACGTCGTGCTCCTGATGATGTCACGAGTTCAGCTTTCTCGAAACAGATTGTTATCAATGCAGGCATACCGACTGGTTCAATTCAAGAATTGATGCCTGACATCGTTTGGCAGGTTGGAGGCGGACAGATATCTGAAACGATGCTTCCCTTGGTGCCTTATGGCATTTGGTTCTACCATTCCAGCGGTGGTTTTCGCGAGGTCTATGAATCCAAAGATATTTCAGAGATGACTCTCGAAGTGATTGGCATAGCTCAAGGGGGCGTTCGCAGACTCGGGGCCTCTCAGGTGCGCACGCATTCGAGTTCACCTGCAATCAATTCATTTCAGTTGGAACTGTCAGGCAAGCGTTTGCTGCTTGATGCAATCGACCGCTTAGTTGCGCATGAATGGAGTCCTGGTGAGTTCTTTGCACGTCATCTTGCGTCAGCGTCAGATCGGAACCTGTTTACTCCTTCAAATATTGAGATGATGAAGTTTGCGACTTCTGTTCTTTTACCAAGCATGGTGCGCACGCGCTTGGAGTCTAAGTGGCTTTGGCAATGGACTGTCGGGATGATGCCCAGGGACAACAACGATTCATACGATTGTATCCATGCTCAAGAGGCTCAATGGATAACTCCGCCTCATGATGGCTTTCTCGCAGATCCATTCGTGTGGCGGCACAGTGGTGACTTGTTTGTGTTTTTTGAAGAGTTTCCGTTTTCGAAGGGTAGGGGGCACATTTCAGTTGTCTCTTGGAGCAAAGAGGCCGGTTTCGGTCCGCTAAAGTCAGTGATCGTTGAGGATTATCATTTATCGTATCCATTTCTCTTCGAATATGAGAGCAAGCTGTACATGATGCCCGAATCGCACATGGCTGGTGATCTATGGGCTTATGAGTGCATTGAGTTTCCACTCAAGTGGCGAAAGTTCAGGCGTGTCATCGATGTGTGTTGTGTTGATGGTACGCTGCTTCAGCATGATGGTCGCTGGTGGTTGTTCTACTCACGTGCAACAGGGGAAATAGCGGAAGATAATCTCTACGCATGCCATGCCGCCACTCCGTTTGGCCCTTGGACTCAGCATCCTATGAATCCGATCTGCTCCGGCTTACGAGGGGCGAGAATGGCGGGCAATTTTGTTGTAGAGCCCGAAGGTCGCCTGATTAGGCCGGCACAGGACTGCACGTCCTGCTATGGCGGTTCACTTGTCTTCTTTGAGGTTGAAGAATTGACACCCGATAGCTATCGGGAGAATGAGATTGCCACAGTGAAGCCTGCTTCAATGCCAGCACCCTGGAATGCGCGTTGCCACACTTTTAATTTGGCTGACAAGGTGGTTGTAATTGATGCGTGCCGTAGAACCATGCGCCTCCCATCATGCTAACTGAATCATCCAGCGATAAGCGGTTCGCCTTCGGCGAGAATTGGCAACGGTTTCTTGCCGTTGTGGATGAGGATCGGATCCGCGAAGCGGAGCAATCGCTTTGTTCCATGCTGAGGGTCAGAGATTTGAGTGGTAAACAATTCCTGGATGTAGGATGTGGAAGCGGTTTGTTCAGTCTGGCAGCACGGCGGCTTGGCGCTGAGGTCTCCTCCTTTGATCTTGATGCGCAGTCGATCGCATGCAGCGAGGAGATGCGTCATCTCTATGCCCCAAATGATACCCATTTATGGAGGATTCAGAAGGGCAGTATCCTTGATGATTCATTTCTTCAATCATTGGGGCGGTGGGACATTGTGTACGCATGGGGGGTGCTTCACCATACTGGGGCACTCTGGACAGCGCTCGGAAATGCAGCTGGGCTGGTGAAGCCTGGCGGGATGCTTTTCATATCGATCTACAATGATCAAGGGATGTGGTCACGTTGCTGGTTGATGCTTAAAAAGCTCTACGTCTCATCAAAGCTGGGGCGGATCTTGGCTACTTCCTTGGGCACCAGTTACTTTGTTTTGGCGGGCTTGAAGAGCGATCTCCTTCGCCTGCGGAATCCGCTGGCGTCCTATCGATCTTATCGAACAAAGCGCGGCATGTCTATTTGGTTCGACTGGATTGACTGGTTTGGCGGCTATCCATTTGAAGTTGCGAGTCCGTCAAACATTGTGGATTTTTTTGTCGAGAGGGGCTTCGTGCTTACTTCTCTGCGCACCGTCGGCAGTTCGCTGGGAACGAATCAGTTCGTTTTTCGACGAGATCAATGACCTCGAGTCAGTCCTGAAGCTCGCACAGCCTTTGCAGTTACTTGGGCGATGATTTCAGCTCCTACTTCGGTGGAGTGACCGTCCACGACTGGGTTGTAAACAAGCAAGCCCTGCTGGGAAGCCTCTCTTAACGCAGATGTTGTATCCACAAATTGAATGCCAAACTCAACGCAAAGGTTTTCCACATACTTGGGCAGTCTGTTTTGTTCCCATTCGATGAGGTCTTTGGGGCCTGAGAGACGTCCCTGCCAAACTCGTATCTTGGATGGTAGAAAAACCAGCCAGGGCATCATTTTCATTTCACGTGCAGTTTCAGACCAATGTTTGAATGCGGCCCGCATTGCCTCGATCTCGGAGTGGGAAAGCTCTTCAGGAGATTTTGGATAGGGAGGGTCAAGCATGACTGGCACGGGTTGATCGTGCTCATCGAGAAAGCTGGCGTTCGCCCACACACGTCTGCCTTCATATGGAAGTAGTTTGGTGCGCAAATAGCCCCACACTGCGCTTAGCAAAGAATTGTCGGTTGGTAAAGAAACTGGAGATCGACCACTCTTCATTCTTGTCCATTCATCGGACGTTTTTGCGAGTGCAGTTTCACTCCAAATCAAGACCGCATGACGACAAGATGCCGCATGGCCAAAGTGCCGCGCATAGGAGGCTTGGTTCATCGGTGCCGTGGAAGCAACTCCAAGGTTTTTGACTCTCAGGCCTGTCTCAGTGCTTAGTCGATCCGTGATCGTCTCTCCGTCTGGTAGTGATCCTAATTCAACAAATGAATCCCCCGCGACTAGTAGGTCCCAGTCTTTCATAGACACCGGATTGCGGAAGCCGTCGGCGTCATAACTTACCGTGAACGTTGCTTCGTCCTGGTAAGCGACGTCTCGGCTATTTTTCATGCGCAAAATACTATTGAGCGGTCTGCCCGTCCATTGATCTGGACCTATGCGCTTCAAAAACCTGTTCTCATCAAACAGCGTGTCGGGCATTCGATAATAGATGGGGCACTCTGATTTTGGAGGAGCGATCCCCAAGACCACTTCCCAGCGCACTGGAAGCCGTGATGCTACAAACTCTGGAAGTACAACCGCTAGTGCGCCCAGTCGCATGGTAAATATCATGGCGGAACAAAGCCATGCGAGCCTGGGTCCCGCCGGTAATTTTGCTGCTGCAATGACCATGGCAATGCTTGACAGAGTAAGCAGTGTCAAAGGTAGGAAGATTTTGAGAGACAGTGGATCAACTCCAAGCTTATTCACACACATGACGGCACCTGCTGCAAGCAGCAGCGCCGCCAGCCAAAGAGGCCAGCGTTCCTGAGATCCTTTGACAGGTGTATTCATGGCGTGTCCTGGACACAATCCTGTTCTATTCTGGCATCAACTAGTAATATGCAGCAGAACCTACGAGACTCCGTTGATGACCGGTTGGTAACGGTGCTGCGAAACCAATGACACTCTCTTTTTCACAATCATCTTGTCAGATGACTCTTCGATTGTGATTCGTTGGATCAGGCATTTGATGCCTGCTAAGTGGCATTTGGTTAAGCTATGACTTATTTACCCACAAGATTCAATTTTTCGACTGAGCTATGAACGCAAGATCATCATCCCATTGTAAAAT
>JANOBP010000474.1:0-4122 GCA_031411715.1 Verrucomicrobiaceae bacterium | reverse complement strand
ACGTCGATCTTGTCGAGGCCGATGCCGTATTTGGAGATCACTTTGAGGCGCGGCAGGGATTTCTGAATGACCGCGCGGGTGAGAGCATCATCACCACAAAGGTAGGCATCGAAATCACCGGCAAGCTCAAGCATACGGCTCTCGGGAAGCGGCCCGCGCTCACGGACGATCTCGAATCCGGTCGCAGCAAGCATGTCTTGGTGAATGCCGGGCGTATCCTGGAATGACGTGGTGGTGAGGAGGACGCGGGGAGAACTCATGAGGAAAAAGGGGTTGGATTCAGTGGTTTGCGGGATGCCATCGTGGCGGGGAGCAGGCTTGCCGCAAACACGATCACAAGAAAAAGTGTTTTTCAATCAGTTGAGCCATTTCTCCTGTGTCTCTCGACTACGACCATGGTGGACAAAACACCAACAGCAAGCTGGCCTGAGATGGTGAGGCGTGTTGAATGACGAATGCGGAATGACGAATGCGAGTGGGTCCCATCATTTTATCTCGGCAGAGTCTCTACGATGTTCTCGATTGGCAACACAGGATATCACTGCTAGGACAAGCACTGGCCACGCATGAACTCTCCCGCATCGCAGCCTGCTCCTCGTGACACCTTTCCGCCTACCCTGTGGAGCATGGTGCGCCTTGCCGTCGCCGAAGGCCAGCCTGGAGCAGACCGCGCGCTCAATGACCTTTGTAGGATCTATGAACGGCCCATCATGGTCTTCATCCTCCGCAGCGGCCACGCACCGGATGCCGCGCAGGATTTGAAGCAGGCCTTCTTCGAGCACCTGCTCACCAAAAACGCCTTCGCCGACGCCAGTGGCCTCAAAGTGAAGCTCCGGGCCTTTTTGATCACCAAACTGCAATCCTTCCTCGTCGACCGCCATCGCCATGACATGGCGCAGAAGCGCGGCGGCGGGAAAGTCGCCAACATGGCCGACCTCAGCGAAACGCAGGCCTTTTTGGCCGAGCCGCTGGATGAGATGACGCCCATCATCGCCTTCCAGCGTCAGTGGATGGAGACGCTCGCCACCAACGCCATGCAGGCACTCCGCGCCGACTACACCCAGCGCGGCCACGGCGATCTCTTCAAAGCCCTCGCCCCCTTCATCACCGGCGGAAGCGAGCAAACCCTCGCCGAACTCGCCACGCGCCTCAACCGCCCCGAAGGCACCCTCAAGAGCGACATCTCCCGCGTCCGTGCCAAGTGCCAAAACCTCATCCGCGAGCAAATCGCCACCACGCTTGACGATCCCACGCCCGAAAACATCACCGCCGAGCTGCGGGAGCTGATGAGTGCCCGTAGCACATGAAAATCAATTCACCGCATACCTGATGACCACCCCCACCGCTCACGATCCAAGCCATTGGCAACCGCCTTCACCGGCGGAATTGCAAGTGCTGCTGCCAAAGTATGAGATCACGCTACTGATCGGTCGCGGTGGCATGGGCGCTGTGTATCGCGGTGTGCAGCGGGCACTGGAGCGGAGCGTTGCCATCAAAATCCTGCCGCCGGGTGTGGAAGACGCGGATGCCAGTTTTGGCGAGCGCTTCCGCCAGGAGGCGCTGGCCATGGCCAAGCTGAACTATCCCGGAATCGTCGCCGTGTACGACTTTGGCCAGACGGCGGATGGAATGCGCTACATCGTCATGGAGCACGTCGATGGCATCGACGTAGCGCAGATGCTGGCCAAGAAAGGCCGCCTCCCCTCCAAGGATGCCATGGCGATCACCGCGCACGTTTGTGATGCGCTGAAATACGCCCACGCGCGCGGCATCATCCATCGCGACATCAAACCGGCCAACATCATGGTGGGTTATGATGGCGTGGTGAAGGTAGCGGACTTCGGCCTCGCCAAGATGAACCGCGGTGAGCAGTCCAGCCTTACCCAGAGCGGCATGGCGATGGGGACAATGCACTACATCGCCCCCGAGGCGCTCATCCTCGGCAGCACCGTCGATCACCGCGCGGACATCTATGCCATGGGCGTGATGCTTTACCAGATGCTCACCGGCGACCTGCCGCAGGGCATGTTTGACCCGCCCTCGCATAAAGTCGCCGGTCTCGATCCGCGTTACGACAAGATCATAAACCGCACGCTTCAAAGCGACCGCGAGCAGCGTTACCCGAGCGTGAGTGACCTGCGCCTCGACCTGGACGCGATCCTCACCAAGCCCGTGACGCAGGTCGATCCCAATGCCGCCGAAGCACCCGCCGCACTGAATACCACCGCCAGGCCTCAACGCCCGGCTGGGCAGCCATACCGGCCACCGCAGGTGGCCGCCAAGCCACCGCCCAGAAAAAAGAAGAGTGACCTGGGCTTTTGGCTGCCCGTCTGCGCCACGGCACTCGGGTTGGCGGCATTTTTTGTGTGGAAGAACCTGCCGCTGCCCGAGCGGAAAACGATTCAACGACTGGAAGGTGAAACCATGAAAGTCATCAAGGTCACCGGTGGTGAAACGAAGACACAAGACATGGGAGGTTACCTCACCTCCATCTGGAGCGGAGCGGCACAGCTACTCTGGATCAAAGGTGGCAAGGATGACTCCCTCACCTTGCACTTCCCGGTGAATGAAGCGGGCAGGCAGCGCGTGAAAGCCGTCTTCAGCCTTTCCTCGGATTTTGCTGTGGTGGATGTGGCGGTGGATGGCAGGCGCGTCGCCGGCGCTCCATTCGATCTACAAGCCGAGGTGCCGACCATCTCGGACATCCTGGACTTCGGTGTCTTTGACCTCACCCAGGGTGAGCACGAGTTGAAGATCACGCTTTCAGACACCCACGCGAGAGACACCGTGGGAGCGGGCGCTTACGTCACGGCTCTGGACTATGTGCAGCTCGAACCGCCCGTGATTTCAAAGCCTCCAGCCGCTGAGGGCACCGATATCGCACTCACCGCGCGGCCCAGCGCCTCCCGCTGCTCAGATGGTGATCATGTAAAGCACATCAATGACGGCAAAGTGATCACTGAGCCAAAATCAGAGCACCCCCAGCGCATGACCTGGCATCCGCAAAAAGGTGTTATGGAATGGGCGCAGTTGGAGTGGGAAACGCCGCAGACAATCGGTGAATGCCAGATCGTTTGGTTTGAAGACAGGGCCTCAACAATGCCCGCGTTCTGGCGCCTGCTTTATCGCGAGGAGTCCACCGGAGCTTGGTTGCCCGTGGAGGCCACTATCCCATCTGCCACGCGTGACACTTGGAACAGCGTGAAGTTCACCCCGGTGAGGACGACCGCGCTTCGCCTCGCTGTGCAATGCCTTGAAGGCTACTCCGCCGGTATCTGCCACTGGAAAGCCATCGCGGCATATCCATCCACCGCCGCCGACCCACCGCCCCCTAGGCGTGATCTCTTCCTCGGCGATCTCTCGCCGCTGCATGCACAGGTGGGCTGGGGTGCCTACCGCGTGAATTTGTATGACACGATTGCCACTCGTGAAGGGCGTAGCGTTTTTCAGGCTGGGAAAGCCTGTCCTCAGTTCCTTTGGGCGCACGCCAATAGCCGAATTGAATTCGCTATCCCTTTTGGCTACACGCGCTTCACGGCCTTTGCTGTTGGCCCAACGGAATTGAGTTCTGGCACGCCAACTTCTGGCGCTGACACCTGGAAGGCCAGCGTCCTAGTAGATGGCAAGCTCCTGGATCAATCCGATCCGATCTCTAGTTACGAGACTCGTGAGCATGCTGTGGACATTACTTTTCCATCGGGATCAAAAACCCTGACCTTGATCACCGATAACCTTGGAAATGGCACATTCGATAATGCCTTCTGGGCCTTCCCCATGCTCCTCTCAGCAGAGAGTCAGAAATTACCAGCCACAGCGGCTGTTTCAGCGCACGCTCCCGCGCATCTCTTTCCCCCGAAAAGACTCCCTGATGGGGCCATACGCACATCCACCCTCAGCCCGGTTCGTATTCCGCCGAAACGCCGAGGTGAGAAGTTCAGCCTGCGCTTCATCAACATCATGCCAGAACGAGTAAAGATATACTGGCTCACGGGAGACAACCAGCACCTCTACCGCGAGCTGCGCCCTGGAGACGAGTACGTCGTAAATACCTATGGAGGCGATGTGTGGCTGATCGCCAATGCAGCGGATGAAGCGCTCGCCTGCATCCTAGGCAGTCCATCC
>JANOBP010000473.1:0-17605 GCA_031411715.1 Verrucomicrobiaceae bacterium | reverse complement strand
CGGATGCTGGAGGAGATGGTCGCTGCCGCAAAAAGGATCAGCGCCACCAAGCCGCCGAAGCCGGTCAATCCGGTGCGTGCCAGGAGATAGTCCTCAACTCGGCTGGTCCAAGGCAACGCTGATCCTCAATCAGCCGCCGCCAGACGAAAGCGCTCAGCGATCCGTTCCACGCCGCCGCGTTTGCCATCCACAGGCTCAAAGCTCTTGGTAGTAGCATTCCAGCCAGTCTGTGTCGGATACGGATAGATAGGCATCTCCCATGAGGGCTTGCCGTTCTCAGCGTGACGGCCTTGCAAGGCGAAGGGCGCGGTGCCGGTTTCGCGCCAGGCTCGGACGGCGTCGAGGAGATTGGGCGGTTGATTGATGCCGGGGCCGCTGCCGTGGGCGAGGCCTGGGACGACGTAGAAGCGGAAGAAGGACTGCGCTTTTTCGAGTCCGCCTTGGTGCTCGATGACGCGCTCGTAGTAGTCGATGGAGGCGTGATAGGGCACGACGGAATCGGCGGTGCCGAGCGTCATGATGAGCTTGCCGCCGCGCTTGGCGAAGGCGCTGAGGTCGGGGTTCTCGGCGTTGAGATAGGGCGCGAGCTTCGCGGTGTAGGTGTCGATGTCGGCACCGAAGTTGATGTCCTCCGGCTTCTTGTCTTTGCCGAAGACCCAGTTGAACAAATACAGATGCCCATGCGAGGCCTCGATGGAACTGCCGAGCGGAATGCCGTTGAAGATGCGTTCGCCAGTGACCGCATGACGTGGTCCGTCGAATAGTTTCCGCAAGGCTGCCGCGTGTTCGTCGGTGAGCGTGGCATCCTTCTTCCGCGCCAGTGAGATGACAGCCTCAATGTCCTGCGTGTTGCAGCGCGGATCGGAGACGAATTTGCCTGCCGCCGCTGGTATTTCGCGGGAGGCCATGTATTCATTCGCCGCAGCGATGATGTTGGCGTCTTGCGACTTTGTGAAGGGACACTTCTTCAAGATCTGCTCGTTCCACAGGAAGTAAGCGTGCAGCGGCGTGCGGCAATGTGCGGCGACGGCAGCCGCGATGCCATCATAGTCCTCGGGATAACGTTGGGCTTCCTGCAAGGCCTGTTGGCCGCCTGTCGAGCCGCCGCTGAAATACGACAGCTCTGGGTCTTTGCCGTAATGCGCTTTCACGATCTGCTTGCCCACGACCGTCATGAGATGCGTGGCGCGAAAGCCGAAGTCCTTCCACACTTCCTCGTTGCCGATTCCCGAGTCAGGATTCGGTGCCGTGCCCATGTCTGTCGTCGCCACCGCGTAACCCGCCGCACTCTGTCCCGCGAGGCCTGCAGGATTGATCTTCCCTGCTGCTCCACCATTACCGAGCCCAAGAAAGCACGCGTTCCATTTCTCCGCATCGGGCAGCCAGACTTCGACTTTGATGTTCGAGCCCTTCGCGGGGTTGAGCACAAGCTTCACGATGGTCTTCGTCGCCGATGGATCTCGCTCCACGGTGGAGATGGTGCCGTGCTCGATCTTCAGAGCGCGCAGGGCAGCCATCTTATCATCACTTCGCGGCGTCTCGCTGAAGGCTGAAAAACAACTGAGTAGTGCGACGAGACCGAAGGATGCGAGCTTTGTTTTCATGGGAGTGGGTAAGTTCAGGGAGGAGTCGATCAACGCAATGATGAACAGCAAGGCCAACCATTGAAGTGGGGAATCAAAGCGATAGAGCCACGACGAATCACGCGTCATAGAAAGCCCCCTTTTGAAGCACCAAACTCCCAATTCCCGATTTTCCTGCCGTGGCGTGTTCGCCATGACTTTGCTGAGCCTCGCACTCGCTTTCACCGTGCCGTGCCTGGCGGAGACGGAGGAGGATAAAGAAGCCGCCGCGCAGTTGGCGGATGCGAAAAAGGCCTTCAAGCAGCACGTCGAGCCTTTCGTGAAGAACTACTGCGTCGAGTGTCACGGAAACCGGAAGTCGAAGAGCGCGATCAACTTCGAAGTGGCGGTGAAGAAGCCCGGCGACGCTGCCTTCAGCCAGAAGTGGACGCAGGCCTTGGCGAACGTGAATGCGCATGACATGCCACCGGAGGATGAGGACAAGCAGCCGACGGATGCCGAGCGTCAGAGCTTCCTGGACACCATCGCCAAGCTGAAATACCTCAGCGAACGCGATCCTGGCCCCTTCGTCATCCGCCGCCTCACCAAGGTGGAGTATGGCAACACGCTGCACGATTTTCTCGGCGTTGACCCGGTGGTGGCTCAAGAGCTGCCGGACGAAGTGGCGGGCGAGGGGTACATGAACTCGCTGTCGCCGTTGCAGTCCGAGCAGTATCTCAGCATCGCGAACGAAGCACTCCGCAAGATGCCCGCCGAGGTGGAACGACGTCTTCGGGAAAGTGGCCTGAGTTCAGGAGCCGACGTGATGCAAATCGCCCGCACACTCGCCCGTTCACTCGCCCGCACTGCCTATCGCCGTCCGCCTTCGGATGCGGAGGTGGACACGCTCGTCGGCGTCTTCGATCTCGGGCGCAAGAACAAGCTCGATCACACTGCCTCGTTGCGTCTGATGCTCAAAGCGGTGCTCGTTTCGCCGCAGTTTCTCTTCATCACTCCGGCAAAAGTGGCCGCAGCGGGGGAGAAGATTGTGCCGCTGGATGATTATCAGCTCGCCTCACGCCTTTCGTATCTGCTGTGGGCCACCATGCCCGATGCGGAGCTGTCGGTGCTCGCGGATGAAGGCAAACTCCACGAGCCTGCGGTGCTGAAAGCGCAAACGAAGCGCCTGCTCGCCGACAAACGCTCGCGGGCCTTGTTTGATGGCTTTGGGGCGCAGTGGCTGGGCCTTGGAGAGATGAAGAGCAAGACCTTTGACACCGCGAAGTTCCCCCAGATGACCGACGCGATGCGCAGCGCGATGTATGAGGAGGCGCGGCTGTTCTTTGACAGCATCGTGCGGGAGAATCGAGACGTCGTCGGCTTCGTGGACAGCGATTACACCTTCCTCAACGGTACGCTGGCCACGCTTTATGGCATGGAGAAGACCGTCACTGGACAGGAGATGCGGAAGGTGAAGCTCACCAATCCAAATCGCGGCGGCATCCTCGGCATGCCCGGCATTTTAGCGACCACCTCCTTTCCAAACCGCACCAGTCCCGTGAAACGCGGCATCTGGGTGCTTGAACAAGTGCTGGGGGAGGTCGTGCCGCCCGCGCCGCCGAATGTGCCGACCTTGGAGAAGCAGGATCAGAAGAAGGTCGCCAATCTCACACTGCGCCAGCGCACCGAGCTGCATCGCACCAATGCCGTGTGCAACAACTGCCACAAGATCCTCGACCCCATCGGCTTCGGTCTGGAGAACTTCGACGCCATCGGCCGCTGGCGCGATCAGGACGACACCGGTGGCAAAATCGACGCCGCAGGCGAACTCCCCGGCGGCAAGCGCTTCACCTCTCCCAAGGAACTGAAAACCATCATCGCCGCACGAAAGGATGATCTGGCGCGTAATTTGACTGAGAAGCTTCTAGCCTACGCCCTGTGCCGAAAGCTGGAAGGCTACGACGAGATCGTGGTGGATCGCCTGATGGAAGCCATCGCCAAAGATGGTTACCGCATGCAGACGCTCATCACCGAGATCGTCACCAGTTATTCGTTCATGAATCGCCGAATCGGGGACCAAGTCGCCGCCAAAGCGCCATGAGTCGCAAAGGTGCCCCAACCCCTGGTTTTTTGGGCGCAGCGGAGTTTTTCATGGGTGCCCGGCGTCGTGGCTGACAAGAGCGCGAATCATAACGGCGGTCTGGACTGGCGTGGCTTGCCGATTGAAAAGGGGGCGATCAGGCCGCGCGGCATTTGCGGCGAGTGCGGAACTGGAGCATGAAACC
The DNA here is from genome assembly GCA_031411715.1 of Verrucomicrobiaceae bacterium. Lineage (GTDB taxonomy): Bacteria > Verrucomicrobiota > Verrucomicrobiia > Verrucomicrobiales > Verrucomicrobiaceae > Prosthecobacter. Next base: position 13,758 of record JANOBP010000473.1, on the reverse strand, counting down.
TGAGACAATCATGAGCAGTGCGCTGCCGGGTTCCGGAACGGCGGCGGCGGTGTGAGTCTGGAGGATGAAGTCCGCAGGGGTGTTGGTGAAGTAGCCTGGGCCTTCGACGTTGTTGAGTCCGCCGAATGGAGTGAAGGTGGCGTCCTCGATGCGCCAGTCGAGGGTGGTATTCACATGCCCTGAAGGAGCGGGGAACAGCCAGTCATCGGCGGGAGTGCCATCGGTGGAATTGTTCGTCACCAGGGCCCACTGGAAAGAGGAACCCAGCGTGGGGACCGGATTCGGATTGCCAACGGTATCATTGTAAACCCAGATGTAGGCCTGCTCACCCAAATTGAACAGGTTGGCTTGTGACAGCGACGTGTTGCTGGTGGTGAGATCGACCTCGAGAACGGCACTATGGGCAACGATGCCAGCGGACGAATTCCAGCCGCTCGCTGGCGGGGCATAGGCACGGTCAAAGGGTTTCCAGTTCGTCATCCAATCGCTCATGTTCCCAGATGTGGGAGTGAAGGTGCCAAAGGATCCCAACTCGAAGAAGTAGTTGTCGTTGAGATTGGCTCCGGTGGAATCAAAAAGGTAGTTGGATGGATTGATGTAGGTGCCCCAGTTGATCGTCGTCGCCTGAGCCGATGATGCCAGTGCAAGCAGCGCTGCGGCAAGTCCTGCAAGAGGGAAGCGGGACGACAGTTGGAAGGGAAGTTTCATCCGGTTAAGTTATGATTATTATTGTAATTAGTAAAATTGTTTGTTTTGCTTTCTTGATTTCACCCCTTTTCTGCCTCGATGCAGTTGCCTGGCAACTGCACGGGCGACGAGGGTTCGGGGCTCGGTCATGGGGTCCAAGGCAGCGGCATCATGTAGTTTGGTTTGCCAAGCTTGCTGGTGAAGACCATGCCGCGCATGGCTTTGAATAGCTTTAGATCGTTCTCGTTGGTGAACGTGGCGTTTCCATCGGTGATCCACTGGGTAAGTCCGCCAAAGTTGTAGAGGAAGTGGGTTTCATACCCCTCGGCATGCAACACGGTGTCCCCCTTCCAGAACTGGAAGCGGTCGGCATTGGTGGAACTGCGAGCACCGGTGAAGCCGTTCGACACGCTCATGAGGCGCTCGTTCGGGCTCTGATCGATCGGCCAGCCACCGCCGATGTAGTTACTGCCGACTTTGAGGGGCAGCGCGAAGTCATTTGAGCGGACGATGCCGACGAATGACATGGTGATCGTTTGATTGCGGGGATGGACAAAGAATGCCCCGGCCTCGGACGGACCAAGGATGCGCTTGCCCGCATCGGCCTGCGACGCGTCGCCTTCGACCACCCAGCGGCGCTGTCCGGCGACGGTGGTCAAGAAGAGGATGTCGTAGTTGTTGGCCAGCGGATTGAAGAACATCAGGCGGTCAGCAATGGTGCTGTTCGGCCCGGCGACGAAGTAGGTCTTCGGGAACAGACTGTTGAGCGTCCAATGATTGCGCAGCACAATCCTGTCACCGACCATACTTGCAGGCAGTGTGGCCTGGGTATTGCGGCTGGAGCCGGATTCGATGGCGATGGTTGTCGCCGTGCTCAGCGATTCATCAACGTCGAAGCGGTGGCCCTCATTGTCACCGTCGGTGACTTCGAGGAACGATGGCTCGCCGGCCCTGATCACGCTGGTGAGCGGCACGAGACCGGCGGAGGTGGCGACGTTGATGGTGTTGCCGCTGACGCTATCGACCACGCCGCTGAACAGTTCCTTCTGCACGTAAGGCATCGAGAACGTTTCGCACTGGACTGGGAATGCGCGCTTGGTCCAGCCGAAGACTTCGGTAGTGCCGCTGTTGGGTGTGCCCGTGAGCGTCACCTGGAGGCGGACAAAGCCGTGGTCGGCGCCTGCGAACAGCGGGTCAAGCTCGAGGTTCGGGTAGAACACCTTCTCGGTGCCGTCGCCATTGGCGGTGACGGTCGGAGTGAGCGAGGAGGCGACCCAGCCTGATGGCGACTGGCTCAGCTCGCGCAGGACTTGCAGCGTGTAGGTGATGTCTCCCTGACCGCCACCGGCGCGGCGGCTGTAGAAGGCCTCCACTTTGCCGTCGCTCGCATTGGCTCCGGCATTGAGACGTGTGCAGAACGCAGGTGCTGGCTGCACGCCGCTGGCAGGGTTCTGGCAGAGTGCGTATTCGACCACGTTGTTGAACGTGTCGGTGTCGCCGTTCTGCGTCGCCCCATTCTGACCGTTGAGGCTGTTGATGGCCTGCCAGTAGCTGAACGTGGCCGCCTTGGCTCCGACGAAGCCGAAGTCAATGGTGAGGTCGGTGTTGCTGTCGGCCGCGTTGTCCTGATCGGCGCGTGAGCCGCCTTCGCTCGTCGCGTCGATCGCCTCGGTGCCGGGTGACAATGTGAACACGATGGAGCTGATGCCACTGGCCGCCGTGCTGGCCACATCAATGCCGTTTTCATCACTGAGGTCATCCGTGCCGTTGTCCACACCAGCTCCCGGGATGGAGTTCCGTCCGGCGAGCGGAGCGGCATTGGCGAACTGCGTGGCAGGGATGTGGATGAAGTAAGCACCTGGGCGCAGATTGCTAAACAGGTAGTTGCCGCCTGCGGTGCTGGTGGTGGTGGCCACCGGTGTGCTAGTGCCCACGGTGTCGCCCTGCTTGTAGAGACGCAGGGTGACGCCGGCCACGCCTTCACCGTCGTCGCCCACGCCGTTGCCATTGTGGTCGATGAACACGAAGTTACCGACACCGACGGTTGGCACGAAGCCGAAGCCGATGGTCTTGTCGCTTTCGCCATAGCTGAGCGTGATGAGCGGGCTCTTCGTCGGCGCACCTGCGCCGTTCTGATTTCCGTTGTCATCGCCAGCCTGGTTGTTGTCGGCGAGGTCGGTGTTCGTTGATGAAACAGGAGCGCTGGACGGCGGTGTGTTGATTTTGACACGATACAAGGCGGAGCCGAGACCGGCGAACTCATAGCTGCCGTCAATGTCAGTCGTCGTGGTGGTCACGATCGTGCCATTGAGCAGTGTGAGCTGCACGGTCACATCTTCGAGGCCAGCTTCGCTCGGATCCTGGATGCCGTTGTCATTGCTGTCGATCCACACCACACCACCGAGTGTGGCCGGACGGAACAGACCGGCATCCCATGAGCCGTCGGTTTCAGTTGCGTCGATGGTGGTCTTGGCGGTGCGACCGGTGGTGGCATCGGCATCGCTGTCGATGTTATCGTTGGTGCCCTGGTCGGCCTTGGTGAACGCGAAGCCCGGTGGCAGCTCGAACGACACGCAGTAGTCACCAGGGGTGAGGTTGCTGAAGGTGTAGAACCCGCTGTTGTCGGTGACCGTGCTGCGACCGGTCGGTGTGCCCGAGCCGTTGAGCAGATAGACGGTCACTCCGCCGATGCCCTGTTCATTGGCATCCTGCAGGCCGTTGTTGTTGCGGTCTTCCCACACACGGTCGCCGAGGGTCGGACCCGCGAGGACGGTGATGGTCTGAATGTCTGCGCTGTCGTGATCGCCGAGCGCGCCGTTGAGTTCGTCATCGACGATCGTGCCTTCATTGGCGGCGTTCGCATCATAGACGCTGTCATGATCGCCAGTGAGGGCGTTGACGGCGACGTTGGTGGTGCCATTGCGAGCGGAGAAGATTTCTGCGAAGTTGACCAAATCACCCGTGGTGCTGCCAGCCCTCAAGGTGATGTTCACGATGACGCTGCTGCTTGGGGCGATAGGTCCGGCAAAGGCGCGCAACACCTGGTTGCCCGGCATGCTGACCCACTGGCTGTCGGCAAGCGTGAAGCCTGCTGGCAGTTTATCGACGATGCCCACCTGCGTGGCAGGGATGGTGCCCTGGTTGAAGACTTCGATGCTGAAGGTGACGAGGTCACCTGGGCGAACGCTGCCAATTTGTGTCGGTGCCAAGCGCTTCTGTAGGGCGAGATCGAACACGCTGGCAGGGCCGACGGTGATAGGCACACAGTCCAAATCGTCTTCGTCTGCATCTTCGAGGCCGCAGCAGCCTGGGGTGGCGTGGTGGCCGTTGGCGAAGGTGCTGTCGCTGTCGAGCACGGGCTGGCCAAGCTCATTGAGGGCTCCGCCGATTTCGGCGCAGTTCATGAGCAGGCTGCCGGGCAGGGCGTTGAGGTTGACGGTGAAGGTCACGTCAACGGTGAGTGTCTCGCCGGGCAGGAGGGTGCGGTCTAGGGTGCGGGTCAAGAGTCCGTTGCCAGCATCGGTCCAGTCCAGGGCGCAGACTGCGGTCATGGTCATGCCGGCTGGCACATACTCGCGCAACTGGATGTGATTGACGGCGACTGGGCCTTCGTTTTTCACCTTGAGCGTGTAGCCAACTTCTTGGCCGGGCGAGGGTGCGCTGTTCTGGCAGGCGCAGAGTTCCTTGCTCAGGCTGAGGTCGGCACGCAGGGGTTCGATGATGGTGATCGGCTCGCAGTCCATGTCGTCCTGATCGAAGCCTTCATTGTTGATGGCGTCGTTGGTGACCTGACCGTCATTGCCGAAGAGGGCGTCCGGTGTGCTGTCAGCATCGGTGGTGATGATGACACCGTTTGGACCGGTGGCTTTGAATGCGGAGATTTCAGCGTAGTTCATGATCACGCTGTCAGCGGCGGCGCTGTCAGAAACGGTGAGGGTCACTTCCAGGATGGCGCTGGCTCCTGGAGCAAGCGGTCCGGTGAGTGTGCATGAGACGATGTTCGGTTGATCGACGCTCCAGAACGTGTTGTCGCTCGGGACGAAGGTCATGCCGACTGGGATGTAGTCGCTCACCTTGATATCGGTGGCTGGGAGCACGCCTTGGTTGAACACTTCCATGCGATAAGTGACCTTGTCGCCAGCGCGGACGCTGCCGGACTGACCGGGCTTCAAGCTCTTGCGCAGCGCGAGGTCGGCACGGCCTGGAGCATTGACGGCGACATCAGCAAAGTCGCTGTCGTCTTCATCGGCGCCGGCGTTGCCGATTTCATTGTCGGTCATGCTGCCGTCATTGGTGCTGTTGGCATCGGCGATGCTGTCCACGTCGGTGATGACGTTGCCGTCGATGTCGCGAGCGGAGCTGATCTCAGCAACGTTGCGCTGGTTGCCGGCGGCAGTGTTCGAGCTGACCTGGAGACGGATCGCCAGCCTGGCGGTGGCTCCTGGGGCGAGAGTAAACACGCTGCCGAAGCTGCCGGTGGCGGTGCCATTGCCGTTGTTGACCCAGTTGCTGTCAGCCAACGTCATGCCTGCCGGGATGTAGTCGGTGACCTGGATGGACTTGGCGGTGACGGAGCCTTGGTTGAAGACTTCGACCGTGTAGTTCACAAAGTCGCCGGCGTTGACCGAGGTTGCCTGGCCGAGCGCCAATGTCTTGCGCAGGGCGAGATCGAACACGCCTGGAGGTTGCACAGTGAGGGTGGCGAAGTCGGCATCGTCTTGGTCGCCATTGGCGTTGTTGATTTCGTCATTGGTTGGCACGCCGTCGTTGCCAGGATTGTTGTCCATCGTGCTGTCACCATCCGTCATCGCGGTGCCGCTCAGATTCTGCGCGGCGCTGATCTCGGCGCGGTTGTTGATGGTGGCGTTCGCTGTGGCGTTCGCACTGAGGCGGGCGGTCAAGGTGAGGCGCACGGACTGGCCGGGAGTGATCGGACCGAAGACGGTCGTGGCCACCTGACCTGGCAGGGTGCTGAACCAGTTGTCGTCTTCGAGAGCGAGGCTGTTCGGCAGGTAGTCGGTGAGGACCACGTTCTGCGCGGTGATGGAGCCCTGGTTGAAGACTTCGAACTCGAAGGTCACAAGACCACCGCGTGCGACGGTGCTGCTCTGGCCTTCGGCAAGCTTCTTGCGCAGCGCGAGGTCGAACACGAGCGGTGCGTTCACCTTCACGAGAGCGCCATCATGGTCGTCCTGATCGCTGTTCTCGTTGTTGATGGCGTCATCGGTGGATGGGCCGTCATTGGATGGTGAGTTGTCAGCGGTGCTGTCGGCATCGGGGCGGGTGTTTCCGTTCACATCGAGGAAGGACTGCACTTCGGCGAAGTTCGTGATGTCGAGCGGGCCGACGACGTTGTTGTTCACCCTGAGGATGATCGGCAGGATGACGCTGGTGCCTGGCTGCAACGGCTGGTTGAGCAGGCTGGTGGCGGTGTTGCCGGTGCCAGCGGTCCAGCGCAGATCATTGAGCGTCATGTTCGCCGGGATGTAATCGACGACGCGGACGCTGTAGGCCGTTTCGGTGCCTTGATTGAAGACCTCGACGTTGAACGAGACGTTGTCGCCTGGGTTCACGGACGCAGCCTGAGTGGTGGCCAAGGATTTGCGCAAAGCGATATCCCAGACGCCTGGAGGCAGGATGACGATGTCCGCTTGATCGTGGTCATCTTCGTCACCGTTGTTGTTGTAGAGTTCATCGTCATCCACCAGGCCGTCATTGCCTGGGATGCTGTCAGGCGTGCTGTCCACATCGGCGATGAGCGCGCCATCTGGGTCGCGTGCACCGGTGATTTCAGCGAAGTTGTGCAGCGTGCTGCCTTCAGCCGTCAGTGCGACGGTATAGGTGATGCTGACCATGGCGGATCTGCCAGGAGCGACTGGATTGATGATGAGACCGGTGGCGGTGCCATTGACCTGCGCGACCCAGTTGGGTGAGAGCGCAGTGTCGAGCACGAGGCCGACCGGGGTGTAATCAACGAGCGTGATGTTGTTCACGGCAATGTCGCCTTGATTGAACACCTCGATGTTGAAGGTCACCTTGCTGCCAGCCTTGATCGGGTTGGCCTGCGTTGGCGCCAGCGTCTTGCGCAGCGCGAGGTCATACTTCGGATAGTAGAAGCCGAAGTCGAGGGTGCGGTTCGTGTTGGTATCGACATCGCTGTCGTTCACAGGCTCGCTGTTGTTCAGCAGCGTGATCGGCAGCGACTGCACAAAGTCTTCACCGAGCATCTCGACGCCATTGCTGTCCTTGTTGTTGTCGTTGTCAGGATCGACGCCGCCGATGGTCGGCTCCAGACCTGCTGGAGCGGTGACACGAACGATGTAGTCGCCAGGAGCGAGATTGGTGAAGAGATACTCGCCGTTGCTGCCGGTGGTCTGGAAGACGACGAGGTTGCCTTCATAGTCACGGGCCGGTGTCATGTTCGCGAAGAACAGTTCCACCTTCGCGAGCGCGATGCCGGGTTCGCCGAGATCCTGGAGACCATCGTGATCTTGATCAAGCCACACGAAGTCGCCGAGACTGAGCGGAGGATTGATGTAGCCAGCGTCCCAGGTCATGTCGTTCTCGCCAGCGACGAGCACGGTGGTGATGGTGCGGCCAGTGGTCGCATTGACATCGCTGTCCCTGGCATCGTTTGCCCCCTGATCGATGGTGGTGATCAATGCGCCGTCGATGAGTTCGGTCGGGAAGCCCAGGCCGTAGGTGCCGGGTTGGAGATCGTAGAAGCCGTAGTAGCCGAGGCCGTCGGTGATGTCAGTGCCGATGGCGACGCCCGTGCTGTCATACAAGGTGACGCGGATGCCTGCGATGCCGGGCTCGTTGCTGTCCTGGATGCCATCACGGTCGGAGTCGCGCCAGACGCGATCACCGATGCTCGCGAATGGCGTGTAGTAGCCGACATCCCAGGTCGGATCGTTTTCACCCGCGGAGAGCGTGGTCAGAGCGGAGCGGCCCGTGATCTGTGAGACATCACTGTCGAGCGAGTCATCGGTGCCTTGATCCTGCGGGCTGAGGGTGAGGCCGTCATTCAGCGTGGTGGCCACGCCGATGTAGTATTCACCGGGTTGCAGGTCATGGAATGAGTAGTAGCCATTGCCATCCGTCGAGTCGGTGCCGACGGCTGTGCCTTGGGCATTGTAGAGAGTGACGACGACGCCCACGATGCCGGGTTCGCCGGGTTGCTGGATGCCATCGCGATTGAGATCATGCCAGACGAAGTTGCCAAGCGATGCGAACGGCGAGGTGTAACCTGCATCCCATGTTGGATCATTTTCGCCAGCGACGAGTGTCGTTGTGATCGTGCGGCCGGTCGTTGGGTTCGCGTCGCTGTCCTTGGCATCATCGGTGCCTTGATCTGCATTGGTCAGCACATAGCCGGGCTGCACGCTGGCCGGGAAGCCGATGCTGTAGTCGCCGGGTTGCAGGTCGATGAAGGAGTAATAGCCGTCGCCATTGGTGACGTCGGTGCCGACAGCCACGCCATTGGCGTCATAGAGAGTGACGATGACATTGGCGATGCCGGGTTCACCGGATTGCTGCTGACCATCGCGATTGAGATCAAGCCAGACGTAGTCGCCCAGAGAAGCGAGCGGCGAGTAGTAGCCTGCATCGACATCCGAGTTCACCTCACCTGCGGCAAGTGTAACGGTGGCGGTGCGGCCCGTGGTGATGTTGGCATCGCTATCCGTTGCTTCCGTGCCGAGGTCAGCACCGGTGAGCAGATTGACTCCGTTGACCACCGTTGGGAATCCAACGCTGTAAGTGCCAGCCTGGAGATCGAGGAACCAGTAGTAGCCTTCGCCATCCGTGACGTCGTGACCGACGGCAGCGCCGACGCTATTGTAGAGCGTGACAGGGATGCCGGCGATGCCGGGTTCATTGGCGTCCTGGATGCCGTCCTTGTTGATGTCGAGCCAGACGCGATTGCCAAGAGCTGCGAGCGGCGAGTAGTAGCCTGCATCCCATGTCGGATCGTTTTCACCCGCGACAAGCGTGGTGGCGATGGTGCGACCGGTGGTTGTGTTTGCATCGCTATCGAGCGTGTCATCACCCGCGGCCTGATCGGCGACGGTAAGCACGGAGCTGTCAGCCAGCGTCAGCGGGAACTGCACTTTGTAGGTGCCAGGAGTGAGACCTGCGAAGTGGTAGAAGCCGGTGCCATCGGTGACGGTAGTGCCGATTTCGACGTCGCTGTTGTTGAGCAACTTCACAGTCACGCCAGCCGCGCCAGGTTCGCTAGCGTCCTGCTTGCCATCCTTGTTGAGGTCCATCCAGACGAAGTCACCCAGAGAGGCGAGCGGCGTGATGTAACCTGTGTCGATGGTCGGATCATTCTGACCGGCCACGAGCGTGACATTGGCGGTGATGCCCGTGGTAGCGTTGGCATTGCTGTCGGTCGCGCTGGCCCCGGTGGTCGCGGTGGTGAGCGTGTAGCCGCCATTGTTCAGCGAGACTGGGAACTGCACGGCATAGGTGCCGGGCTGGAGATCGACGAAGCTGTAGTAGCCCGTGCCGTCAGTGACGGTAGTGCCAATCGGCGTGCCGGTGCTGTTGAGCAAGACGACGGTGACATTGGCAATGCCTGGTTCGGTCGGCTGCTGCTGACCATCCTTGTTCACGTCTTCCCAGACGAAGTTGCCGAGGGAAGCGAGCGGCGAGTAGTAGCCAGCATCCCAGTTCGGATCATTCTGACCTTGCACAAGGGTGATGCTCGTGGTGCGGCCCGTGGTCAGGCTTGCATCGCTGTCGCTGGCGTCGTTGCCGACATTTTCAGGGCTGAGCACATTGATGCCAACGGTCAGCGGGAAGCCGACGCTGTAGGTGCCGGGTTGCAGGCCGTAGAAGCTGTAGTAACCGACGGCGTCCGTGGTGGTGGTGCCGACTGCGACACCGCTGCTGTTATAGAGCGTGACGATGACATTCTCGATGCCGGGCTCGCCGCCGTCCTGCTGGCCATTGCGGTCGAGATCCTTCCAAACAAAGTCACCGATGCTGGCGAACGGAGACACATAGCCTGCGTCGATGGTTGGATTGTGTTCGGTGGCGGCAAGCGTGACGTTGATAGTCTTGCCGGTGGTGATGCTGGCGTCGTTGTCCGTGGCGTCTGCGCCTTGATCGACGCTGGTGATGACGCTGCCGTCCACAAGGGTGATCGGGAACTGCACGGCATAGGTGCCGGGCTGCAGATCATTGAAGAGGTAGTAGCCCGTGCTGTCCGTCGTGGTGGTGCCGATCACGGTGCCGGTGCTGCTGAGGAGGTTCACCGTGACACTCTTGATGCCAGGTTCGCCACCATCCTGCTGTCCATTGCGATTGAGGTCCATCCAAACGTAGTCACCGAGCGAGGAGAGCGGATTGTAGAAGCCGGCGTCGAGCGTGGTGTTGTTCTCGGCGGGAGCGAGCGTGACGGTGATGGTTTTCCCGGTCAATGTGTCGGCGTCGCTGTCCTTCGCGTCATCGCCACCGAGGTCGATGGTGGTGAGCACCAGATTGCCGACGTTGGTTGGGAATTGCACGGCGTAGTCGCCGGGTTGCAGGTGAGTGAAGCTGTAGAAGCCAGTGGCGTCGGTGGTTGTCGTTCCAATCACAGTGCCCGTGTTGTCGAGGAGGTTGACGATGACGTTCTGGATGCCGGGCTCGTTGGCATCCTGCACGCCGTCGTGATCGAGGTCCTTCCAGACGAAGTTGCCAATGGAGGCGAGCGGTGAGTTGTAGCCTGCATCCCAGGTGCCGTCATTTTCACCAGCGACGAGCGTGGTGACGATGGTCCTGCCCGTGGTGATGCTGGCATCGCTGTCCTTCGCGTCATCGGTGCCTTGATCGGCTGCGCTGAGCACGTTGGTGCCGATGGTCAGCGGGAAGCCGACGCTGTAGTCACCGGGCTGCAAGTCGGTGAAGTGATAGTAGCCGGTCGCGTTCGTCGTCGTGGTGCCGATGGCGGCTCCAACGCTATCAAACAAGGTGACGGTGATGTGCTCGATGCCGGGTTCACCTGCATCCTGCACGCCGTCGCGGTTGAGATCCATCCAGACGTAGTCGCCCAGTGAGGCGAGCGGATTGTAGAAACCAGCATCCCAGCTCAGATCGTTCTCACCAGCCGCGAGTGTCGTGGTGATGGTCTTGCCAGTGAGCACGTCCGCGTCGCTGTCAGTGCTGTCGGAACCTGCATCAGCCGTGGTGAGCACGCGGGATGCACTGAGGGTGAGCGGGAAGCCGACGCTGTAGTCGCCAGGCTGCAAGTCGGTGAAACGATAGTAGCCCGTGCCGTCCGTGGTGGTGGTGCCGACCGCGATGCCAGCGTTGTCGAACAACGTGACAGTCACGTTCTCGATGCCAGGCTCGCCGCTGTCTTGCGTGCCATTGTGGTTGGTATCAAACCAGACGAAATCACCCAGCGATGCGAGCGGCGAATAGAAGCCAGCGTCGATGCTGTTGTTGTTCTCACCGGCGGCGAGGATGATGTCGATGGTCTTGCCGGTGGTGAGGCTGGCGTCGCTGTCGAGAGCGTCATCGGTGCCTTGGTCGATCGGACTGAGGGCGAGGTCGCCGTTGTTCAGGCTGATCGGGAACTGCACGGCATAGGTGCTAGGCTGCAAGTCCGTGAAGTGGTAGTAGCCGGACGCATCAGTCAACGTGCTGCCGATGGCCGCGCCGCTGCCATTGAGCAAGGTGACGGCCACGCCCTGCATGCCGGGTTCATTTGCATCCTGCACTCCATCGCGATCCAGATCCTTCCAGACGTAGTTGCCGATGGAAGCGAGCGGCGAGTTATAGCCTGCATCGATGGTCGAGTTATACTCCGCAGCCGCAAGGGTGACATTGACAGTGATCCCCGTGGCGAGGACGGCGTCGCTGTCGAGGGCGACGTCGGTGCCCTGCTTCAGGCCGGTGAGGGTGAGTGCGCCGCTGTTAAGAGTGGTCGGGAACCGCACAGCGTAAGTGCCGGGCTGCAACTCGGCGAACAAGTAGTAACCCGTCGCATCGGTGGTCGTGGTGCCGATGGCAACGCCGCTGCTGTTGAGCAGGTTCACAGTCACGCCCTGGATGCCGGGTTCGCCGGAGTCCTGGATGCCGTCTTTGTTGAGATCGAGCCAGACGTAGTTGCCGAGCGAAGCTAGCAGGGAGACGTAGCCCGCATCGAAGTCCGCGTAGTTCTGCGCCGCCGCAAGGGTGACGGCGACCGTCTTGCCGGTCGTCGTATCGGCGTCGCTGTCCGCGTCGTCGGTGGTGTTGTCTGCAACAGTGAGCACGTGGCCGTTGCCCAGTGTTGTTGGGAAACCAACGCTGTAGTCGCCGGGTTGGAGATCACCGAAGTGGTAGTAGCCGACGCTGTTGGTCGTGGTGGTGCCCACGAGCACATTGAGGCTGTTGTAGAGATTGACCGTGATGCCGGTGATACCGGGTTCACCGGCGTCTTGAGCGCCGTCACGGTCGAGATCGCTCCAGACGTAGTCGCCGATGGAGGCCAGCGGGGAGACGTAGCCAGCATCGATGCTGCCATCATGCTGTCCCGTGGTGAGGGTCACTGCAGCCGTGCGTCCGGTGGCAATGACAGGGTTGCTGTCGGTGGCTGTCGCTCCCAGGAGCGGCGAGGTGAGCACGGCGCTGTTTGGCAGCGTGATGGGGAACCCGACGCTGTAGTTGCCCGGATCAAGATCGCCGAAGAAGTAGTAGCCGGTGCCGTTGGTCGTCGTGGTGCCGACGGCGGTGCCGATGCTGTCGTAAAGCACGACGGTGACGCCCGCGATGCCGGGTTCGCTTACGTCTTGCTGTCCGTCGCGATCGAGGTCCATCCAGACGTAGTCGCCAAGGGAGGCCTTGGGTGAGATGAAGCCTGCGTCGATCGTCATGTCATTCTGACCGACGATGAGGGAGACGCTGGCGGTTCTGCCAGTGACGGTGTCGGCGTCGCTGTCGAGGGTGTCACCGGTGGCGTCAGGCGAGGTGAGGATGAGGTGGCCGCTGTTCAAGCTCGCGGGGAACTGAACGATGTAGGTGCCCGGCTGGAGATCGACGAAGCTGTAGTAGCCGGTGGCGTCGGTGACGGTGGTGCCGATGGCAGTGCCGCCGCTGTCGAGCAAGGTCACGATCACGCCGGCGATGCCGGGTTCGCCGCTGTCTTGGATGCCGTCCTTGTTGGTGTCCTGCCAGACGAAGTTGCCAAGCGAGGCGAGCGGCGAGTAGTAGCCCGCATCCCACGTCGCGTCGTTTGCACCAGCGGCGAGCGTGATGGCGATGGTCTTGCCAGTCGCGGTGTTCGCATCGCTGTCGGCATTGTCGAGGCCGACATCCGCCGTTGTCAGCAGCTTCGTGCCCACATTGAGCGGGAAGCCGACGCTGTAGTCGCCGGGTTGCAGTCCGGTGAAGTGATAATAACCCGTCGCGTCCGTCGTGGTGGTGCCGACAGCGATGCCGCCGCTGTCGAACAGTGTGACGGTCACGTTCTCGATGCCAGGCTCGCCACCGTCCTGGATGCCGTTGTGATTGAGATCAAACCAGACGTAATCGCCCAGCGAAGCGAGCGGCGAGTTGTAGCCCGCGTCGAGGTTGAGATTGTTTTCGGCGGCGACGAGCGTGACGTCAATCGTCTTGCCGGTGGTGATGTTTGCATCGCTGTCGGTGGTATCATTGCCACCCTGATCAGCCGCGCTGAGCACCAAGTTGCCACCATTGAGCGAGGCCGGGAACTGCACGGCATACGTGCCTGGCTGCAAGCCGGTGAAGTGATAGTAACCAGTCGCATCTGTCGTGGTGGTGCCGATGGCGGCGCCGGTGTTGTCAAGCAACGTGACGGTCACGCCCTGGATGCCGGGTTCGCCCGCATCCTGCACGCCATCGCGATCGAGATCGCTCCACACAAAGTCTCCGAGCGACGCGAGCGGTGACACGTAACCCGCGTCGAGGCTCGAATTGTTTTCTGCCGCGGCGAGCGTGACGTTGATCGTCTTGCCCGTGGTCAGGTTCGCGTCGCTGTCGAGCGCGTCGTCGGTGCCTGCATCGATGCCGGTGAGCACGAGCGGGCCTGCATTGAGCGGGAACTGCACCGCGTAGTCGCCGGGCAGCAGATTGGTG
>JANOBP010000472.1:0-2072 GCA_031411715.1 Verrucomicrobiaceae bacterium | reverse complement strand
TGGCCAGTGATCATGGCCGCTTCCGGCAGACAGAGCAAGTAAACGGCATCCGCCACCTGCTCCGTCGAGAGTGATGTGCCCAGCGGCGTGCGCTTAGCAGACTCCGCCAGCAACTGCTCGCGATTGGGAAAATGCTTCAGCGCATCTGTGTCCACCACGCCAGCGCTGACGATGTTCACGCGAATATTTCGCTGCCCAAGTTCCTGCGCCAAACCGCGCGCGAGTGCTTCCAGCGCGGCCTTGGATGCGCCGATGAAAGCGTAATGAGGAATGGCCCGCACGGAGCCGAGGCTCGACATGCCGATGATGCAGCCGCCGTCGGTCATCAGTGGGACGGCGTTCTGCGCCAAGGAATTGAGCGCCAGGGCATTCGTCTCCATGCAGCGACGGAAATGCTTCATGGAAAGCTCCATGGCAGGCTTGAGCACGCCAATCGCCGCATTGCTGATCACGAAATCCAAGCGGCTGAACTGCTGCTTAAACGCATCAAAAGCCTCACGCAGGCTTTCTGGATCCGCCACATCGGCTTGAACGGCAAGCGCTCGCTGCCCGAGGCCACGCACAGCCTCGCACACGGCTTCAGCCTCCTCGTGACTGTTATGATAGACGATGGCGACGTCGCAGCCTGCCCGTCCGAGCTTTAGCGCGACAGCACGTCCGATGCCACGAGCGCCACCCGTAACCAATGCGATCTTTCCAGTAAGAGGTTTGTTCATCTGCAAAATAGAGCGGCCATCTTGTGAAGGCGCACACCATAAATCAACCAGCTTCATGTAATACTATGCCCCACTTGCACCGTATCGCCTGCATGCCTCGCCTCGTCATCTGTCTGCTGGCGCTCATCGCTTCCGCTTGGGCGGATGCGCCTCAATTCGACGCCCTACTGTCCACAAAGGCAGCTGCGGCTGATGACGCGGAGTTTCTTCGTCGCGTTTGGCTGGATTTTGATGGTGGCATCCCCACCGCCGATGAAGCCCGCGCTTTCTTCGCGGACAAATCAGCCGACAAGCGCACCAAGCTCATCGACAAGCTCATCGCCGCGCCACGCTTCGCCGTGCGCATGGCGGATGCGTTTCATGTCATGCTGATGGAGCGCCGCGGTGACAACGAGGCATGGAAAGCCTGGCTGGTGGACTGTTTTAAAACAAACAAGCCATGGGACACCATGGTGCGTGAAATGCTGGCTCCCGACTTCCTCGACGAGAAACAGCGCGGTGCTGGTTACTTCATCACACGACGACTGGAAAAGGTCGGCCAGCAGGACACGGACTACCCAGGGCTCACGCGTGACGTCGGGCGCATGTTCATGGGCATCGACCTCCAGTGCTGCCAGTGCCACCGGCATCTCAGTGTGAATGATTACAAGCAAATCGACTTCAGCGGCCTTTACACCGTCTACCAGAACCTCAAGCTCCAGCCCGTTGACGACAAACACAAGACACCCTGGCTCAGTGAGGGCCTCATCGCCGCCAAATACGACTTCGTCTCCGTCCTCACCGACAAAAAGGCCCAAACCGCACCACGCATCCCCTTTGGTGAGGAAGTCATGATCCCCGCCACCACCGGCGACGATGCATGGCTGGTCAAACCCGACCGCAAAACTAAAGAAGTCGGCCAACCGAAGTTTAGTCCGCTACGAGAGGTTGCCCAGCGCATCCCCGCACCTGAGAACGCCTTGTTTGCCAAAAACATCGCCAACCGCGTGTGGTTCATGTTCATCGGTAAGGGCATCGTCGAGCCACTGGACCTGCACCACAGTGAGAACCCGCCTGCGCATCCTGAATTGCTCGAACTCCTCGGCAAAGAACTCACCGCGCACCTGTTTGACCTGCGGTGGCTCATTCGGGAAATCGCGCTCACCAAAACCTATCAGCAGGCCGCTGCCCATCAGCGCCACCTCACCGCCGAGCAGAAACTCCGCGCCTTCCTCATCGCCACCAGCGAGCGCGACCGCCTGGAAAAGAACACCAAGCCCGACATGGAAGTCGATGCACTCAAATACAGCCTCGCCGATTTCGAAAAGGCCTTCGCCGCGGCGCTGGCGAATCCCGCCAAAGAACCCGAACTCGCCG
>JANOBP010000471.1:0-25935 GCA_031411715.1 Verrucomicrobiaceae bacterium | reverse complement strand
CGCCGAAATTCGTGGTGAAGGTGCCGCCCGCCGTGTTCACCAGCACGCTGGTGTTGGCGACCTGGATGGTGCCGCCAATCCAGCTCGAGGTGCCGCTGAGGTTCACCACCCGGCTGTTTCCCATCTCCTTGGTGTTAGTCCCGCTGAAAGTCACTCCCTGATTGGCGTTAATGGCACCCGAGCCACCGATGTTGCCGCCGGTCCACGTCATCGGCCCGTTGACCGTGAGGGTTCCTGTTCCGTTGATCGCTCCCCCGGACATGCTAAAGGCCGTGCTGGCCGCCGAGGACACCGCCGCATTGACCGCCATTGTGCCGCTGGTCAGCGACACCGTGCCTGCTCCGGTAAAAGAAGTGCCCGCGTTGAGATTATGGGTGCCGCTGCCAGCGAACTGGAGCGTGGCACCCGCGCTGACCGACAACGCACCCGAGTGGGTGCTGGTGGTGCCAGTCAGGCTCAGCGTGCCGCTATCCACATTCACCGTACCAGTGTTGTTGAAGACCGTAGAGATGGTGGTGGTGCCGCCGCCAGCAGCTTTGGTGAAGGTGCCCGCGTTGGTGAAGGTGCCGCCGAAGAATGCGTTCAGGTTCCCGCCGAAATTCGTGGTGAAGGTGCCGCCCGCCGTATTCACCAGCACGCTGGTGTTGGCGACCTGGATGATGCCACCAGTCCATGTCGAGGTGCCGCTGAGGTTCACCACCCGGCTGTTGCCCATCTCCTTAGTGCTAGCCCCGCTGAGCGTCGCCCCGCCATTGGCGTTGAGGGTGCCCGAGTCACCGATGTTGCCGCCGGTCCAGGTCAAGGGACCGCTCAGAGTCAGTGTGCTGGCACCATTGACCGTGCCGCCTGCCATGGTGAAGCCGTCGATGTCGATGGCTTGGTTCACCGTGAGTGTGCCGCCGTTTTGCGTGGCGTTATAGACGAAGCCGCCGTTGCCATTGAGCGGGACGTTCGGGTTGGTGCTCCACCGGGCAGCATCGGTCCAGTTGCCAGAAGTGCTGTTCCAGGTGGCGTTAGCCGTCGGCGCGGCGAGCGGGATGCCTTTGCTCAGGGAGTTCACGGTCAGTTCACCCGTGGTGCCATTGTAGCTGGTGCTGAACTGCCAGCCGGAGCGCAGGCCGCTGGGCGTGAAGGTGGCGGTGTTCGTGAACGTGCCAGCCGTGTCCATGATGACGAAGCTGTTCCCCGACTGCGGGAAGAAGCTGCTGCTGGTGAAGGCCAGACTCACCGTGCCGCCCAGCGTGGTGTTGCCGCCGACTTGAATCTGATCGTGCTGTGTGCCGGGCGTGAGGCCGCTGATCTCCATCGTGAGTGTGTTGGTCGGCGCAAAGATAGCGTCACCTGCGATGGTGACGATCCCTGGGCTGCTGCCGGGTGAGTAACCGCCGCGGAAGTCCACAGCACCCGTGCCGCTGAAGTTCCCCGGTCCGCTCACCGCGCCGTGGAAGACCGCGCTCCCGCCCGTGTCCACGGAGAAGGTGCCGCCGCTGTGCGTGACGCTGTTGCGGAAGTTGGCCGTGCCGCCCACCGCGATGCTTGTCGCCGCGCTGGCGGATTGTGATACCGCACCAAAGAGGTCCGAGGTGCCAGAGACATTCAGCGCCCCCGTGCTGGTGAGACCGCCGGTGAAAGTGGCCGTGCCGCCATTCACGTTCAGCGTCGCGCCTGTGCTCAGCGTCGCCGCACTGCCACTGCTGAGACTGCCGCCGCTCAACACATTCGTGGTGCTGCCGCTGGCGAGCGATAGCGACCCCGTGGCTGAGAGCGATGAGCCCGCCCCTGTGACGGTCATGGTGGAGGCGGTGTTGTGATTGAGCGCCCCGGTGAAAGCCGCGCTGCCGCCGCCCTGCACCGTCATTGTTTTGCCTGCTGCGAGGGTGAACGTGCTCGCTGCATCGCGTGTGAGCGTGCCATTCACCGTGAGATCGCCCTGCGAGTTATAAGTGCCACCGCTGACCGCCAGCGTGCCGCCTGAATCAATGGTTGCCGTGTTCGTCGTGTTCAGCGTCTGCCCGCTGCCCAGCGTGACATTCGTGCCAAGCACGCCGCCCGATCCAGCCACAAAAGGCACGTTGGCATTGAACCTGCCGCTGGTGAAGTTCAGTGCGCCACCCGCACGCGTGATGGTCCCATTTTGATTCAAGGTGCCGCCGGAGAGATTGATGGTGCCGGTGGTGTTGAGCGTGGTGGTGCCGGTGTTGGTGCTGAAGGTGCCGCCGCTCTGGATGTTCAGCGTGCCCGAGCTGCCGCTAGTCGCACCGATTGTCGGAGCATCTGTGCCGGTGAGGGCGAGTGCCGAGCCTGCACCGGTGACGGTGATGGTTCCCGTGGTTCCGGCAGCCGTTGTGTTAGCCAAGGAGAGATTCGTGAAGCTGCCAGTCCCTCCGTTGCTAAACGTGAGCGTGTTTGTGTTGCCGTTGCGGCCCATCAACAGCAAGCCTCCAGAAAGGGATGACGCCGACGCGCCCACGCCATCTACCAGCACTGTCGAGTTGTTTGCACCAGGCGCGCCACCGTTGAATCCGAATTGAGCAAGGTCGGTGGTGACACTGGCACCCGCCAGAACGCTCATCGAACTTCCGCCACCGAGAGCTAGTGCAAAGCTAGCGTTGATGGTCGAGCCATCGCCGATGACAATGATAGATGAGGAAGTGCCATTGCTCAAAGTGACAGCAACCAAGTCCCCACCATTCTGCACCGTGAGCGTTGTCCCTCCGTTGAGTGTCAATGTGTTGGAGTTCGAGGTTAGCTGACCTCCATCGATCGCGAGATCGCCTTGAGACGTGTAAGTGCCGCCATTGATCGCCAGGGTCGCGCCGGTCGGCACGGTGAGCGTGCTCGTGCCGCTCTGGAAGTTTCCGCCCGTCTTCACATCCAGCGTTCCCCCGGTGAAGTTCAAGGTGCCATTGTTGTCGAAGATGCCTCTTACATTCAGCGTGCCACCGGCGAGGTTCACCGTGCCGGTGGCGTTGACCGTCGTGGTGCCGCTGTTAGTGCTGAAGGCGCCTCCGGTTTGAATGTTCAGGCTGGCCGTGCTGGCGCTCGCCGCGCCGATGATGGATGCCGATGAGCCGCTGAGGGTGAGCGATGAACCTGCGCCCGTGATGGTCAGCGTGCTGCTATTGGCCACGGCATTCGGAGACATTTCGAGTTTGGTGCCGGTGAGGGTCGCCCCGCTCTGAATAATGAGTGAACCCGTCGAGCCCGCCGCCACAGAATCGGACACACCGATCGAGTTGAAGCTTCCCGTTGCTCCATTGCTAAAGTTCGCAATGCCCGCATTGCCACTGAAACCTACGAAGAGCCCGCCCGTCGTGGCAGTGACACTGGAGCCAGCACCGTCCACCAGCAGCGTGCCGCCGCCCAGCGTGTCCGCCAGATTGACGTTACCTCCCGTGGCAGTCACGTCGGCACCGGCCAGCACATTCAATGTGCTCCCTGCATAGACATTCAGGCTGGCTGTTGTGGTGTTCAAAGTCGAGCCGGCACCGGTGACGGTGATGGTCGAGGCGGTCGTCGCGGTGTAGCCGCCTGTGAAGGTTGCATCTCCGCCATTCTGCAACGTCAGCGTTTTACCAGCAGCAGGGGTGACCGCGCCACCACTGGCACGGGTGAGCTGCGCCCCGGCATCGACCGTGAAATCCGAATTGAGCTGCAAGGTTTGAAAGACGGCGACCGCGAGTGACGCCGACGCACCGGAGAGCATGGTCGTTCCCGCACCCATGACCGTCAGCGTGGTCGTTGGCATGGTGACGGTATTGTTGAAAGTCAGTCCGCCGCTGGCAGCGTTGATGGTGGAGCTGTCCACGCCGCCAAAGTTCACCGCATTGCCAAAGGTCATCGTGTTCGTACTGTTGTTCACGATGCCGCTGCTGCCGAGGCTGAGCGTGGAGCCGGTGAAGGAGAAGGCACCTGCCGTGCTGTCAAAGGTCAGGCCCTTCGTGCTGAAGGCGCTGTCGAGATTCGGGGCGAGTTGCAGCGTGCCGCCGAAAATGAGGTTGGTGTTGATCAGATCGCTCACCGCCGGACTGCCGCCGACCCAGTTCGGTCCGGTGCTAAAATTGCCGTCTCCGCCTCCGCCATTCCAAGTGAAGTCAGCAGCGGGTGAGTGCAGTGGCAGCGCCAGCAGAGTGGAGAGGGCGACGAGGCGGGAGATGGAGCGGCGACATGTTTTCATCACCTCGTTCTTCCGCTCGGGCGGAAAAAGGGTACGCGGCGGAGCAAAAAAGATTTTTTGGCTACCAGCCGATCCCCATCGCGGTCAGCTCGGCATGCAGCGCATCGAGATTCCATTCATAGAGCCGGTGCTTGTTGTTCAGCAGCAGCAGGTGGTGGCTGTCTGGCATGGCGATACCGATGATGTCACCAGCGCTAAGGGCCTGAAGCTCCGCCAGGCGGCGGCCTTCTGGGACGGTGACGAGAGCAAAGAGGTCAGACGACTGCTCGAGGGCGGCCATACTCGAGTCAGGACTGAAGGCGAGCTTGCCGTAGGACTTGCCGGACACGGAATAGACGATCTCAAAACGCTGCGTCCAGTCGTTTACCGAAAAGAGGCGGTAGTAGCTGCGGGTGTGAGCCATCAGCCAATGCTCATCATGAGAAAACAGTGCACGCCCTGCCCATTCCCCGCTGGTAGTGATCCGCTGGAGCACGCGATTTGAAAGACCATCATAGAGCGGCATCGCACGGTAGGCTGTGGTATCGGCATAGCCATAGGTGAACGAGGCGCTCAAGCGGCGATCAGGTTGCCCGGCTTCGAGCCGTGACACCACCTTGATGGGCCCTTCAGCCGCGCCTTCCCAGATGGCTTGGCCTTGGGCGTCGGCCATCAGGTAGCGCGTGCTGGTGCGGTCAATCTGCTGCACGAGCTGGCCTGCAGTGCCGGGCACCAGTGTGGGTTCACCGAGTTCCAGCACGTCGCCCTTCCAAGCGATCGACCGCCGGTAGAGCCCGGGCCCTTTCCCCTGGCTGGCGAAGATCGTGCGCCCGTCTGGCGAGAAGGCGACCGATGGCTTGCTGCCGCCTGCGAGCGGCCATTCGGCTATCATGCGGCCCTGCTGACGGTCCCAGATGAGCAGACCGGTCTTGGTGACAGTGATCGCGGTGCGTCCGTCTGCGCTGACTCGCAGGATGGAGGAAATAGCCCCATCTGGAAATGCACGGGGGCACTCGAACTCTCGGAATACGGGATCGTGAGTGATCTCATAAACGGACATCATGTTATTCTCCCGACTGCCAACGAAGTGCCTTCCGTCGGTGCCGGCTTTGAGCATGATCTGTCCTGCACTGAAGCGCACGAGAGGCTTGCCATCACGCATGTCCCAGAGCCAGCCTTTGTCGTCTGCGCTCACAGCCAGCGCCTGCCAGGTGCCGGGGAAGGTGTCGAAGCGTGTTAGGCGGGCCTCGCCCGTGCGCAGGATGCACACTATTTTCTGCTCACGAATCACCACCGCCTCGGGCTGCTGGATGTGTCCAACCACAAGTCCCTGGGCTGACCACGCCAGCGCATCCGATGCACCTGCCCAGGCGATGCTGACCGGAGTGGCAAGGGTGCCGGACTGCCAGAGCTGCACACCGCTGGGGCTGCTGGTGGCGATTTGATCCCCTGCTGGCGACCAGACAAGCCCATGCACAGGCTGCGTGGGTTCACCTAGACGAATTTTTTCCCCATCAGGATAGCGCCACGCCCAAAGTGACCCTTTGCGGTCGACCCAGGCGAGCAGCGGCTGCGTGGCATGCAGATCGACGAACCAAAGTTTACCCAAGGTGGGATGATTCGTAGCATCCGGCTCGATCTGGCCGATCTCCTTGTCGCCCTGGGTGTCCCAGAGCTCTGACACCGAACCATCAGAGAACACGACACGTGAGCCGTCATCGTTCATGTCGGCAAAGATGGCCGAGTCCTTGGGCAACTGACGGCGCCAGACCGCAGGCGCATCATCCACCGGTGCACCCAACGCGGTGAGTTCGATCACACGCTCTTTAGACTTCGCCTGCACATGCCGATGAGTGAGACGGAGCTTCAAGTCACCGCTGACAGCGATGGCTTCTCCGCGTGCCATGAGATCACGGTAGCGGTGCCGCTCGGTTTGCACCACGCGCGGCATGGCCAGCACGGAAGCCGTCATGCTACGGACACGGAGAGTGGGAGCCAGCGCAGCGGCGTTTTGTAACTGCGTCATCCACTCCTGATGGCGTGTGAACAGATCCTCGCTGTAAAGCCGACCACGGACCTGCTCCACAAGTGCGTCAGACAAGCCTTGGCTCAGCTCCGCATTCCGATGGCTCAGCCGACGCTCATTCCATGCCATCATCACGATACCACCCAGGAGAAGCATTGCCGCAGCCGCCCAGAATGGATGACGCCGCAGCCAGCGCCAGCACCGCTCCGCCACCGGTTGGCTGCGTGCCGTGATCGCCTCGCCAGCCAGCCACAGGCGCAAATCAGCCGCCAGATCGAGTGCACTGGCGTAGCGGCGGGCGGGCTGCTTTTGCAAGGCTTTGCCAGTGATGATGGCAAGGTCGCGCGGTACCGCGCGCGGTAGGGATGGTGTCTCCTCCTCATTTAACTGCCGCAGCACAGTGGCCAGATTGTCGCCGTGAAAAGGCGGATGCCCAGCGAGCAACTCGTAGAGGATGATGCCCAGACTCCACACATCGCACGCGGTGGTGGCCGCGCCTTTGCCTCCGCGAGTGAGTTCAGGCGCAAGATAGTTTGGTGTGCCCATGAGCGCGATGGTCCGCGTGAGATCGCTTTTAGATCCAATGAGCTTCGCTAAACCGAAGTCGCTCACAAAGGGCATGTCCGCCTCATCAAAGAGGACGTTCCCCGGTTTCAGATCGCGATGCAGCACGCCGCGCCCATGGGCGAAATGCACGGCCTCAGCAATGGTCACAAGCAGTTCCGCGATGTCCCGCCAACGCCCGTGATAAACCGCAAGCCGCGCTGCGAGCGTTCCACCTTTAGCGAACTTCATGGTGAAGAAAGGTGTACCGTCCTCCTCCCCCAACCCATAGATCGGTAGGATGGCAGGATGTTCCAGCTTTGCCATCGCCTCCGCCTCGATCTTGAATCGCTGCCGCGCCTCGTCACTCATCAGCTCCGCGCCCGGCAGCGCTTTCAGCGCCACCTCGCGCGACGGATCGCTTTGGCGGGCGCGATACACGATGCCCATGCCGCCACGGGCGATGATTTCGATTAGCTCATACCCACCGATATGCCCCAGGCTGTCTTCTGCCACTTCACCAGCATCACCAAACGCATCCCCCAGCACACAGGCCGCGCACACACCACCCACTTTCACGTCAGCGCTGCAAACTGGACAGGTGGTTGAGAGCGCGGGGTTCAAGACGGTGGAGGTGGTGAGTTCATTGCTTATTCCCGTTTTGCTCCACAAAGGTACTCGTTTTTGGCTGCAAGAGCAGAAGCGAGCGCAAATAAACCAGTTCCTCCTCCACCTCATGCGGCGCTGACACGCTCCGTGCCACCGCCGCACGCACCAACTCGCGAAAGCGTGCACGCAGCCTGTACACCGCCGCTTTCACCGCGTCCACGTTCGTGCCCAGCCGCTCCGCCGCTTCCTCTAAACTGGGCACCTCCACGGCTCCGGGAAGAAATTGCCGTAGCACGGCAAATTCTTCCTCCTTGCCACGCCCCAGCCTTTCGCCCGCCAGCTCGGCCAACGCATTCTCCACCAGCGCCACGGCCCAGCCACGGTCGAACTCCATCGCATCCGCCGCGCTCGGGCACTCCGGCTCGATACCCTTTTCCGCCAGATCCTCCAGGCTTTCATCCGCCAATCCGCCGCCGCGCTTCTCCGCGCGCCCCTTTCTCACGTGATGCGCCAGCGCATGCATCACTCCGCCGAGCATGAAGGTGCGGAAGCGCCCACGCTCACGGTCCGCGCGCTTCCACGCGCGGGACCGCAGCCATCTGAGAAAGAAATCCTGCACCACATCTTCCAACTCCTCACTCCGCACGCCGCGCGTTGCGATAAACAACTCCACCGGACGGCGGTAAGCTGCACAGAGATCATCCAGTGCCTTCTGGCCATGCTTGTCCCCCGCAAGCGTAGCCTCGGCAAGCAATGTCCAGCGTGTGGTGGGAAATGCCATTCGTGCTTATTAAAGCACCCCGGTAGAAAAATCCACTTGGCTTCGCCGCAACGAACTGCCGACTCAAAAATTGCCGCCAGTGGCTACCTGCTTAATGACCGCCTGCGGCGCTGCATTAGCCCGAAGAGGCCCAGTATCGTCAGCATGGCTCGGGAGGGCTCGGGGACCATGAGCGCGTTTCCCACGTCGAAGTTGGCCGTGAACGCTGTGTCGTAGGTGGCAAAGAAGCCGACATAAGGCGCGCTGTTCAGCTCACTTGTGATCACGCCACTGTTCCTGAGGATGCCCAGAAAACTCGAGAAGTTGACCGTCGCCGGGAGCAGCACGTTGCCCACGGCGGAGCTCGTGCCGCTCCACTGCGCTGTGTTGGTGTTGGAAATGTAGTTGGCCGCCATGTCGAGACTGGAGTTGGTGTAGGAAGCGAAGGGGTGATAAAGCCCGCCGCCGTCGCGGTAATAGAAGTCCATGGTGCCATTTTCATACATCTGGTGAGTCAGGTGCGTTGTGCTGTCATACCAGAAGGCCGCTGGATTGTTGTAATCCATCACATAGGAGGAAAGCTCGGCATAAACCGAGGTGCCAGCGCTGAGCACCGTGCCATTTGGCAGCGAAAGAGCAGCAGAGAGAGTGCCCGTTGCACCGGCTACCGGCAGGCGGCTGCCGCTGGCATAGGTCTGCACGCTGTAGTTGTTGAACGGACTGCCAAAAGCACTGGTGGTGCCCGTGATGGTGCTGACGGAAGCGGTGCCGACGCCACCCAGCCGCGTGTAAACGCCCGCCAGCACGTTGCCGCTGCCCAACAGGTTCACGGGATTGTTTCCCGTGTAGCGTGCGGCGCCCGTGCTGGGGCTGGTGAACGGCAGGAGGTCGATGCGGCTATCCATTGTGCTGTTGCTAAAACTGCCGTTCCACGCGCTGATGGCATTATCCGCCAGCAGAGTGCCTGTAAAGTTCACGGAAACGACTGCGGAGCGGGCGCTTGCGGTCAAGGTGATGATGCCAAGCATAAGCACGCGTGACAGAGTGCGGAGTGATGGTGTTTTCATGGATCAATGGAAGAAGATTGTTGGGAAAAACTGGAGAGAGGGTCCTGAGGCGCAGTTCATGCTGGAGTCCCCCGGCCTGCCCTGCAGCGGCGCATCAGAAGACCACACATGCCCATGAGCATCAGCATGGCGCGCGAGGGCTCGGGCACGGCGGTGAAGTCGCCTAGGACGAGATTGCTGGCTCCGAAGGCACTGCCGGCTCCATACCAGACCTGGAAACTGCCAAAGCTGCCGACGTTAAGTCGGCCTCCACTGGCCACGTTGAGAAAGCTGCCCGTGATATCGGTGTTGGCAGTGGCGAGGGTGAATTGATCCAGACTGGTCACTCCGGTTTGGAAGTCGTTGATGAAGTTGAGGTCCAACATGCCGGCCAGGGTGAGCGCGCCGTTCACGTCGAGGTAGTCGTAGAGACTGCCTTGTGACAATCCGCCGATCTCCATGGCCAGCGTGTTACCGGAACTCAGTGCCAAATTGCCGTTGATGGTCAGCGTGCCCGGGGAGAGGCCGGGAGCGATGACTGAGGAGAGCCCGCTCGTGGTCACGTTGCCATTGATGCTGCCGTTGCCTTTAAGTTCGCCGCCGTTGAGGTTGAATGCGGTGGTCTCGATGATCGCGCCGCCTTGGAGGATGGTGAATTGGGTGTTGTTGGTGAACGCGCCATTCACCTTCAGCTTGGTGGTGGCTCCGCTTACGGTGAGTTGGGTTTGGTTGGTGCCGCCGGTGAGGGTTCCGGTCGTGGCGCTGGTATTGAGAATGGTGCTGCCGCCGCGCAGGGAGGTCTCGCCGGTGGTGTTGTAGGTGCTGCCGGTGTTGATCGTGGTGTTGCCGAGCGTCACTTTGCCCGCGCCGGTGACGCTGGAGCCGGAGTTCAGATTGCTGCCGCCGGTGAGCCATAGCTCGCTGCCCCCGGCCACACTGAAGCTGCCCGTCTGCGTGCCGCCGCCGAGCGTGACGAAGGTGGAGCTGCCGGTGACGGAGACTGCGCCGCTGTTGTTGAACTTGATGCCGGTGTTGATGGTGTTGTTCGAGCCGCCGCCGGAGACATTCCAGGTGCCGGAGTTGTTGATGGCGTGCGAGGTGTTGGCATTGGCGGTTTGGAAACTGGCACCGCTCGACAGGTTAAAGATGCCGCTGTTGTTGATGATGCCGGGCGTGCTGTTGCCCACGCCGAACTCGATGTGACCGCCAGCGCCACTGGTGCCGGTGAAGGTGATGGTGCCGGTGTTGTTCAGCGTGCGGTCGAGGCCCTTGGCTCCGGTGGTGGTGATGCTGCCGCCGGCAACGGTGGTGCCGCCTGTGCCGGACAAGGTGCCGCCGCTCCAGTTAAACGTGGACGCATTCGCCGTCGCCGGTCCGGTGAGTGTGCCGCTGGAAAGGTTCGCGGTCGTGGCATTTGCCGTGCCACCAAAACTTGCCGTGCCACCATTCACATTGATTGCCGAGCCGGAAAGGGATCCTGCGAGCGTCACGGTGCCTGCGCTAAACTCAACCGTTCCTAATCCCGTCACATCCGCTGTGGCTCCGAGTGAAAAATCCGAACCACCGAAACGCAACGTAGCTCCATTTGAGATGCTGAAACCGTTTGTGGTGCTCCCGCCATCACCGCCGGTGAACTGCAATGTTCCCGCCTGCACTGTCGTCGCGCCTGTGTAACTTTTAACTCCGCTTAGTGTGAGTGTATTCGTGCTGAGATTTCCCAAGGTGAAGCCACCATTGCCTGTGATGGTTCCGGCAAAAGTGGCATCTGCTGTCTGGTTGATGGTCAGGACTTGGCCTCCGTTGTTGATCGTCGCCGCGTTCGTTCCGCTACTGGGCGTTAGGATAGTCCCGCTCAAGGAGCCTTTGGTGGTCGGGGCCGAAGTCGAGAGATTCAATAGCACAGTGGTGCCAGCACCGGTGTTGGTGTTGTTCACTGCAAGCGCTCCGGTCGTGGCCCCAAATGGCGTGCTGCCCGTGCCAGTGAGCGTGCCTGCATCAACGGTCGTCGTACCGCTGTAAGTATTCGCGCCACTGAGCGTCAGTGCATTCGTGCTGAGGTTTCCCAGCGTGAAACCGCCATTGCCCGCGATGGTCCCCGCATAGGTCGCATCCGCAGTCTGGTTGATCGTGAGGAGCTGTCCGCCATTGTTGATCGTCATGGTGTTGGTTCCGCTGCTGGGTGTTGCTTTCGTTCCGCTCAGCGAGCCCTTGGTGGTCGGGGCGGTGGTCGAGAGATTCAGCACCACAGCGGTGCCAGCACCAGTGTTGGTGTTCTCTACGGTGAGCTCGCCAGTCGTCGCGCCGAGACCCGAGCTGCCGGTAGCGCTCAGAGTGCCAGCGCTGACCGTCGTCGTTCCACCGTAGGTGTTTGCTCCGGACAACACCCATGCACCTGTATTTGATTTCGTCACACTCATGCTGCCGCTCGTTGGATCGCTGATGACGCCTGCTAGAGTGTTGGCTCCAGTGTTGGTTCCTCGGATCGTCAGTGTGCGATTTCCTGTGCCCGACGAGACATAGGCTCCGGTGTTGGTGAAGTTCAATGCCCCAGAACCAAAGGCCGTAGAGCCCGAAGCAACGATGGTCCCGCCGTTCTCCGTGACGGTGAAAAGACGGTCCAAACTTTGCGCGTTAGCACCGCCAAATCCCAAATTGAAATAAGCCAGCCCGCCGCCGTCGAAGACAAGATTGGACGCCGCGCTGCTGGAGGCTCCGAGGTGGCTCAGGCTGCCACCATTGGCCAGCGTTGTCACGTTCACAGTGCCGCCGCTGATCGTAGTCGTGCCGGTGTAAGAGTGGAGCGTGCCTGGCTGCGAGTAGGAAAGTGTGTTTGTGCCGGTCTTTACAATGTTCAGCGTGCCGCCTGAATTGATGATGGTGCCGCGGTAGCTCGAACTGGTGTTGCCCGCTCCGATGGTAAGCGTGCTGATGCCAGTGGAGTTGTCCACGATCCCCGTCGCAGGACTCGTCGAATTCAATCCGTTGATGGTGTCACTGAAACCCGCCATGTCGAGCCTCGCGCCCGCAACGGCTGGCGTTCCAAAAGACACCCGACCATATCCGGCCCCGTCGGGAATCACATTGTTCGCTCCAAGCTTAAGTGTTCCTTCCCGTATGATGGCATCGCCGCCCAGCGCTGAGGTCGAATCATAGCCGAATGTGTTGTTGCTTGCTGTCAGCAGCAATGTCCCTGCGCCGTCTTTAAAGAACCGCGCGCCTTGGGAACTGCTGATGGTTGCGTTGATCGTCACATCATGAGCGTCCGCGTCATCCAGAATCCTGAAGGTGATGGATTCATAAGACGTGGCCCCCAGTTTGAGATTACCGTTGATCGTGGCCCCGTTGCCTGAACCGCTACCATAGAGAATGTTGTTCCCGCTGCCCGAAAGCGTTAGAGTTCCGGCACCAGTCTCGATTGTCGTGGTGCTGCCGACAGCGTCGCTCATCCACAGTTGCTTGACTGTGTTGTTGAAGCCGTTCAAGTCGAGCGTCATATCTCCGGAGCCTTGGTAGAAAAGGATATTGGTGGTGGCTGGCAACGCATCATTCGCGCCCGTTTTCAAAGTGCCCCCTAGGATAAAGGTTGAACCTGTGAAGGAGTTGCTCCCAGACAAAGTGAGGGTTCCCGTCCCCATCTTCTTCAAGGTGATGGATCCCACGGTGTTTTTGATGATCCCGCCGAAGCTGGAACTTGTGTTGTTATTCCCCACTTCCACTGTCACCGCTGCGCCACCTGTAGATCCATTGTTATCGATGATGCCCATGCCTGTGAGTCCGTCGAGCGAGAGCGTTCGCGGGCCGTTGATGTCAATGGTGCCATTCAGCGTCAATTGCTTCACCGTGATGTTCTCAGTGAGAGTACTCACGCCGGAATTCAACAGAGCATCATAAGTGAACGCCCCATTTTTTGGGAACGTGCCAGCCGCGCCGGGAGTGGTCCAGTTGGAGCCAAGGGACCAGTTGGCGTTGCCACCATTCCAAGTGGAGATGAAGTCCGCCGCTCTTGCGGAGCCGAGGATGAACGCAAAACCCGCCGCGAGGACGAGCCGAAGGAATGTGCGTGGGCGTGGTGTTTTCATAAGCTGGGGAGGTGGATGGCGGTTTGAATGAGTCGTGAGGAGATGGGGCGACTCTCTGTTCTTCCGACTCCGCAGCGGCAGGTTTCAAAAAGTTTGAAAAACTTTTCGACCCAGAGTCGGGCCATTAACGGCGTCAACCGCCGCACTACTTGGCCGCAGGTCCAAAGACCGGCTCATATTCAAGTGGCAGAAACGGGCCGCTCCAACCATCCGGCGAACGCGGTGTGTTACCAACCGCTGGAAGTTCAATCTCCATCCCGATCCTGCCAAGTTCCTCGCTTAGCTTTGGTAAATCCCAGATCTCAATGCTGCCGCCGTCCCGAATCGTCGCTAAAGACCTGCTATCCTGGGCAAAACTCACATTTAGCGCCCGGCGTGACACTGGTGATTCCAAGCTTGCCACATTCTCCCAGGACTGTGACCTCCAAATCTTAATCTGCTGGCGCTGGACGATAGCCGCGAGCAAGGCGCTGTCGGCCGACCAAACCACGTTGCCAATGGAAATGTCAGCGGCCTCCTCCAATTGCTCGTCGTGCACAAGTTGCCATGAGAGACAATCATAAACAAGCAATCTGCCGTTGCCTGAAACGGCTAGCCAACGCCCGTCTGGACTGAACTTGGTTTCGGGAATCAAAGCTGGAGAGAAGACATCACCACCTTGGAGCACCAGCGGAACAATGCCTCCCGAGCGCTTGATTACCATCAGCGGAGGACAGACCACAGTCCAGTCACCATACGGCGAAGGAGCAGAACATATGAATTTGCCACCAACTTCCTCAGATCGCCAAGTATGGGTGGGTTCTGAGAGATCACAGGTCGCTGTTGACGATGTCTCACCCCCGCCTGAAGTCACCGACAACCAACGTCGGTCTGATGACCAGCGTGTTCTGGTTATCCAAGGCACTGGTGGAATCAGTTTTTCCGGCTGACCAAAAGTGATCTGCCCTGACTTCGCGTGAAGTGGGTAGTTGAGTATGCCCTTGTTTGTAACGACGAATAGTGCGGTGCCATCCCGTGAAAACTTCGCCAAATTCGCAAAGCTGATCGTGGTCTTTGCCAGCCAGAGGCCACTTGCAGTCTCGCCAATGGCTACTCCGCCCGCTGCTGCAACGACGAAGAGCCGACCGTCGGGGCTGAAATCGATCTGATCACGCATGCTCAACTGTCCGAATGGATGATCGAGGAATCTCACGACGGTCGGCCTCCTGATCCAGCCCCAGCCATCCTTAGCATGGTCCACAAAATAGACTCTGTCGTCTGAACGTATGGCAAGCCTCCCTCCGATATTCCGGGCCTTTACAAGCAATTGACTATCATTCGCCAGCCATAGTTCACGAAGATCGTCACTCCCACTGCTAAGTATCAGCCTTTTGTCCTGGGAAATCGTCACGAATTCGACCTTGCCAGTGTGGCCCCCAATGCGCGTTTGAGTGTTCCTGCGTAAATTGATCAAACCCACAGCACCCGTGGTAGTACCATAGGGGATATATTCCCCCCTCATCGTTTTTGTCGTAACTTGCCCCTCAGTAAACAGATACTCGCGCACCAATTTGGAAGGGTTCCATTGCCAGATTTCCAGTCGCGATTCAGGCGTCCCTTTGGAGTCCTTGAAAAACAACGCCGAGGCATCCTCTGAAAAGGTATTCATAGCCGAGGTGCTGGGATTAAACCCTGCGTCGGCCAGTGGCAGAGTACAGATTTCCTGGTCGCCTACAGCGTCGAAAATCCGGAGGTTCATTCCATCGGGAAGAACTTGAGATCTTACCTCACGTACTTTGCCCAATTCACGCTGACTCTTATAAGCATTAGCATGTGACTGGCTGTCGAAACGCAAGCCGTCCACCACCAACATGCCTTCACCCCGGTCTTCCTGTAAGTCGAATCCCGCAAGGTGGGCAATTGCTTCGTCCCTTAGATGGCTTCCAGGCGAGATACTACCCGCCTGTTTCAGAGCATTAATTCCTGTTTCCTTCCAACCCGACCACCGCGCTGATCTCACAAGACGCGCGCGTTCGTAAAGTGCCTCGCGTAGCTGCTCCCTCTCTGCAGTGCGAAGTTTAGCGAGCTTGACCCTATTGTTCCATTCGCTTACCCCCACCCATCCGACAGCGAGAATTGCCACCACTGCCAGCGCGGCAAGCTGGCGGTTGCGCCTTGACCAAAGCCATAGTCGCTCGACACCCGAAACCGATCTCGCAGTGATCGGCCTGCCTTCCAGCCAGCAGCGCAGATCATCGGCCAAAGCGCGAGCGCTGGCGTAGCGCCGTTTGGTGTCTTTCGCCAGCGCCTTGCCAGCTATGATGCGTAGATCGGAAGGCACCGTTTGCGCAAGCGCATCTGGCTCACGCTCGGTGATCTCACGCATGAGCGCGGGCACGGAGTCGGATTTGAAGGGGCGCGCCTGAGCCTGCAATTCGTAAAGCATCACGCCGAGGCTCCACACATCCGTCGCCGTCGTCGCGGCACGCAAACCGTGCGCGGCGATCTCCGGCGCCATGTAGTGCGGCGTGCCGAGCATGGCTGCAGATCCTGTGAAGCCGCCATCCGCGTTCTCGGCCAGTTTTGCCAAACCGAAGTCGCTGACGAAAGTGTGGCCTTCTTCATCGAAGAGAATGTTCCCCGGTTTGATGTCGCGATGCAGCACGCCGTGCTCGTGCGCGAACTGCACCGCATCTGCCACGTTCGCGATCAGCGCCGCGATCTTCCGCCATTGCCCAGCGTAGGCCGCCGTGCGCTCCGCCAGCGTGCCGCCCGCCGCGAGCTTCATGGTGAAATACAACACCCCATCCTGCTGGCCAAACTGGTAGATCGGCAGGATGCCCGGATGCTCCAACTCCGCCATCGTGCGCGCTTCATCGCGGAAACGTGTCTGCGCCTCCGGCGAGTCCAACTCGGCACCACGCAAAGTCTTCAGCGCCACCTCGCGCCGTGGCTCTCTTTGCATCGCGCGATAAACCACCCCCATGCCGCCGCGCGCGATCACCCCATGCAGCTCATGCCCGCCGAACATCTCATTCACCTTATGATCCAGCGCATCACCAAACAGGCAGATCGCGCACACGCCATCGCTCCGCACCACATCAATTTTGGTGCCGCAGGTCTGACAGGTGGAGTCTGTTATCATCATCCCTTCTATCTTCCGGTTTAGATGGCGGTGGTTTCAATTCCCTTCAGTTAGTAGCATCCGCAGATACGCCAATTCCTCATCCACCTCATGCGGTGCACTCACCGTGCGGGCCACAGCGGAGCGGAGTAGCTCGCGGAAACGCAGCCGCATTCGGTGCACATTCGTCCTCAGTGCCGTAACCGGCTGCCCTAGCTGGATGGAGAGGGACTCATAGCTTGGTGGCGCTTCCATACCTGGCAGGAATCCACGCAACGCCAAAAATTCATCCTCTCGGCCTTCCCTTATAAACTCCCCACCCAAAGCATGCAGGGTGTTCTTAACCAAGCTATAGGCCCACTCGCTGTCGAAACTCCGTTCCGCCTCCGCAGGAACGGCACCAAGCTGCAGCCCTTGGTCCTCCAAAAGATCAAGGTGCACATGCTCTATTTGGCCGCCTCGCTTGGTCGCCTCCGCCTTTTCACGCGAATGTGCGATGACGTGCATCAGTGCACCGAGGAGGAAGGAGCGGAATCGACCGCGAGCCTGATCTGCGCGCTTCCATGCTTTGGATACCAGCAATTGAAGGAAAAAATCCTGCACCAAGTCCTCGCAAGCCAGCTCATCATACCCTCGCGAGCGAAGGAATTGAACCAAAGGCAGACGATAATCGCGGCACATCTGCTCCAGTGCCCGCCGTGAAGCGGTATCACCACTCAGCGTGGCCTGTGCTACCTGTGTCCAGTTCGTTTGGGGAAACATGATGCTGACTCTTTCGCCTCCAACAGGCACCTTCGTCAATCACAGGATACTCCTCAAAATGATGGATGCTAAATCTACCATTGCTCATGACTCGAGTCAGTGCTTGGAAGCCCCATGCTCACCGATTACCACACGCACACGCCCCTTTGCCTGCATGCCGAGGGCAATCCAATCGACTACGCATGTCATGCGCAGAAGATTGGCCTCGCGGAGATCGGCCTATCAGATCACAACCCGATGCCGGAGCACTTTGATGACTGGCGTATGCCGCTCTCCGACCTGCCGCGCTATTTTGAGTTGGTGAATGAAGCGCGTGAGGCGCTGCCGGGCTTTCCCATCCGGCTCGCTCTCGAATGCGACCACATCGACGGTTATCAGCACTGGATCGATGAAACCGCTGGCATGGCGGAATGGGATTACCTCATCGGCAGCGTGCATTACATCCATGATGGCATCGCGGTGGATGATCCGAAACATGTCTCACGCTGGAAGACGGCCTCCGACATCGAGCACATGTGGGGCATGTATTGGAAGCTCTATGAGCAGATGATCCGCACGCGGCAGTTTGATTTCCACGCGCACCCCGATCTGGCGAAACGCTTCGGCTTGAGGCCAACGGGTGACCTGCGGCATTACTATGAGCCGGTGATTCAGGCACTGGTGGACACCAATGGCATCTTGGAGGTCAGCACCGCCGGCCTGCGCAAGGACGTGCGCGAGATCTATCCGGCGCGCGAGATGCTAGAGATGGCTTTCGCCGCGCAGGTGCCCATTGTGATCAACTCCGACGCGCACAAGCCCACGGATGTGGGCGTGGACTTCGATAAGGCGCTCGAACTGGCGCGCAGCGTGGGCTACACGACGACGGTGCGCTTTGAGAAGCGTCAACGGAGGGTGGTGCCGCTGCCATGATCTTCCGCGCACGCCAGCACACGATTGAATTCCCGCGCCGCCCGATGGTGATGGGGATCGTGAACATCAATGACGACTCGTTTTGTGGTGATGGCACGCTGGATCCCACCGCGGCCCTTGCACAGGCTGAGCAGATGCTTCGCGATGGTGCGGACATCATCGATATCGGTGCGGAGAGTGCGCGGACGAATCGTGGTGCGATCAGTGTGGAGGAGGAAATCGCCCGACTGCGACCGTTCATCGCGCAATGGCCGGTGCTGCAAACCCATTTCAATGCGCCGCTGCTTTCCATCAACACCTGGCGCAGCGAGGTGATCGCGGCGGTGCTGCCGCATGGCGGGGACATCATCAATGACATCAGCGCGCTGCCAGATGCCACGAACGCTCAGCTCTGTGCCGAGTTTGGTGCCAGTTTGCTCATCATGCACAGCGTCGGCCAGCCAAAGGTGCCGCACACGCATGTGCAATATCCCGACATCATCGAAACGCTCGTCGATTTCTTCACGCAGAAGCTTGAGCTCGCCGAGAGCGCCGGATTGTCCTATCAAAACATCCTGATCGATCCCGGTATCGACTTTGCGAAGCAGCGGGATGACAACCTGAGCATCTACCGCCATCTGCGGGCACTGCACCGCTTCGACAGGCCGATTCTGCTGCCCGTCTCACGCAAAACGGTCATCGGCGACGTCCTCGGCATTCCAGCACTCGAACGTGATGCCGGCACGGTGGCCTGCATCGCTGCAGGGATGACGCGCGGCGCGCATCTCTTCCGCGTTCACAACGTCAAAGCCGCCGTGCAGGCCGTAAAGATGCTGTGGGCGGTTCAGCGAGCCTAAGAGCGCTCACTTCACCCGACGACGGATATACATGATCAGCGCACTGAAAATGCCGAGCGCTAGCATGCTGAGTCCGACCTGCGTGATGGCTTTGTCGAGGTTCTCCTTCCCCACGCTGCTGCCAGCGAGTGCGACGGGAATGTTGCTGGGCAGGTAGCCTAGGAAGGTGCCGATCAAGAAGGTGCTGTGACGCGTGTTGAGCACGCCGAGCAGCACATTCGGCACGATACCCGGCACCGGAAGCTGACGGGCGATGAAAATGCTACCGATGCCCGGACGCTCGAGCACGGAGCGCAGGCGCTCGCTGCCTTGAAGCTTGCGCTGCACCCAGGCCTTTGGTGCCCACCGGCGGGTGAGAAGAAAGGCTCCATATGAGCCGAGAACACCCGCGAACTGCGAGGCCAGCACGCCCTCCACAAAGCCAAAGAGCAAGCCGCCAAGACCGCAAAGCAACAGCCGCGGCACGCCGATGGCGATAGCGATGATGCTGCCGAGAATGAACACGGCATGTGACTTCCAGCCATACTCATCGACCCACGATTTAAGATGTCTTGCCTCCTCCAACCACTGTTTTAGCGGCGTGAAATGCAATACGGCGATCAATCCGACAACAAAGCACGCTGCGATGAAAAGACGGAACGTCTCCCTCTTCGTGTCAGGCGTGGTGTCAGGCTGCATCGGCTAAAATCAGTGCTTTTTGTGCAAAAACAGACCGATACAACTGAGGATGCCGGATTCAGTCCTCGCCATCTTCGAGCACGCCAACGACCGCAGGAACAACGGGCGCAGGTGTATCTGCGGAGATTTCTTCGGCAGTTTCTTCTTCGACAGCAACAGCCTCAGCAGCAGGCGCGGCATCTTTGGCTCCAGGCGCTTCTTTTTTCACGGCAGCTTCACCTTGTACTCCGAGGAAGACCATGTTGTCACTGTATTCGATAACGTAGCCTTCATTGGCGAGCCAGCGGATGTCTTTGATGACGGCCACTTGATCGTCGGTGAGCTGTTTCGGTGCTTCGCCGTCCACTTTTTCAGCGGAGGGTGAGATGGCTTCGACGAGCTTTTGCACAGGCAGCCCTGCACTTTGTTTGAGCACTTCGACGATCTTGGCAACACGGTCCGAGAAGACCACACCTGCATCGATGGCACGCGGACGCACGCCACTGACAAAGAGTTTACCCGCGCGACGCTTGAACATTTTCAGGCCACGGCGCTCAAGCCCGGCACTGAGTTTCTGCGAGAGCTCGAAGAGATGCTTGCGCGCATTCTCAACGGACTGGCGCAGCATGATGAAGAGAACGTGCGAGAGCTTGGATTTGTCAATGTTGCCTTGGACTCTGACGTCACGGACTTCCAACACGGCATCAGCGGCATGCATGCGGCGGAAGTGTGCATCCACTTCGGCGCGAGTGGCAAAGGTCTGCGGGTCGGTGCCTTCAGGAACTTCGGCTTTGAGGTAAACCCAGCGGCGGCCTTTGCTGCATTTCTCCTTCCATTTCTCGACCTGCTCAGGGGCGGCATCGACTCGGATGCGACGCTTGTAGTCCTCGAGTGACATGTTGCCAAAGCGCTCACGGTGGATGCGCATGAGGCCGGTTTGATAGCTGTGATGGCTCGGTGGGCCGAGGATCTCGCCACTGAGGCCGCAGATGGCCACAGATTTGAAATCACCCTTCGGAGCTTCGAGCTCGATTTCCTCAGAGCGGTAGTAACTATCGAGAGCCGGACCATTGAGCACCTGCGTGATGGCTTCATCCCGTGAGAGATAGAGACCACCATCCACGGTGCTTTGAAACAGCGGTGTGGGACGGTTTTCAGCGCACAGAAAGCGAACATGAAAGCGATCTCCACCGGCGAGGACGAGACGCGAGGCATCAAACATGCTGAACGCATGACCGGTATTGCGCACGTGCTGAGCGAGGGTGTCGAGCGTTTTGTCTTCAGGATAAACCGTGACCTGCACGTCTTGCGGGATCGGCACCCACTCGCGCTGTGGTCGTGCGTCGCCATCACGGTTGCGGTCATCAAAGCGACGTGGCCCACGGCCTTCGCCACCACGACCACCACCGCCGTCACGACGATCCCCACGTGGCGGACCACCAGGGCCATCACGGCGATCTCCACGCGGCGGGCCACCGGGGCGGCCACCAGCACCGCCACCTGCGCCACCACCAAAACGACGTTGCTCTCCGAAACCAGCGCCACCGCCACCGCCACCGCCGCCACGGCGATCATTGCGGTCTCCGCGCTGCGGACGCTCTTCACGGTCAGCGAAGCGTTCTTTGATTTTTTCTTCTTTGCCAATGTCACCGACCCATGCAGGCATCATACGCAGACTGGAGAGATCGAGTAGATCAGACTGCGGTTGGGAAGGAGTAGTAGATTCGATGTCGCTCATAACAGATAGCTCGGGGCGTGGGCGGGCGAGTATGTGCGTAGTAACGCGCTTGTCGCGCACTTTGTTCGTCTGGCAATTTTGAAACAAACGGCCTAAATGGCCCGCGCATGACAGCCACGCCGATCCAATTTTATAACCGCATCACCCGACAAACCGAGACCGAGCAGATCTATGGCGAAGGGTTTTTGCGCTTCGTTTATGAGAATCCGCTCGGTGCGCCGCCCCTGCATGCTCTGGTCAAGCGACGCTTGTTTTCAAGCTGGTATGGCCAGCGAATGGACGCAGCAGCAAGCCAATCGAAGGTTCAGCCCTTCATCGAAACCTACGGTCTCGACGTGGGCGAGTTCGCCGATGCGCCGAATAGCTACGCGACCTTTAACGACTTCTTCTACCGCAAACTGAAGCCTGCAGCGCGCCCCATCGCCTCCGGAAAAAATGAGATCGCCTTCCCTGCTGATGGACGACACCTGGTCCTGCCAGAGATCTCCGCATGTGACAATTTTTTCATCAAAGGCACACGTTTTGACCTCGCTGCACTGCTCGGCGACTCCGCACTCGCCGCCAAATACGCACACGGCAGCATGCTGATCTCCAGACTGTGCCCCGTGGACTACCACCGCTTTCATTTCCCATGCGCTGGCACTCCTGGTCCTGCCAGACTGATTAACGGCCCACTTTATTCGGTGAGTCCCATCGCACTGCGTCGCAGGCCATCGATCCTGTGGGAGAACAAGCGTGAGATCACCACGCTGCATACCGCTGAACTCGGTGATGTGCTGCTTCTCGACGTAGGCGCGACGTGCGTCGGCACCATCGTGCAAACTTTCACCGCCAACACCGCCGTTCAAAAAGGTGATGAAAAAGGTTACTTTCGCTTCGGTGGCTCCTGCTTCATCACCATCTTCGAGCCGGATCGAGTGCGTTTCTGCGATGATTTGATCGAGCACAGCACCTCAGGTCGAGAGGTCTATGCCAAAATGGGTGATGTGGCCGCGCTGGCTACCGCATGACCAGCATGGTCGGTGGCGGCTTGTCCATGAAACTCACAGGCATGCTGATGGCACGGTGCAGCAGCGTCAGATACTGCGAGCAGGGAATTTCATGCCCGCCAAACATCGCCAGATGCGGCGTGGTCCACTGCGTATCGTGCATGATGAAGCCGCGCTCATGCAGGCGGCGTTGCAGACAGGTAAGGGCCACTTTGGAGGCCTGTGTCTCCCGGCTGAACATTGACTCGCCAAAAAACGCCGCGCCGATGCTCACGCCATACACACCGCCGACCAGACGACCATCACGCCAAGCCTCCGCGCAGTGCGCATGACCTAACCGGTGCAGCTCTTCATAGAGATCCACGATGGTGTCATTGATCCAAGTGCTTTCACGGTCCGCGCAGCAGCGCACCACATCTCCAAAGGAAGTGTTCCAGCGCATTTCGAAGGGGTGATCCTTAAAGTACCGCTCAAACCGCGATGGCAGGTGAAAATCCGCGATGGGCAGGATGCCACGCATCTTGGGCCGATACCACGCGATACTGCCATCGTCGTTCCCCATTGGGAAGACGCCCTCACAGTAGGCATTCAGCAGATCTAGCGGCGCGATTTCCGACATGCGCCTCTCTAAAGCGATCAATCTCCACGATTCAACCCTTGAACGCGCCCCATGAACAACGATCATGCGCCAGCCTTGAACCTCGCCCTCCAGATCACGCTATTCCGCATCCTGCTCATCCCGGTGTTCATCGGTTTGGCCATCTATTATGGTGACAGCGCACGCGGAGAGCACCCCAATGAAGCGCTGCGGCTGTGGGCTGCGGCCGTCTTTCTCATCGCCGCGCTGAGCGATGCCCTTGATGGCTGGCTGGCGCGCCGTTTTAACATGCGCACTCGCCTTGGGGCCATTCTCGATCCGCTGGCTGACAAGCTCCTGCTGCTCTCCGCCATCATCGTGCTCAGTTTCACCGCCTGGCGGCAGCATTTCCCGCTGTGGTTCCCGCTTTTGGTCATTTTCCGTGATCTGGTCTCCATCGCGGGTGCTTTCCTGATCGACCACATTGTGGGTAAATTTCACATCCACACGCACTGGACCGGTAAAGTGGCCACTTTTGCCCAAATGGCCGCTGTACTATGGATTTTGCTCGATTTGACCACCCCAGACCTCATCTGGGCCACCATCGCAGCAGGTGCCTTCACGGCCCTTTCTGGCTTCATCAACCTAGCGGACGGCATCCGCCAATTGCAGCACGCCAGCAACGACTGATGCCGATTTGAGCAACATTAAGAGGATTGGGGATGGATTAAAGGGCTGGTCTGTGTGATGTCACCGGTTCCTGCCGCCAAATGGCAGCCAATCCTGTCTAACATCCGCACTCGCATGCCTCCCGCTCTCAAAACCGTCGCCATCGTCGGCCGCCCCAATGTCGGCAAGTCCGCACTCTTCAACCGCCTCGCTGGCCGGACCATCTCCATCGTGCATGATCAGGCTGGTGTGACGCGTGACCGCATCACCGCTCAGTGCCGCCGCGGACCGGCTTGGTTCGAGATCATGGACACGGGCGGTATCGGTGCCAGCACGGACGATGTTTTGACCGATCAGGTGCAAATCGAGGCCGCCATCGCCCTCGAGGTCGCCGACATGCTCTTGCTCGTCGTCGATGTCGTCGATGGCATCACGCCCATTGATTTGACCCTCGCGCGTCAATTCCGCAAAACCAGCAAGCCCGTCATCCTCGTCTGCAACAAAGCGGACTCCCCCAAGCGCAAGCTCAACGCTGCCGAGTTCAGCAAGCTCGGCTTTGAAGACACCATTGAGGTCAGTGCTGCTCACGGCGGCGGCATCGACCACCTCGTCGAGGTCATTTCCACGCGGCTCGATTTAAAAGAATCCACCGAGACCGAGGACGCCATCAATCGCCAGACCGTCCGCCCGTTGAAGCTCGCCATCGTCGGCAGGCCCAACGCGGGCAAATCATCCCTCGTCAACGCCATCCTCAATCAAGACCGCGCCATCGTCAGCCATGTGCCCGGCACCACACGTGACGCGCTCGACATCCAGGCCACCTGGAATGGCAAGCACTACCAGCTCATCGACACCGCTGGAATCCGCCGCCGCGCGCATCTCGAAACCGTGGTCGAGATCTCCAGCGTCGAGCGCAGCATCCAGAGCATCAAGCGCGCCGACCTCGTCCTGCTCGTCATCGACTGTGCGGAAGGCGCCAAGATGCAGGATCGCAAGATCGCTCAGCTCATTCTCGAAGAGCGCAAGCCCTGCATCCTCGTCATGAACAAGTGGGATCTCTTCCATCCCAGCGGCAATCAAAAAGACCGTGTCGAGCACTTGGAGGAGGTCATGCGTCGCGAGTTCTTCTTCCTGCACTACGCGCCGCTCATCGCCATCTCAGCCAAGAACAAAGAGCACATCGGCAAGCTCTTCGTGCAGATCGAAAAAGTCCGCAGCGGCTCACAGAACCGCATCAGCACTGGCGCACTCAATCGCCTGTTGCAAGAGGCCATCGAGAACACTCCCGGCGCGCTCGGACGCAGCACGCACAGCTTCAAGCTGCTCTACGCCACGCAGGTCAACGAAGCCGCCGACTTCGCCATTCCCGTGCCGCATTTCGTCCTCTTTGCCAATCGCGCCGCGAAACTCACGGACAGCTACCTGCGCTATCTCGAGAAAGTGATCCGCGACGAGTGGCCCGCTCCCGCCGTGCCCTTCCGCATGAGCGTGCGTGGTAAAACGCCACGCAAAGACCGCAAATAGTCACATTTGATGCCTTGCGGCAAAGCGCATTTCCATTTAGCACCTCTCATGCCACCGATCACGACGACAATCCCTGAGGGGCTCACGCTGAAAAATGGCGAAGAACTCGATCTGCGTGTCATCGTGAAAAACGGTGAGTTCATCGTCACCAAAGTCCTCCGCCACACCAAAGCGGAAACACAAGACACGGAGCACAAGATCAAACTCGGTGCCTGGAACCGAAAGTAGGAGTTTGGAAAGGCTTTGCGGCAATGGGGCGTACTTCAACGCACATGTCTCTGCCGCATCCAACACATCCCATCGGCCGCCGTGAAGTGATTCAGGCGGGTGCGGTGGGTTTATTGGGCCTCGGGATGAATCATCTCATGGCCTTGCAGGCTCTCTCGGCTCCTGCAGCGCGGCCACCACGGGCGAAGTCGGTGATTTACATCTTCCTCTCGGGTGGCCTCGCGCAGCATGAGAGCTTCGACATGAAGCCAGACGCGCCGATGGAGTATCGCGGTGAGTTCAAGCCCATCCGCACGCGCACGCCCGGCCTGCACATCTGCGAGCACCTGCCGCGTCTCGCGCGTATTTCGGAAAAGTGGTCGCTCGTCCGCTCGCTCACGCATGGGAACAGCGATCACTCACAAGGGCACCACATCATGCTCACCGGCCGCACGGATGTGCCGATTGGTTTTGATCCCAGCAAACCGAAGAAGTCAGATCATCCCAGCATCGCCGCGCTGGCCACCGCGCTGCTGCCGAAGCGCAAGGACAACCTCCCGCCCGCCATCGTGCTGCCGGACAAGCTCATCCACCGCTCCGGTCGCACGCTTGCCGGGCAATTCGCCGGCACGCTGGGTGCACAGCATGATCCGTGGTTCTTGGAGATGTCGCCTTACCACCCGGAGCACTACGGCGCGTATCCAGGCTACTTGTTTCATCACGAACGCGGCTTTGAAACCGA
>JANOBP010000470.1:0-13769 GCA_031411715.1 Verrucomicrobiaceae bacterium | reverse complement strand
GATTTTTCGGCGTCGGCTTTGAGTTGCGTCAGTTCTTTGAGCCGCGCTTCGGTGCTTGAAAGTTCGGCTGTAAGCTTCGCGTGCTTGGCTTCACTGCTGGCCAGTGTGGCGAGAAGCGGGGTCAGTTT
This sequence comes from Verrucomicrobiaceae bacterium, assembly GCA_031411715.1. Taxonomy (GTDB): domain Bacteria; phylum Verrucomicrobiota; class Verrucomicrobiia; order Verrucomicrobiales; family Verrucomicrobiaceae; genus Prosthecobacter. Next base: position 13,641 of record JANOBP010000470.1, on the reverse strand, counting down.
TTCCTGTGTTGCTTCGAGAGCTTTGGTCTCTTCGCTCAGTTTGGCAAAAGCAGCCTGTTGGGCTTCAAGAGCCTGCAAATCGGCACTGCGCTTGGTCTTTTGCTCCGCCTCGGATTTTTCAGCGTCGGCTTTGAGTTGCGTGAGCTCTTTGAGGCGCGCTTCGGTGCTTGAAAGCTCGGCAGCGAGTTTGCTGTGCTTGGCTTCGGTGCTGGAAAGCTCAGCAGCGAGTTTGCTGTGCTTGGCTTCACTGCTGGCCAGTGTGACGAGAAGCGGGGTGAGTTTTTCCTGCGCGCTGCTGGCTTCTGACGTGCGTGCGGTAAGCGTGGCTTCGAGAGCTTTGCTCTCTTCGCTCAGTTTGGCAAAAGCAGCCTGTTTGGCAGCGAGTTGGGCTTCAAGGGCCTGCAAATCGGCGCTGCGCTTGGTCTTTTGCTCCGCCTCGGATTTTTCGGCGTCGGCTTTGAGTTGCGTCAGTTCTTTGAGCCGCGCTTCGGCGCTGGAAAGCTCGGCAGCGAGTTTGCTGTGCTTGGCTTCACTGCTGGCCAATGTGGCGAGAAGCGGGGTGAGTTTTTCCTGCGTTGCTTCGAGAGATTTGGTTTCCTCGGCAAGCTTGGCAAAGTCAGCCTGTTTGGTGGCGAGTTGGGCTTCAAGAGCCTGCAAATCGGCACTGCGCTTGCTGGATAGCTCCGCCTCTGATTTTTCAGCGTCGGCTTTGAGTTGCGTCAGTTCTTTGAGCCGCGCTTCGGCGCTGGAAAGCTCGGCAGCGAGTTTGCTGTGCTTGGCTTCACTGCTGGTCAGTGTGGCGAGAAGCGGGGTGAGTTTTTCCTGTGTTGCTTCGAGAGATTTGGTTTCCTCAGTAAGCTTGGCAAAAGCGGCCTGTTTGGCACTGAGCTCTAACTCGATGGATTGCAACTCGGAGCTGCGTTTTGCGGTGAGTTCCGCTTCTGACTTTTCGGCGTCAGTTTTGCGATTGGTCAGTTCTTTGAGCCGAATTTCTGTCGAGGATAGTTCGGAGACTACTTTGGCTAGTTTTTCACTGGCAAGGGCAATTTCTGCAGCTTTCCCAGCTTCTAGGGCCTGCAATTCAGCGCTGCGCTGGGCTTTGAGCTCGGCATCGGATTGATCCGCATCGGCTTTGAGACGCGCTAGCTCACTGAGGCGAGCCTCAGCGGCGGTGATCTCTGACTGGAGCGTCGTGAGTCTTTTCTCGGCGGCACTGGTGTCTGCTGCGTTTTTGTTCTGCGCCGCGCTGTGGATAGACTCCAGGGCCTTTTGCGCAGTGACGAGGTCTGCCTCTGCTTTGGCGACTAATGTTTTGGTGGAATCGAGTTTGCTGTCGAGGTTGCCAAGGTCGCGACGCTTTTGGTCGAACTTGGCCGCTTCGGCCTTGGCCGTTTCGACCTCACTTTGGGCAGCTTGGACCTGATTACGCAGCGATTCGGCTTCGGATTTGAAACCAGTGATGTTGCTTTGGGTCTCGCTGAGTTCTTTGCGACGGACTTCAAGAGTGACCTCTAAGCTACGTATTTCCTCACGGCGACGCTGTTCAATGTCGGCTTCGATTTTGAGGGTATCTCGTTGCTGGCGGAGCTTTTCGATCTCGTCGCGCAGTTCGGCGGATTGCTTGGCAAGAGAAGAATCCACCGCAGCGGGCTTCGGAATCAGGCTGGGCGGCGGCGGCAGTGAAGCAGGTGATTTCGGCGTCTCTGTAGCTGCACGATGTACGACAGGCTTAGTCGGCTCGATTTTGCCGGTGTCTGACGAAGGCGGCAACGGTGGGGCGTCTTTGTCACGGGCGGGGATGCTTTCGGTATCTCCCCGTCTGCCATCGGTGGGCGTGGGTGTGCCTTTGTTGGCTGTGGACTTATTTGGGCTGGCGGGGGCGATGCCTTTCGGAGCGCGCTCGCGGAAGCGGCTGTCGAGTTGGCCGAACATGATTCGGTCACCGCCTTTGACGCGGGAGCGCTCGATGCGCTTCCCATTGACGAAGGTCCCGTTGGAGGATTTGAGATCGACTAAATCGTAGGAGCCGTCCGCCTGGCGCTGGAACTCGGCGTGGCTGCCAGAGATGTAAGTGTTATCGATGACGATGTCGTTCTGGGAGTCTCTACCGATAGTGAGACGCTCTTCGAGAATGTCGAAGACGAATTCATTTCCATCATTGAGATTGAAGGCCAGATATGGCATGCCGAGATCGCGGGGGAGGGCTGGGTGGGTGAGGACTCTAACGGGAAAAAATCATTGAAGCAAACTTAATGAAATTGATCGGGCACGAAGGATGGCGGGCTTGCTATTTTTTCAAAAACCAGTTGGATTCCAAGTAATCAATTTGGTTTTCTAAAATATGAACTGTGAAAAATACCTGAACAAAGTCGGGATGGTGGTGGCGCTTTGGGGCTGTTTGACCGGATGTGCGGGTGTTCCCACGCCCGTACAGGCTGCCGAAACGGGCCTGACGGCCGCTCAATTGGACCGAGTGGGGAGCAGGATCTGGCAAAATGAATGCGCGGGGACCGTGGCCGGTCTGACAAGCTGGAATGCGGGGGAGGACTTCGCCTCGCTGGGGATCGGGCACTTCATTTGGTATCCGGCAGGACGGCGCGGGCCCTTCGAGGAGAGTTTTCCGGGTCTGGTGCGGTATTTAGAGCAGCGTGGCGTGCCAATGCCAGCTTGGACAAAGGGCGCGTGTGCCTGGGAGTCAAAAGCGGCCTTTGAAGCAGATAAGAATGGTGCGCGGCAGAAGGAACTGCGGTCGATTTTAGCGGCTAATGTGCGAGCTCAAACGGAATACATCATGCAGCGGCTCCAGCGTGCGGTGCCAGGCATGGTTCAGGCAGGGGGAGCACGCGTGCAGGCGAATCACGCGGCACTTTCACGATCTGCCGAGGGACTGTTCGCGATGATCGACTATGTGAACTTCAAGGGCGAGGGCTTGAGTGCAAAAGAGCGCTACAATGGGACAGGCTGGGGCCTTGCCCAGGTGCTTGGCGACATGCGCGCAGGCACGGTGGCCGAATTCGCCGAGGCTGCGAAGCGAGTGCTGAGTCGCCGTGTGGCAAATGCACCACCAGCACGCGGTGAGCAGCGCTGGTTGGCCGGCTGGCACAGCCGCTGTGAGGGATACAAGCGTAAGCTTTGAGCTGGCGGCTATTTGTCGTCCACCTTACGCTCGACTTTGATCGTAGGCACTTTTTCACCCAACTTCTCGATGAAGTCGTTGATGAAGTTACCGTTCATTTCCTTGCTGTGACGCAGCATGAGTCCGACGATGAAGGCGACGAAGAAAAGGCCGACGACAATCACGGCGTTCATGCAACCGCTGCCAGTGGTGTCGGGGTAACCCGTGGCGGAGGCGTTCCTGTTATAGGCCCGGCGCACAGGGCTGAGAGATCTGGCTGCGCGAGATGAAACCGGGGCTGGCGGCTCAGTTGGCAGTATTTCAGGGACCGGCAACGCTTTGGCGACAGGCGGTTGCGGCTTGCCTGCGATCTTCAGGTCAGCGGCGCGAGGTGGCTCTCCAGCATAAAAAATGGCCTGCACATCTCCAAAACCGATGCGGTCACCGTCCTTGAGCTTTGCTTCCTCGATCTCCGCACCATTGATGCGCGTTCCGTTGCTGGAGCCTAGGTCTTGGACGAAATAGGTGCCACCGCTCTCCTTGATCTCTGCATGGCGTCCCGAAGAGGATGCGCAGGTGAGAACAACATCACTCTGCGGGTGGCGGCCTACCGTAGTGGTCTCTTTTTCAAGTTGGTGAACAAGGGTGGAGTCATCCTCCATATAAAAAACAACAGCTGCCATGTGAGAGTGGGGTAAAAAGGGGGCGTTAGTAATATTGCACGCTGAAGTGAACAGAATCTTGGGATTTTCGTGATGCAACGGCTATGTTCGCGTGTGATGGTGATTTCTGCAACGCCATCGTTGCCTTCTCTTATGACCTCCTTGCTCCGACACATGATCCTTCCGTTCCATTGCTGCCTGCTTATAATGCTGGGCACTACCACCGTGCTGGCGGACGAAAAGGAACTGGCTGCCGCTACTGCCATGCGCCTAGTGCCACAACAGGAGCAGGATGGTTATGAATTCCGATCTGAGGCCTGGGTTAAAGACCTTGAGGTCAAAACAGGTCGCGCGGTGCGCGTCCAACTATTTAAAGGCAACGAGTACCGTTTCTGCATCGCCGTCGCGCCTGAGTCTGGCGTGCACGTCACCGCTGCCGTGTTAGACGCTCAGGGCACTCCCGGTGGTGAGATCCTGCCCGTCAAAGCTGGCTGGGGGCTGATTCTCTCTTACAAGCCGAAGAAAACAGGTGTGTACGTCGTCGCCATCCGCCAGACGGATGCAGGCAAAGCCAAGGAAGTGCCTTGCGCGATGATTACTGGTTGGAAGTGAGCGCTGTGTTCAGCGCCCATCTCGCCAGTCCATTCAGCCAATCTGCGCCAGAATTGCCGAGGCCACCTTGTCGGCTTGTGCCTCGAGGTATTCGACATCTCGGCCCTCAATGAGCAAGCGAATGAGCGGCTCGGTTCCTGAGAAGCGCAGCAGCACGCGACCATACTCGCCCAGCTTTTTCTCGGTCTCCTTGATGATCTTTTGAGCCTCCACCAAGTCCTCAATCGGTGGCTTGGTGCGCACACGGAGATTGCGGGCAGACTGTGGAAATTTCTTCAAACACTTGCGCAGTTGGCTCAGGGGCTCGCCCGTTTCTTTCATGATGCGCAGCACTTGAAGGCCAGCGATGAGGCCGTCGCCTGTCGTAGCCCAGTCACCAAAGATGATGTGTCCACTCTGCTCGCCACCGAGGTTCAGCCCGCGCGCGCGCATCTCAGCCAGCACATAGCGATCACCCACACCCGTGCGCAAGACACGTCCGCCCATGCGCGAGACGAGATCGTCGAGGCCATAATTACTCATCACGGTCACGGCCATGGTGTTTTGCTTCATCGTTCCTTTGCGCAGCATCGACTCTGCGGCAATGGCCATGAGTTCATCGCCATCGAGCGCGATTGCCTCTTCATCACAGAGAGCGATGCGGTCCGCATCACCATCATGTGCGATGCCAGCCTGCGCCTGAGATTGACGGACTAGGCGCTCCAACTCCTCCGAATGCGTACAACCGCACTCCTCGTTGATGTTGAAACCATCGGGCTCGGAGTGGAAAACCTGAACGTCCGCACCGAGCTGCTCCAAAGCCAGCGCGCTCGTGTAAGTGGATGCGCCGTGTGCATTATCCAAGGCCACACGCATGCCATCCAGACGCACGCCCTGCATGGAGGCCACTGCATGCGCCACATAGCGGTCGGCACCGTCACTGAGTTTCGTGATGCGACCAATCCCGCGTCCTTCGGGTCGTGGCATGTCCTCATTGCCTAAAACAAGGCGCTCGATGGCGACTTCGGCCTTGTCATCGAGCTTGTGACCGTCGCCATGCACGAATTTCACGCCATTGTCGATGAAGGGATTGTGCGAGGCGGAAAGGATCACACCAAAGTCGCCACCGAGCTGCGCAGAAAGCATCGCCACGGCTGGTGTGGGCAATTGGCCTACCAAAATGACATCCACGCCCGCAGAGTTCAGGCCAGCAGCCAGTGCAGCTTCCAGCATCTCGCCTGAAGCACGTGTATCACGACCCACAAAGGCTCGAGGACGCTCACCTCCAGCTTTTTTGCCGCCCAGCACGACGGCAGCGGCTTGAGCGAGTCGCATCACGAACTCGGGCGTCATAGGGTGGCGGTTGGCAACGGCGCGAACACCGTCTGTGCCGAAGAATTGGCGCTTTTCAGACATAAGGCGCGCGTTCTAACGCAAAACGCTCGCTGTGTCAAAGCCGCGGCAACTGCACGGGCAAAGCAGGCTGCTGTGGCATGTATGGAATGGAGCGCACTGTCTGCGCTTTGATCATGTACCAGAACAAGAACGCCAGCAGCACCGCCACCAGCTTTTCACGCCAGTTACGCGTGAGCATGTTCTTAAATCGCACTCCCAAGTTCATGCCCGTCCTCCTTGTTCGTTACCTTTGGGACATCACCCTGGCCATCCCCTGAGAGGATTTCATTGATGCGCTGGCGCATGGCTTCAGGCTCCAAATCATGCTCCAAGCGGCCTTGATAGCACAAAGACAGCGCACCGCTCTCCTCAGACACCACAAGGGCGATGGCATCCGTCTCCTCCGAAATACCCATCCCAGCCCGATGCCGCAGGCCAATGGCCCGATCCTGGATGTCGCGCTGGCTCACCGGAAACACACAGCCCGCGCTAGCGATGCGGCCTTGATCAATGATCGCTCCACCATCATGCAGGGTCGTTTTGGGATGAAAAATCGTCGTGATCATCTCCACAGAGATCACCGCATCCATTTCCACACCGGACTCCGCATAGAGTTTGAGGTCAATCCCACGCTTCAAGGCAAACAAAGCACCACAGCGTCGGGAAGAGAGCTGCTGCATCGCCTCCATCAATACATCCAGCGCCTCTGGGTCTGGCCTGTTGAAGGAAAAAATCCGGCTACTGCCCAACTCAGCCAATACACGACGCAATTCCGGCTGAAACAGCACCACCAGCGCGATAGCAAGGAAGACAGAAACGCGCTGGAGCAACCACGACAAGACCTCCAGCTCCAGCAGCAGTGAAATCAACGCCAAGCTCAGCAGTAAAATCAAAAGCCCCGTCAAAATGCGCGCCCCACGAGTGGCTCTGAAAAACAAGTAACCATGATACGCCAGTGCGGCGAGGATGAGAATCTCCACGCCGTCACGCCAATGCTCTGTCAGGAACTGCCACATGCGATCAAGTGCCCGCACATTGCCGCTGCATATCGGTTTGGCAAAAAAAGAGTTCTCTTGAAGGCTGCGCGTTCCATTTCTCGACCACCCGTCACCACCCGTCGTGGGTGCCATCGCTTGCGGTGAAGTTGGGTCTTGAAGAGTTGAGCGTTGAGAGTTTGGTCATCCCCATGTCAGACCACCGCTCTCACACAGCAGGCGCAGCGTTTCCCATCACAGCATGGACAAAGGTCATGCAGGCGCAGCGAGGAGATGCCGACGCGCGGCAGTCATTGGAGGAACTGTGCAAAGGTTACTGGCCCGCCATTTATACTTACCTGCGCGCACTGGGTTGTGATCGAGAAGAGGCGATGGATGAGACGCAGGAGTTTCTGGCGCGCTTCATCAATGGTGGCGGGCTGGAAAGCGTGTCGCCAGAACGCGGGCGGCTGCGTAGCTACCTGCGGCAGGCGGTGCGGAATCAGCTAGCGACATCGCGGCGCGATGCGGCTCGGCAGAAGCGCGGCGGCGGCGTGATGATCGTGTCGATGGATGACGCCGAGACCTTTGATGTGCCGAGCGAGCCAGAGCGCGCGGACCATTGGTTTGACCGGCGCTGGGCGTGGTCAGTGATGCGGCGGGCGATGGAGAAAATGGAGTCGCGCTACCGCGAGCGTGGGCGTGAGGCACTCTTCATCGAGCTGAAGGCGGGACTGATCAGTCCAGATTTACTGAAACCTTATGCGGAAATCGGAGCATCTCTTGGCATGAATGAAAGCCAGGTGAAACTCGAAGTGCATCGTGCGCGCCGCCGTCTGGCGGAGGAACTTCGCGCGGAAGTGGCCGGCACGATGGAGCCGGGCGCGAATGTCGATGAGGAACTGCGTTACTTGCTGACCGTTTTGAGCTGTGAGTGAAACACGATCCATCATGGTGACGTGTCCGCGCTGTGGCAAATCGCAGCCGGAGCGCACGCTCGTGGGCGGACTGTGCGCATCATGTGTGGCGGGCAGCATGAAGGTAGATTTGCTCACGCCCGATGAGCCGGAGCTTGAGGAGAAGGAGCCGCAAGCGATCCATGTGCAAGGCTATGAGATTCTCGAACTCGTGGGCGGCGGCGGAATGGGCGAGGTGTATCGCGCGACCGTCGAGGACGATGATCAGGTCGTGGCGCTCAAGGTCGTGGCTGGACGCCTGACGCGCGATCCGGAGGTGACGGCGCGGTTTGAAGCTGAGATCGCCGCAATGTCGCAGCTCGATCACCCGAATGTGGTGCATGTGCTCGATCACGGTGAGACGGCGAACGGGCGGCTCTTTCTGGTGATGGAGTATGTCGATGGCTGCGATCTGCGCCGCCTGCTGCGCGCGCAGCGGCTGGAGACGGAGCGTGCATTCGATGTCTTTTTGAAAGTGTGCGCGGGCGTGGTGCACGCGCACGAGCGCGGGCTGGCGCATCGCGACATCAAGCCCGCGAACATCCTCATCGGTCAGGACGGCACGGTGAAGGTGGCGGACTTTGGTCTGGCGAAGACGCTGGTGGACACGGCGGCGGGCTACAGCTTCACGCAGACGCGCGACACCTTCGGTACGCCATATTATGTCGCGCCCGAGGTCACGCGCCGAGCCAACACCGCCGATGCGCGCGCGGACGTCTATGCGCTCGGCGTGCTGCTCTATGAGCTGCTCTCGGGCGCGGTGCCGATGGGGCAGTTCACCCCGCTTTCGCAGATCACCGGACTCGACCGGCGCATCGACTCGGTCGTGAGCCGGGCGCTTGCCGACGATCCCGCGCGGCGCCTTGGCTCAGTGACGGAGCTGGCCGCATCCGTTGAAAAAATCGCCGCTGAGCACCGGCTTGGTCCGGTGAAACAAAAGCGCCGCATGAAGTGGCTAGCGGCGGCAGCGGTGATCGCCGTGCTCGGCATCGGCGCGGCGGCGGGCGCGTGGTGGTCGGAGAAACGCGCTGGCGATCAGCGCCCTGCTTTTCGCGCAGCGGCGACAGCTACCAAGGAAAATCCGTGGAGCAACAGCCTGGGGATGAAGTTTGTTCCCGTGCCGGAGACAGGCATTCTCTTCTCGATCTGGGAGACGCGTGTGCGGGATTTTGAGGCGTTCTTCAAGGCGGACAGCGCGGGCACTCCCGACTGGCGGTCAGGTGCCAATGATCCGCGCAACATGATGGGCAAAGGACAGCCGATGGCGAACCGGCTGCCTGGTGATGCCGCGATGGAACCATCGACCTGGCTCAAGCCCGGAATGGGCTTTGACCAGACGCCTGATCATCCGGTGTGTGGCATGGACTTGCTCGATGCGCGGCTGTTTTGCGCTTGGCTCAACTGGAAGGAACATCTGGAGGGTCGCCTCACCGAAGGCCAGCGCTACCGCGTGCCCAGTGACGAGGAATGGAGCCGCGCCGCGCTGCTCGACATCGACGCTGATTTTTCAACTCCGATGTCCGACAAGTCCGATGGCGGCGATCCGAATGCAGAGGCCAACTTCGCGGGCACCGAGGCACCCGAGCTGCAACCCTGGCCTCTCGGCACGGGAAGCCTCAGCCGACGCGATCCGTATCCGCGCACCGCGCCAGTGGGCAGCTTCAAACCCAATGCCCTGGGCGTCTGCGATCTCTCCGGCAACGTCGCGGAGTGGACGGACACCGGAGCATCGTCGCTCAAGCCCGGCACTCGTTTGCGCACCTACATCCTCCGCGGCGGCTCATGGGGGTCGAGCAATCCCCGCGCCTGCCGCCTTGAATCCCGTCAGTCCGACCGCTTGGGACGCGCCAGGCCCACTTTCGGTTTCCGCATCGTGCTCGACCTCAAAGCAGCGCCCGTCGCGCCACGCCAGATGGATGCTGTGGGTGTGGAGGATGCGCGGGAGTAACAAATTTTTTTCTCCCCATCTGAAACTTCCGTCTCCAAACAGGGCTTCTCTCAGCAGCAACGGTCACTTCAGATGCGCTCACTCCTTTCTCTTCTCCTTCTCGCCGCCGCTGTCTTCTGCGTGTCATCCGCATCGGCTCAGGACACGATCAACAGCATGTCGCTGCCATCTTACGCCGCGCCGGGGTATGTCATCGGCGCGGATGGGGTAGATGGTGTGCCGGGGACGAACCGGCACGTCATCGACACGAGCTGTCAGATCACGATCAACACGCCAGGCAGCTACGCGATCCTGTGGAGCCTGCTGGCACCGGACAATTCGGTGATGCTTACGTCCACCTCGACGGCGGGGACGATCACGCCTGCGATGGTGCCCGACACGCGCACGGTGACTGGCGGCCTCGTCCCGGCCGCCTCGCTGCCGTTGCAGGTCGGCGTGCTCTACCGGTTGCGCGGGCAGTTGGTGAATACGGGAACCTCGGCCATACCGGACACGGAGACACAGCCGGTCGGCTTCACTTACATTCATTTCAAAGGCACTGATCCATCTTCGACGGCACTCAATGTGGTCTCCGAGATAACCAATGTTGTGATTGATCGCGAATATCTGCTGGAGGCGGACGCAGGGCTGCAAACGATTCCAGTCATCGTCAGCTACACGCTGCATCGCTACGACGATTGGAGCGCGGCCAACGACCCGCGCGCGGTGCCGGTGAATCTCAACAACACCGCGCTACGGCTCGACAGCGATGGCACGGTCCAGCCATCAACCATCACCAACGCCACCTTTAACGAAACCGGCGTCAACAGCTTCACCGCAGGCGCCCCGAGAACTCCGGCCACGCGCTCTGGCACACGCACTATCCATCTGAATCCCAGCGCGATCCTGCAGCAGCAAATCTACCGGGTGGAGGCTCTGATCAGGCACACCGAGGATATACCGCCAACGCCCGTTACCTTTTTCGGCAATCTGTTTCCCTCCGCAGCCATCCGTCTCTCCCACTTCTCGGGACAGCTCAATTTCGCCTCCATCATTACTCACTTCTCGAGCTTGGCCGCCGCGCCGATTGAACTTCCGCCCACCACATTACCTCAAAACATCAACCCGCTGTGGCGCATCGCGCCGAGCGCAAGCAGCGGCACGGTCGATGGCATCACGAATCATCACTACGGCGACGGCACGGCGATCAATGTGACGCTGGACTCGAGCGGCACGGCCATTTGCCAGGGCGATTACACTTTTGCCATGCTCAATTACCCCAGCGGCCCCTTGTTGCTCGTGCCAGACACCGCCGCCGCGCGTGATGACGTGCTCAACGGCATCGTCTTCAAGCGCTACGGCGACACCGGCCTCAATGAAAACGGCGCGCATGGTTTCATCAGGGCATGGCTGCCCGTCGGTACCGGCTGGGCTGCGACGCGCTACGGTGGGTTGCTCGATGACGAGATTGATTTCGGCGCTGAGGATTTGAATCAATCGCTCGATCCTCTGGCGAATCCCTCGATCAGCCCCGGCGCGGACGCTTTCTATCTCTGCGAGGAAACCAAGCCCGTGTATGTCGAGTGCGCGACGTTCACCTGGGACACCGCACTCGGCGAATTCCAGGCAGGCGCGGCTTCGCAGGCGCACTCGATTCGCAGGCCGCTGCTCGAATTCCTCGCTTCTTACATCGCGTCCTATCCCGATGTGAACATGGCGATCAAAAAATCCAACGATCATCTCTACAACCGCGTCAGCTCAGCGGCGAACGCCAAGGTGAAACTGGGCGCGAGCGGCGGCGGCGAGATGACCACCGTGTTGAGCGTGACGGCATCGAGTTTCCTCACACACTTCCCGCATGGCACGCTGGTGCAATGGACTGCGCCGGTCAGTTATATCAATGTCGTGGGCGATCTGCTCAGCACCACGCTCGGCAGCCTGGACACCGCCGCTCCGGTGCCGGTGAAGTATGCACAGCACTGCCAGGAGTCGCTGGAGAACCTTTGCGGCACCTCGGTCATTGCCACGGCCACGCTCACCAGCGCCACGGGCAATTTGAAATTCACCAACGACGGCGGCATTCGCGCGAGCGGCACAGTGGCGATGACTTCGCTCGCCTGGGGTGCTATTCCCTCCACGTCGCCGCAGGAGTATGCACATCAAGTCGTCACCAGTTTCAGCGACGCCAATTTCTTCATGGCCGGCACATTCCTACGCGGCGACATGAATGCACTGAGCGACAACGACGGCCCCGGCGTGCTGCTGCTCAGTGGCATCGATCCCGCGAATCTCGACACCGAGGAGCGCCCCGAGACGACGCCGTATCAAGTTGGTCTCGCCGATTACGCGGGTCTCAATTTCCGCGCCACCAGCGGTCTGCACGACGGTCAGAGCACGCTGCAAGGTGATCCGTATGGGCCGTATGATCTCACCACGCGCAGCAAATATTATATCCGCATGTCCGGTGTGACCGGCATCCATGAAGCGCCCGATGGCGGCTTTCCTGGCACCGCGACCATCGGCGGCTACATGTTCAGCCTAACCAAATACGGTTTCAGCTTCCTTTCGAACGACATGGAGGACACGCGCACCGCTGGCAGTCTCGACCTGCCTGATCCCACCGATTTCACGCTCGCCTTCACCGAGCTGGCGCTTTCATGCCTCGGCGCGCTCGAAGGTTTCGAGATCACTGGCGCAGGCACAGTGGACTCGAAGGAGTTCGATTTCTGGAATGCGCTGTTCACGCCATTCAGCGCCGAGTTCGTCAGCACGAGCGAGTGCGATCCCGGCGCTGGCACCACGCTTGTGCTCGGCTTCGGCGCGCACGCTTCGCATTTCGCTGATGCAATCAATGGCTCGCTCGGCATCCGGCCCAGCGGTGAATTCGCGACGCTCAATGAACTGAACACCGGCGCAGTCGGCGAGGCGGTGCCAGTGCGCATCACATTGCCCGGTTCGATGCTGCTCGTCGGCACCACCGGCGAGAGTTACGACTTCTTCCCCAATCAAGGCGCATACTTGAACAACTCCGTCGGCGCGTCCGATGGTTTCTGGAGCTTGTTCGGCACCATCGACGTGCCGTTCTTCAAAGACATGCAGGTGCATCTGCACAGCCGTTGCCTCAGTTCGGGAATCGGCATCCCCGAAACCTTGACGCCGATCTACATGATGGGCGGCTGGCCGAGCAATGGCTGGACCGAGAGCGCGCTCGATCCGTTCACGAATACGGGCTTCGACATTCATCACAAAGGCTACACCAGCACGCTCGCGCTTTATCGCAAGACGACCGATGACGGCAGCGAGACTTACTTGCCGCGCGCGCAGCAGTTCTGGCTCGAGCTGATCGACTTCGATTACCCGGTGAAGTGGTCGAACACCGCCTTCAACTTCTCTGGTCGTGGCCCCGTCAATCAGAATCTGATCGCGCTCGAAACACAGACCGAATTGCTCTACCTCGACGCCGACAACACCGAGCTGACCTTCGGCCTGCGCTACGAGGGCCTGCCGGAGATCAGCCTCACAAACTTCGTCTTCAACGCCGTCGATGACGCCACCGGCGTCTCCTCCGCGCTCGTCACAGCGGCTGGCCAGGAGGTTTTCGACTCACTGCAAAGCGGTGTCGATGAACTCGCGGACGCCGTCAGCGATCAGGCCGACGATCTCCTCGGCACCGCGCTCACCGCACTGACTGATCCTCTGCTTGACGACTTGATCGATGAATTGAAAACCACGATCACCGCCGGTGGCTACACCAGCGGCGATCTCACCGCCATCATCACCCCACGCCTCGGCGCGGCATCCTCACTGACCACCGCACTCAATGATCTCGGTGATCCGGTCTCCAACCTGAATGGCTTCCTTTATGACCTGACGACACGCTTGTTGAAGATCGAGCAAGGCATCGACTCGGTCATCGCGCAGGTCACGATTGATCCCGGCCCGGCAGTTGATGGCCTTTTAAAGACCGACGGTGACGGACGTCGCCCAGTGTTTGAATTGCTCGCCACCGAGCTGGTCGATG
>JANOBP010000469.1:0-7923 GCA_031411715.1 Verrucomicrobiaceae bacterium | reverse complement strand
TCGACTGGAACAACTCGCCGCCTGAAGTTTGGCGCCATTGGCAACTCGCCACACTGCGCCATTATCTCACCCATCGCGTCATCCCCTTTAGCGCACACTATCACGGCGCGTTCGACCCGCGTGACATTCGCTCGTGGGATGATTGGAGTCGCGTTCCCTTCACTTCGAAGAAGGATCTTACTAGTCCTCGCGACTTCGTCCTCATGCCAAAAGAAGCCATGCTCCGTCACGAACCCGGCATGCTCTTCACCGCACTGCTCCATGGTTGTGCTGCGGCTAAGGAGCGCGCTGAGTTTGAATTCCGCCCCATCCTGCTCACCAGCACCACAGGGCGCAGTGCTGAGCCTGTGCCCTTCCTACTCACCAAGCATGACCTGCACAATCTCGACATCACAGGTGAGCGTTTGATGCTCGCAGGTCGCTCACAGCGTGAGTTTCGGCACATGAATCTCTTCCCGTATGCTCCGCACCTCGGCTTCTGGCAGGCGCATCATGCAGGACTCGGCTTTGGCACTTTCATGCTGAGCACCGGCGGCGGCAAAACGCTCGGCACCGACGGCAACATCAAGCTCATCGACAAAATTCAGCCCGATGTCCTCATTGGCATGCCCACCTTCATTTACCACATCATGCGTGAAGCCAACGAGTCCGGCAAACGCTGGACCAACCTCAAACGCATCGTTCTTGGAGGCGAAAAACTCGCGGCAGGCCTCCGCGCACGTCTGCGTGATCTCGCTGCCGCTCTCGGCAGCCCAGACGTCCACATCATGGCCACTTACGGCTTCACCGAGGCCAAAATGGCCTTCCCAGAATGCGTTGGCGAATCTCACGACTCACACGGCTATCACCTCAGCCCTGATCTTGGCTTCATCGAAATCATCGACCCCAAAACGGGCCAACTCGTTCCCGATGGTCATCCCGGCGAGATTGTCTTCACACCACTCGATTCACGCGGCACCGTCGTCCTGCGCTATCGCACGGGCGACATCGCGGAAGGTGGACTCACTTGGGAAAAATGCCCCAACTGTGGTCGCACTTGTCCGCGTCTTCTTGGTCCCATCTCGCGCGTCAGCGAGGTGCGTGAGCTTCACTTCGACAAGCTCAAAGGCACGCTGGTGAACTTCAACATGCTTGAGCATCTGCTCGATGATCAACGCGGCATCGCCGCCTGGCAGATCGAGTTGCGCAAGCATCGCGACGATCCGCTGGAAACCGATGAAGTGCATCTCCACCTCAGCGCCGAGCCCGGCGTTCACGAAGACGATCTCGAACTCGCCGTCACCCGCCGCTTCCACGAAGCCACCGAGATAAGGCCCAACGAACTCCACTTTCACACGCTCGCTGAAATGCGCGAGCAACTCGGCGTCGGCCGCCTCCTCAAAGAAGAGAAGCTGGTCGATCACCGCCCAAAATCGAATGCCCTCCAACCCGCCCTAAGCTCATGAAAACGCCCTCTCTTGTCATTGTTGCTGCCGTCCGCACTCCCTTCTCTCGTGCGGGCACTGACCTAGCTCACCTTGATGCGGTCGAACTGGGTCGCCATGCGGTCTCTTCGCTGCTTACTTGCACCGGCATTGATCCGATGCTGGTCGATGAAACGATCATTGGCTGTGTCGGACAGCCACCGGAGGCCATGAATATCGCACGCGTCATCGCTTTGCGTGCTGGCTTGCCTGAATCCAAACCTGCTATGACCGTGCATCGCAATTGCGCCTCCAGTTTGGAGGCTCTGACGCTCGCGCATGCCAAGATCTGCGCGGGGCAGGGTGAGGTCTTTGTCGTTGGGGGCACGGAGAGCATGAGCAACATGCCGTTCTACTTCTCGAAGCCAGCTGTGGCTAAATTTGCCGCCATGAGCCGTGCGCGTGACTTCACGGGTCGTGCTAAAGCGGCGCTGCATTTCCGTATGGCCGACTTCGCACCCGTCATCGGTCTAAAACTCGGTCTCACCGACCCTGTTTCGAATTTAAACATGGGGCAGACTGCTGAAGTGCTCGCGCGTGAGTTTGGCATCACTCGCGACATGCAGGACGCCTTTGCCATGCGCAGTCATTTACGCGCCACGCAGGCGAATCATCTGCTGAACCAAGAGATTGCGCCCATTCTCGGCAAAACTGTCATCGCGACCGACAACGGCATCCGCGCCGACTCCAGTCTCGAAAAACTCGCGAAACTCAAGCCGCTCTTCGACACCACGGTTGGCAGTGTCACCGCTGGAAATTCGTCACAGATTACTGATGGAGCCGTGGCGCTGCTTGTTGCAACTGAGGAGGCCGCTGCGGCACACAATTGGAAGCCGCTGGGCCGTCTCGTCAGTTATGCGGCGACGGGTTGCGATCCGTCCCGCATGGGGCTTGGCCCGGTGCGTGCGATTGATGCCGCTTTGCATCGCAGTGGCTGGAAACTGGGTGATGCCGATGTCATCGAGATCAACGAAGCCTTTGCCGCGCAGGTGCTGGCCGTGATGAAATGTCTCGCTGATCCCGCCAGCGCCCGCCGCGCTGGATTGGAAGGCCCACTCGGTGAAATCGATCCAGCCAAGATCAACGCCTGTGGCGGTGCCATCGCGCTCGGTCATCCCGTCGGAGCCAGTGGCGCGAGACTTGTGCTCACGGCTCTCAATCAGCTTCAAGCCACCGACACCAAATGCGCCGTCGTCAGCCTCTGCGTCGGCGGAGGTCAAGGAATGGCCGCCTGTCTTGAATCTCTCTGAACATTCGCTGCACCAACTGCATCCAAATCATTATGAAAACGCTCCTTTTCGAACGCCCGTCCGTGATTCACGATCCTCCGCATGTGCTGGAGAACATCATCCATGGTCACCTTAATCCGCCAAAGCATTTCAAGCTCGAGGTTGATTACGACGGCATCGCTTGGATGACTTTTGATTCCCCAAAGTCGTCGGTGAACGTCTGGAATGAGGAAACGCTGCGGGAGTTCAATCATCACCTCGAAATCATCGAGCACGATACCCGCGTGAAGGCGTTTGTGCTGCGCACTGCCAAAGATCGCATCTTTGTGGCTGGCGCCGACCTCAAAGCCATTCGCAGCATGCCGCATGCGCGAGTGAATGATCTGATCTGGCTCGGTCAGGCGGTGTTTGACCGTCTTGCGCGGCTTCGCATGCCGAAAATCGCTGCCATCCATGGTGCATGCATGGGCGGCGGATTTGAAGTCACGCTAGCTTGCGACTGGCGCATCGCCAGTGATCATGATTCGACCAAGATAGGCCTTCCAGAGACTCAACTCGGCATCTTGCCAGCCTGGGGTGGTTCCACGCGACTGCCGCGTCTTATTGGCGTGCGTAAAGCGCTCGATCTCATCACCAGTGGCAAATTGCTCAATGCCTCAGCTGCGAAACATGCGGGTCTTGTGAGCCATGTGGTGGCTCCCGAGCATCTCGAAACACTCGCACGTCGTCTTGCCCGTGAAAAACGGCCAGTGATGCGATTCCATCTCGAAAACCTCTTCTCGCCAATCATTCGCCATTTTGCCAAGAAGAAGGCCCTGGCAAAAACACGTGGTCTTTATCCATCCATCATCAAAGCCATCGAGGTCGTCACGCAGGCAGCGCATGTCGAAATCGACGATGGCTTGTTCCTGGAGCGCGAAGCCGTAGCGGAACTCATCAAGAGCCGTGACACTTCGCGGCTCATCGATCTTTTCTTCAAGCGTGAAGAAGCCAACAAGCGGCCCGCACTCGTCGGGACCGCCATTCCCATCCACGATGCCGTCGTTGTCGGCGCAGGCGTGATGGGTGCTGGCATCGCGCAGACACTCGCTTCGCGTGGCGTCCGGGTTCTCATGACGGACGTCACCAACGACAGCCTCGCGCGTGGCCTGGAACGGATTCATGGCCTCGTTTCAGATGCCGCGCGCAGAAGGCTCGTCAGTAAAGTCCAGGCTCGTGACACACTCGACCGCATCAGCACCGCCTGCACGCCAGTGCCGCTGACTCGCCATCATCTCGTCATCGAAGCGGCCACCGAGAGCATGGAGTTGAAGAAAACGATCTTCGCCGATCTCGCCGCTCGCGTTTCGAGCGACACCATTCTCGCCACCAACACCAGCGCACTCTCCGTGGCTGAACTCGCAAAGACGGTGCCGCATCCTGAGCGTGTCATTGGACTGCATTTCTTCAATCCTGTGCACCGCATGCCGCTGGTGGAGATCATCACACTGCCGGAGACCGCTCCCGACGTGATCGCCACTGCGATTGCCTTTGTGCAGAAGATCGGCAAGACACCCATCGTCGTCAAAGACAGCCCTGGTTTTCTCGTGAACCGCATTCTCGTGCCATACCTCATGGAGGCCGTGCATCTGCATCAAAGCGGCATCTCGGTGCACGACATTGACGAGGCCATGCTCGAATTCGGCATGCCAATGGGCCCCATGCGCCTGCTAGATGAAATCGGTCTCGATGTGGCCACGCATGTCGCCAAGACGGATGCCTTTGATCATATGCTCGCAGCTGGTCATCTCGGCAAAAAGAGTGGTCAGGGCTTCTATCGCTATGAAAACGGCAAAGAGATCGCCCCAGAGGCCCACGAGAAGCTTCCCAGCCACGAGAGCATACAATCGAAGCTTGCGCTGCTCCTCAGTCAGGAGGCGATGAAGTGCCTCAAAGAGGGCATCGCCCGCAACGCCGACGACATCGACCTCGCCATGGTGCTTGGCACTGGCTATCCGCCATTTCGCGGCGGCCCCATCACTTTCGCCCGGGATACGGGCATCATTGATTATTGAGGTGGAGTCGCAGCGCCGTGAGCAGACTCGCCAGCTCTGCTTCTGGCAGTGGAATGCGCAGAGACTCACGACCTGCAAGGCAGCTCTCCAGCAAGGTTAGTAACCGCTGCGCATCCTCACGCGCATCGTATTCTGGCAGAGCTGTGATCCGCACCTTTTCCAGAAAACGCGGAATCACCCGCGTGAGGATTTTCAGATGCTTCACATCATTGTTCGCACCTTCGCCGGGCCGTGTGTTGGCGGCGTGGATTTTGCAGATGAAGATGGAGCAGGGATCGAGGAGGGAGATGCCCGCTGCGGTGGCGACAGGTGTACCGCGAGGAGGGTCGTCGAGGCTGCTATCGAGGCCGGGGAGCCGCTCTAGGACTTCGACACTTGTCCGCTGACCGCGCCAGAACAAGCCAACGGCAAAAATTCGGCCCATGTGTGGTGCTGCTTTGCGAGTGGCGGCCACGATGCCTCGCATCTCGGCACCAACAGCTTGAAGCGATTCCGCCAGAATCATGGCTGCCGCCTTTCCGCCACGCAGGTCGATGTCCTTGCTGTAGATGGGCAGATCAAACTCGATGCTCTCGGCCTCAGTCAGGTGTGCCTCTGCCCAGGCAGAAACGGCCAGCCCACCGATGAGCACGTAGCCCACTTCCGTCTCACTCAAGCGGATGAGGTGGTCCTTGAAGTCCGCAAAGGAGACTGGTTGTTCAGACGTCGGCTGCATGGGAGTACAGGCGCACGGGAGCCTTGTCATACACCGGCAGACGCGGTGCGGGCTTCACCGTGCCGGACCATTTCACTTCACCACTGCGCAAATGATTCAACCACGCCCGCGCTTCATCTGAGCGGCCAAAGGCCTCACGATCCTCGGCTTCTTCGCGTTTAAACTGAGCCATGGCGGGATTGTCCCACTCCTCCTCGAAGGTCTGGGGTCGAAATGGGGCTGGGCGATTCTGATTCATGCCACGGTATGCTACCACGCCGTGTTCTTTTGTCATGCGGGTGTTGATAGTGCGGTACCTTCAGCATTTGTTTGAATCCTTTGGGTGAAGTGGGGTCTAAAAAGATAACCAAACTCACTGCCATGAACACGACTCTCATTCCCCCTGAAACCGAGAGCAAGTCTCTCATCGACACCTCCCGCATGAATGCGGGTCAGCGCGCGGCGCTGGAAATGGCGGAAGGCGCACGCGATGAACGTCGCAACACCGGACTCGCCGCCGGTATTTTCTTTGGCGAGCCGAAGTTCGATTCGCTGCTGCCGTTTCCGAAGCAGAGCTTTGAAGATCGCGATCAGGGCGATGCTTTTTTGCATCGACTTGAAGCCGTGCTCGACAAGCATGCCGATCCGGATGCCATTGATGCTACAGGCGAGATTCCTGACGAGTTGCTGAGCGAACTCGCGAAGCTCGGTGCCTTTGGCATCAAGATTCCGGTCAAGTATGGTGGTCTCGGATTGTCACAGACGAACTACTCGCGTGCAGCGATGCTGCTTGGCAGTCGTTGTGGCAATCTGGCAGCGTTGCTGTCAGCGCATCAGTCCATCGGTGCACCACAGCCGCTCATTTTGTTTGGCACCGAGGAGCAGAAGGCGAAGTATTTGCCACGCTGTGCGCGTGGCGAGATCAGTGCGTTTGCTTTGACGGAAAACGAGGTCGGCTCCGATCCAGCGCAGATGAAGACGCTGGCGGTGCTCGATGGTGGCGACTACATCCTCAACGGCGAGAAGCTGTGGTGCACGAATGGCACCAAGGCCGGCATGATCGTGGTGATGGCAAAAACACCACTGCCAGGTAAGCCACATGCGACCTCGGCCTTCATCGTCGAAACAAACTGGCCCGGAGTCGAAATCATCCACCGCTGCCGTTTCATGGGGCTCAAAGCACTCTACAATGGAGTGATTCGTTTTGAGAACGTGCGTGTGCCTGCGGCGAATGTGATTGGTGGCGTCGGACGTGGCCTCAAAGTGGCGCTGACGACGCTGAACACGGGCCGCATCACGCTTCCTGCTGCCTGCACCGGTTTGGCGCAGCGTTGCCTGGACATCAGCACACGCTGGGCACGCAGCCGTGAGCAATGGGGCCAGCCGATTGGCCGCCACGCGGCTGTGGCTGATAAACTTAGCCGCATGGCTGCTGACACCTTCGCCATTGAGAGTATCGTGCGTTATGTGTCCTCGCTGGTCGATCGGGATAAGCATGCCGACGTGCGGCTTGAAGCTGCGATTGGCAAACTTTGGGGCAGTGAGAAGTCCTGGCGCATCATGGACGACACCATGCAGATCCGCGGCGGACGCGGCTTTGAAACGGCGGCATCACTCAAAGCACGCGGTGAGTCTCCTGAGCCCGTGGAGCGCTTGTTCCGCGACTCGCGCATCAATACGATTTTTGAAGGCAGCAGCGAGATCATGCGCTTGTTCATCGCCCGCGAGGCTTTGGAGCCGCATTTGAAGCTCGGCGCTGAGGCGGTGAACTCCACGCTGCCGTGGAAGACGCGCGCAAAGTCGGCCATGCGTGCGGCACGTTTCTATTCGACGTGGTATCCAGCCAAATGGCTGCCTTTGGGTGCTGGCGATGCTAAAGAGCTACTCCATCCCGATTTGCAGGCTGATCTGGACGCGGTGGCTCGACTGAGCCGCAAACTCGCGCGTGACATGTTCCTCGCGATGGCCCTCAACGGCCCAAAACTCGAAAAGCGCCAGATTTTGCTCGGCCACTTCGTCGATGTCGGTGCGGAGTTGTTTGTGTGGAGTTGCGCACTGGCTCACGCTCAATCCAAGTTCACAGATTCATCGATGGAGGAAGCCGACATCGGCAAACTCGTGCGCTTGGTGCGCTTCTTCGGCCAAATGACCCGCGAGCGAGTGGCTGCGAGTTTTGCCAAACTGCGGGCGGGAATCGATGCCGAGAGCTGGAAGGTGGCGCAGGAGCTTTAAACCACATCCTCACCGAGATACGCGGCCAGATGTTTGCGTAGCTCGGTGCGGGCACGGAAAAGGAGGCTCTTCACGGCGGGGAGGGACATTTTGAGGACGGCGCAGATGTCCTCGTATGGCAGGTCTTGGTGACGGCGCATGATGACAGCCAATGGATGAATTTACCCGCGCCTTCGGGCAAGAAGAACAGCGGCAAAAACGCAAACACGAGGACGCCGGTGGAACCCAACACCGCCATGGTGATTTCTTTG
>JANOBP010000468.1:0-14308 GCA_031411715.1 Verrucomicrobiaceae bacterium | reverse complement strand
GCTACGGCTTCGTCAGCGGTGCGCTGCTCAGCGAGCACCTGCTGGAGCCTGCACTGAAGGCCGCGAGCGACTTCCTGCCGCGCAACGAACAGCACATTATCGACGGCTTTCTCGCCTCGCATGGCATCATCAAAGAAGGCTACCTCGGCATCCTCAGTGCTCCGCCGGAGCAGAGGCCACATGCGCTGGAGATCGTCTTTGAGACTCCAGCACTCGCGCCGATGCCGCAGCAGGTCAAAGCGACCGTCGCTGCGGTGAAAAGCATCCTCGCTGAATACCGCGAACTCCAGGCTTACGCTGCGAACTTGTAAAACGAGTTTTCCAACTCGTTCCACCGCGCCTCTCACTTCCAAACTTAACAAGTTAGAAAACTCGTTTTACGATACAATGTCCCGCCCTCGTCACGTCCTTCCCGGCTTCAGGCTCTCCCTCGGCTTCACCGTCACTTACTTGAGCCTCCTCGTGCTCTTTCCGCTCTCTATGCTCGTGTGGACGGCCACCAGCGGCGGCTGGGAGCACATGGCGGAAACGCTCACGCATGCCCGCGTCATCTCGTCCCTAAAGCTCAGCTTCACCACCGCCTTTGTCGCCGCGCTCGTGAATGGTGTCTTCGGCCTGTTCACCGCGTGGGCTCTGGAGCGCTACTCGTTTCCAGGTCGTCGTTTGCTTGATGCTATGGTCGATCTGCCATTCGCGCTGCCCACAGCCGTCGCGGGTATCGCGCTCGTCACGCTGTATGCGCCGAATGGCTGGATCGGCTCACTTTTGGCGCAGCACGATATCAAGGCCGCGTATGCGCCGCTCGGCATCACCATCGCGCTCACCTTTGTCGGCTTTCCGTTCGTCGTGCGCACCTTGCAGCCCGTCATCGCCGATCTCTCGATGGATGTCGAAGAAGCCGCCGCCTGCCTCGGCGCGAACCGCTGGCAAACACTCACCCGCGTCGTCTTTCCCGCGCTGCTGCCCTCCATGCTCGCTGGCATGACGCTCGCCTTTGGTCGTGCTGTTGGCGAATACGGCAGCGTCGTCTTCATCTCCGGCAATCTGCCCTTCAAAACCGAGATCGCCCCGCTGCTCATCACCATGCGCCTCGAAGAATACGACTACGCCGGTGCTGCCACCATCGGTGTCGTCATGCTCGCAGCTTCATTCGCCATTTTGCTCATCTCAAACTTCCTCACCAACTGGAGCCGCAAGCGCACGGGCCGCTGAAGCCTTCGTCATTCCATCATGGCCGCCATCATTCTTCATCAACAACGCTCGACACCTCGTAAAGCCACTTCCGAGTCATTGTTTTCGCGCTGGCTCATCATCGGCATCGCCGTCGCGTTCATGGGGCTGATGTTTGTGCTGCCGCTCGTCGTTATTTTCCAAGAAGCCTTCCGCAAAGGCTGGGAAGGCTATGTGGAGGCCTTCGATGATCGCGCCACCACGCACGCCATCTGGCTCACGCTGCAAGTCGCGGCGATCACGGTGCCGTTGAACACGCTTTTTGGCCTCGCTGCGGCCTGGTGCGTCTCGCGCTTCCAGTTTCGCGGAAAGCGCTTCCTCACCGCACTCATCGAGCTGCCGCTTTGGGTCTCGCCAGTGATCGCAGGCATGGTTTATGTGCTGCTGTTCGGCGCGCAGGGCTTATTTGGGCCTATGCTGAAGGAGCACGACATCAAGGTCATCTTCGCGCTGCCCGGCATCGTGCTCAGCACCATCTTCGTCACCTTCACCTTCGTCGCGCGAGTGCTCGCGCCTCAGATGGAGGCACAGGGCCAGGCCGAGGAGGAGGCTGCGATGACACTCGGTGCGAACGGCTGGCAGATGTTCTGGCGCGTCACGCTGCCGAAGATCAAGTGGGGCCTGCTCTATGGCATCATCCTGTGCAACGCACGCAGCATGGGCGAGTTCGGCGCGGTGTCCGTCGTCAGCGGCCACATCCGCAACAAGACCAACACCGTCCCTCTGCACATCGAAGTTTTGTACAACGAATACCAGTTCGTCCCCGCCTTTGCCGTCGCGTCCGTGCTCGCACTGCTCGCGCTGGTAACCCTGATTTTGAAAACTCTCACGACCACCAAACGAGGAGCAGCATGAGCATCCACATCCACCACATCTCCAAATCCTTCGGTAGCTTCAACGCGCTGAAAAACGTCGATCTCGAAGTCAAAACCGGCGAGCTAGTCGCCCTGCTCGGCCCCAGCGGCAGCGGCAAGACCACGCTGCTGCGCATCATCGCCGGACTCGAATTCGCCGACGAGGGCGAAGGTAAAATCGAATTCCACGGCAGCGACGTCACCAACCGCACCGCTTACGAGCGCAAAGTCGGCTTCGTGTTTCAAAACTACGCCCTCTTCAATCACATGACCGTCGATGAGAACATCGCCTTCGGCCTCCGCGTCATGAAACGGCCCGAGCGACCGGACAACGAAGACATCACCAAATCCGTTAAAGAATTGCTGCGCCGCATCGCCCTCGAAGGCTACGGCGACCGCTATCCCACACAGCTCAGCGGCGGTCAGCGACAACGTGTCGCGTTAGCAAGAGCATTGGCTGTAGGCCCGCAAGTCCTGCTGCTCGATGAGCCTTTCGGCGCACTAGACGCCAAAGTGCGCAAGACCCTGCGCAAATGGCTCCGCCAGTTTCACAACGAGACCAAAGTGACCACTTTGTTCGTCACCCACGATCAAGACGAAGCCTTTGAACTCGCGGATCGCGTCGTCATCCTCCACGAAGGCCACATCCAGCAAGTCGGCTCCCCCACCCAACTCCGCGAGAACCCGAAAAACGAGTTCGTTGCCGACTTCCTCGACTGCGTGATGATTTGAGGACCCCGAGTCAGTTCCCGAACAATGACTTCCTCTTCGTAGGGGTTTGAGGGGGAGGCGTGTCTGCGGGCACTGCTGATTTACCGCCGCTAAGAATGCGTGGGCTCCATTTCGTATCGGTCACCGTGCCGCTGCCGCGGTAGGCTAATAATTGCGTCACTGGAAATAGCACGAGTCCCGTTAGTCCGCGCACGCTGACCTCTGCATCAAAGTCGATGTCATCTTTGATGAAATTAATGCGCCCCTTTGAATTGATGCGGAAGCTCGTTGAGAGCGCTTTGAGGTTACGTGTCGTCAAAAATCCATCTTCGACTGAAAATGTGCAGTCAGCCTCTTTAGCGATGTTATAGCCTGCGATTGGCCTTGGTAAAATAGCTCCCAACAAGGGTGTCAGAGGTCCTAGGATCGGAACGGCGAGCAAATTGCCATTCACGATGATCAGCACTCCATTTCCTTTCAGGGCGCTCCAGTCATTCATGCGGCCAGTGAATTTGAAATCGCCCGTTAAATCACCTTCACTGTCATTTCCCTTCGAGTACGTCTGCGCGAAGCGTTTGAAGCTCAGGGCGTTCATGCGCAGCTCTCCTTGGTAAGGATTTGGTTCCCGTGTCTCATCAAGTGTGCCGATCAAAGTCATGCCGCCGCCAAGGACTTCGGCTTTGACGTCAAAGCTGACTTTGCCCGACTTTCCACTCACCTTTGCGTGCATATCCGCAAAGTTCAGTTTCTTGCCAAACACTTCATAAGGGAACACGCCTGCAGTAACGTCAGCTGTGTAGTCCTCCACTCCGGGTGCCAAGTCCACCGTGCCCTGCGCATGTAGTGGGAGCTCGAAAAGCCTGCCCTTCACGTCATAGGCCAGCTTTTGGCCAACAATTCTCAAATCACCATGGGGTGCCTGGATCAGGTAGTCCTCACCCCACAGCATGTAGTGCCCGTTACCATCGGAGCTTCGGAAGGTGAAAGCAAAGTCGCTATACTTTGAGTTTTGAATTCCAATGGTTCCGTTAAGCGTCACATGAGTGCCATGAGTAAGGCGATAGCGCTCGATGAATGCCGCAGTCTTCGGCGCGAAGCAGCGCACCAACTCTGCGGTGTCAGATTCCGCCTTCACATTGGTCAGTCGCACCCATTTCTCTTCATCATTCAGGTACACATGCTCCGCCTGCGCTGGGCCTCGCGCGTGGTGGATCTTGATGTTTTGATAAGCCTGCATGAAACCCTGAAACGACATGTCAGCTTCCATCGATTCCAACTCCACGCCATTGTATCGGAAGTTCTTTAGGAGTCCGTGTCCCGAGTTCACGCCATCCTGCAGCACAAAGGATGGCCCCTCACCAGCCACGTGCACATCGATCTCGGACTTCTCATCAAACTGGAAGCGTCGGATGACGTCCCGGGTCTTTTCCCGCAGTACAAATGGAAGCAGCACATTTGGGTCCATGCGCAGAGTGGCATCATACTTCACGCCGTGCTCACGGTGCTGCATGAGTTGCATCAAAATGGTGCCTGTCTTGTGTGTCAGCACCATATCACGCACATAAAAACCATCCGTACTCACTCCGATGCTCGCACTCAACCCGTTAAAGACGGCACCACGACTGCCGAAACGCTTGCAGTCGATCCTCCCCGTGACCTCGGCCGGAAAAGAGGCGGTGCCGTCTGCATTACGTCCACGTTTTGGATACCAGAAGCCCTCCAGAGAAAGCTGCGGTGCCTCATCATAAAAAACCACCTCACGCAGTCCGTCATTGTCTAGAAATGCCCGCGCTAGTGAAGGGATGTCCGCACTCGAGGTCAGTTGGAAGCGCGCGCGCTCACTGCCCAGCCGCCACGCTGCTGTGGCCTCCAGTGTGCCCAGATGATCGCTCAAATGCAGCCGCTTCACGTCGATCATTCCGCCATCATATTCCGCATCTGCGATCAGTTCCTTCCACACATAATCTTCAAACTTCAAATTCACGGCACGGAACGAAAGGGTGCCCCGCAGCTCCTGTGGCAGGTTCAAATCTCCCGAAACATTCACCGTCAGCTCGGGCAGCGTGTTGGAGCGAAACCTCGCCAGCCAGTCCAGTCCATTTTGAACCTGCGCGCGGTGCTCCCGCATCATGCTGAGCCGTTCCATTGCGCTTTTGCTTGGCTTATTCGGATCCTCATCCTTCTTCGGTAGTGTTAGCACTCCCGTGATGGAGATGCGGAGCCCCTGCAGATCTCCTTCTGCCTGTCGGATTTCCAATTGATCGCCATTGAGGAAGGCCCGTGCATTTAGGTCTTTGAGTTCGACAACGGTAAGTTCGGGCCGCTCTGGGTCCACTGGCAGTGCCACTCCAGTGTGTGAGAGTTCAAGGGATTCGATCACCACCTGTCCTTCCAAAAGCTTGGCAAAATCAACGTCCAGATTAAGCCTGTCCACCGCCGCGATCACATGCTGTCGTGTGTTGTCATTAAAGAGCCTCACCTCTTTCACCACCAACCCGCCAAACGGGTTCACGGTCAGTCGATCAAAGTCCAAAAAGACACCATGCGCCTGCAACTCTTGCTGCACAAAGCCACGCCACCTTCGATCGAATGAATCCGTGTAGGCGTAAATCCCCGCCGCCAGCAAAAAGCTGGCGATCCCTAGCAGCAAAACTCGACGCACCAATCGGAACATACTTACCGCCACGCTAGACGCCGTCCGGCCATCCTACAAGTGGCCCGCTATTTATACTCGGGGCCGCCGCGTTTGGTGTAGTCGATCTCGATGCCGATTTTGCGGTAAGCTTGGAGGAGGGCGACTTCGAGTTGGGAGACGGTGCGGTCGGCGAGGACAGTGGCGCGGAAGGCGGATTCGGATGGAGTGCCCACTTCGATGGCGCGGAGCCAAGCGACGATTTTTGCGGCATTGGAGTCGCCATCGAGATGGTAGAGGAAATAGGTCAGCAGCAGAGCGGAAGCGTAGTTTTGGCTGCCTGCGGATCCTGCGAGTCCATTGGCCCAAGTGCCATGGTCAAGAGCCAGGAGTTCGCTGGGCTTTAGCATGGCAAAGCGCAGGGTGCTGGGGCCTTTTTGTTGTGCACTGCGGCTGCGGAGGTGGGTTTTGAGCCGAGCCTCGTTGTTGCTGAGGAAGAAGCGTCCGTGAACGAAGTCGGACATGCCTGTGTACTCGGCGGAGCCTTCGGAAAACCAAACGGGGAGCTTGGGAAGCCAGCGGCTCATCATTTGATGGGTGATTTCATGAATGAGGGTGTCGTTGGCTTCGACGGAATGGTCCGTCATGACGCGCTTTTGCTTTTGATCGATGAGCTTCATGCCGAGACTGGAAATGGGGACGAAGATGGTCTTCTCACTGCGGCTGTAATAACCGGCGCTGCCGTTAGGTGCTCCGGTGGCGGTGTAGGCTTCATCGGTGCTAAGGATTCTGGCACGGAACCACTTACGCATGGTCTCAGGTGCGGGCCGGAGATCGAGCGGAAGTTGGCAGTTGAGCAGCCAGGTGGCTTCGAACACTCGCGCAAAGTGGCGCACGGCATCTGGACCAACGGGTGCGTCACAGCAGAACTCGAAGTGATCGGTGTGGTAGATGTACTCACTCTTTTTTTCGTCTTCGGAGACGGTGTTGACCTCGGGAGTGCCGGTGAGGGAGACAGAGCGCGGCCACTGGGCCAGAGCGGGCGCGGTGGAGACGGGGGGACTTGGAGACGGGGAGACTGGGAGAGGTGAACTCGGTGCTGAGATGGCAATCAATGGGTCAGAGGCAGGCTCGGTTTCCTTTGCTGGCTCGGTCGTTTTGGCAGTCTCGGCGGGCTTTACTTCAGCAGATTGAGTTTCCTCATGTGCCTCATCGGGTGGAGTTTTGAGGCTGCGGGCTTCGGTAATGGGTGCCGTGACGCTGACGCTGTGGAGGGCCGCGGATCGCGCTTTCGAATGAGTTTCCCAAGTGATGCCGATGATGGCGCAGAAAACGATAAGTGCCGTGAGGATGAGCCAACCGAAAAAATGTACGAGGGCACCGCCATTAATGCCACGGCGCTTTTTGGGCGGCTCAGGTGGTGTTACTGGCACTGCGGGTAATATGGGTGATGGAACGGGGTATCCCATGGTTCAAGCGTCCAGGGGACCTAGGCTGATGCTCGAAGTCAGGCGCATATGCACACCAGCCAAACCCGGCGTGGCAGCGGAATCCGATTTCTTGTCCACGGCGGCACCAATGCGCAAACCGAGCCACAATGAAACGACGAAGCGTGCCGCTTTTGGATGGCACGCCGGAGCTTCGGATCTTGATGCGTGGGATCTCATGGATGCTTTTTAGAGCATGCGACGTGCGCGGCGGATCGGGTGCGTCGCATCTGCCGCGAACAACAGGAAGGCAGAACTGGGTTCAGGCACCGGGGCCGTTTGCAGCGCGAGAAGTAAGGAAGGAGTGACGGAGCCGATGGCCGTATCAGCCGTGGCCAGAGTCCCAGTGCCATCGGGATCGGTATGAGCCGCGAATTGCCACGAGGTGGGAGAATTGTTGCTATCCATCACCAGGGCCCACTCAGTGCCGGGGACGATGTTTTTGGAATTGTAAGCCCATAGAGAAGCCACTTCACCGACCCCAAAAACATCGGTGGGATTGGCGTCAGGTGAGTCGGAGCCACCTAGAGCATTGAGAGTCTCAACTCCAACAAAAAACAGGCCGGGGTTCCATCCGAAGGGAGCTCCATCATTGGGATCTGCCGAAGTGGGGTCATAGGACCGATCAAAGACCTTCCAATTGGCCTGCCAGTCCATGATATTTCCCAGAGTTGCTGTGAAGATCCTATGGGGATGAGTGCTCATACAATGGGCGTGGTCAGTTAAAGTGATGGTCAACCAGTCTCAACCTTCCTACTCCGACGCAACATCCACGCAGTGCCAGCAAAGCTAAAAAGTACTACCGAGCTAGGCTCAGGCACTAATTGGGTCTGAATTGTCAGTGCATTGGCCACACTCAAAGAGGCAGTTCCATAGATGGCCGTATCAAGGTCATTAATCACCCAGTCCACGGAGACATTTGGATCAGCAGTCGGCAGTGGAAAAACCCAGTCACCAAAGAGGTTCGTGCGTGCAGCGCCTGGGTCATCGGCCACTAGAGCCCATTCGGTTGAGGGTACGATGTTCTTGCTATTGAACACCCACAAGTAGGCCATTGCATTTTGCTCAAAAAGATCGGTGCCATTCGAGTAGCTGGAGTCTGACAAACCCGACGTTGGCAACGGAATCGAGGGCGTATAGCCGGCTTGGGAGTAAACGTCATTATCCGGAGTCCAGCCATCTGCATTAATGGCCGCGTCAAAAACCAGCCACCTTGAGGACCATTCCAGCATATTTCCGGCAGTAGGTGTCCAGCCACCGCTGGTGTCAAGTGTGCCAATCTCAAATTGGTAATCAATGCTCAGTGGATTCGAGGTGCTGGTCTCAAACACCTCAAGACCTGATGTACCCCAGTAAATGGTGTTGGCATGGGCTGGGGAACCCGCTGTGAGAGCGGTGGCTGAAATTATACAAAAACTAAAAAGCTGGGAAATGTGTTTCATGATTCCAGTCTGAAGCCACCTATAAAATATGGAAAATACGAATAACATGATTTTGTTCAAGAATAAACTGGAGATATATTGTAAATAGTTAATTTTCCGGTCAATATGATGCTATGTTTTAAAACATTCATAAAGACATATTTTCGGCGTCAAATCTAATTTCCATTATTTTAGCATTCATCAGTAGTTATGGCCGACCAGTGCCAACACCGAAGCCTTCATTTCAAAATTGGACTTCCTGAACTTGGGTTTGGCGGCTGTCGTTAGCGTGCGCCGAACTATTTTGTTCGAGAACCAGGTTTCTATGCCGTTATTGGGAACGCATGAGTCCACTGGATGAAAATCACTTGCTGCTAACTCGCCGAGCTTTGTTTGACCGCACTGCTTTGGGACTTGGCACTGCCGCTTTGGGTGCGCTGCTGACGCGGGAAGGCCACACGGCACAACAACCGGATGTTCTGGCTCCCCCACTGCCGCACTTCGCCTCCAAGGCCAAACGGGTCATTTACCTGCTGCAGAATGGTGCACCGTCTCACTGCGATCTCTTCGATTACAAGCCGATGCTGCGCAAAATGCACGGCACCCAAATACCGGACAGCGTGGCGGGCGGGAAGCGCTTTAGCACAATGACGGGCGGTCAGACGGAGCGCCCTGTGCTGGGTGAAATCACGAATTTCGCTCGTCATGGCCGCAGTGGAGCCACGGTGAGTGATTTTTTGCCACGTACAGCTGAGATGGCGGATGAGCTTTGCTTCATCAAGTCCATGCACACGACGCAGGTGAATCACGCTCCGGCCATCACCTTCCTCATGACCGGCAGCGAGCAGGCGGGTCGTCCAGCTATCGGTTCTTGGCTCAGCTATGGGCTGGGAAGTGAGTCGGAGGACATGCCGGCCTTTGTGGTAATGACCTCACGTGACAAGGAAGCGAGCTGCGGCCAAATCTTCTATGACTTCTACTGGGGCAGTGGCTTCCTGCCCACGAAGTATCAAGGGGTGAAGTTCCGCGGCAGTGGCGACCCCGTTTTGTACCTGAGTAATCCTGATGGCATGAGCCGTGAGGTGCGCCGCACCATGTTGGATGGCCTGGCGGAGCTCAATCATCTGAAATTGCGTGATTATGGCGATCCAGAGATCTCCACGCGCATCGCTCAGTATGAAATGGCCTACAAGATGCAAACCAGTGTCCCTGAACTGACGGATTTCTCCGATGAGCCAAAGCACATCCTCGATATGTACGGCCCAGATGTGATGCGGCAGGGCAGTTACGCTTACAACTGCCTCATGGCGCGCCGTTTGGCAGAGCGGGGCGTTCGTTTTGTGCAGCTCATGCATGCGGGATGGGACCAGCACCGCAATCTCAACACGCAGCTCAGAATTCAATGCACTGACACAGACGCGCCAAGCGCCGCGCTGGTAAAGGACCTGAAACAGCGCGGCCTGCTAGAGGACACGCTCGTCATCTGGGGTGGAGAATTCGGGCGCACGCCGTTTTTGCAGGGCAAGATCACCGAAACAAAACAATGGGGCCGCGATCACCATCCCTATGCCTTCACCACTTGGATGGCCGGTGGCGGTGTGAAAGCAGGCTACACGCACGGTGAGAGCGACGAGTTTGGCTTCAATGCGGTGAAGGACCCCGTGCATATCCATGACTTTCAGGCCACGCTGATGCACCTGCTCGGCATCGACCACGAGCGCTTCACCTTCCGCTTCCAAGGTCGCCAGTTCAGGCTCACGGATGTCCACGGCCACGTGGTGAAGTCGGTCTTGGCGTAAGGCCCAGAACCCTGTTGCATCTGCCAACCGTCGGGTGTTTGGATCGACACGTGCTCTTCGTTCGCTTCATAATCGCTCTCACACTCTGCCTGCATCTACCCGCATGCCGAAAAGAGTCGCCCCCTGAGAAAACGGCATCTGAAAAGCAAGAGTCCGCAGCCTTCATCCCGGATGGCGCGGGCGATGGCAGTGTTTGGGTAGCGGACAGCAAGCAGGGTGGACGACTTTATCTCTGCGGAACCATTCACATCCTGCGTGAGAAGGATTACCCGCTCGCTCCTGCCTACGAGGCTGCCTACATGTATTCCAACAAAATTGTGTTGGAACTTCCACCCGGTGAAGCCAGTGGCCCAGAGCTTTCGAAGCGCATGGCCCAGATCGGCATGTACTCGGCGGATGCAGCCCTTGAGAAAAACATCAGCCCGGAATCATGGGAGAAGGTTAAGGAATGGGGCAGGAGCCGTCAGCTGGACCCGTCCTCGCTCAACCGCTATCGTCCGTGGTTCGTCTCACTCTTGCTCACGGCCAAAGAATATGCGGCACTCGGCGCACGCCCTGACTTGGGCGTGGATACGCATTTTGAAAACCGCGCCAAAGTCGACGGCAAGCCCGGAGAAGGCTTGGAGACTGCCGAATTCCAAATCCAGCTTTTTGCCTCTCTTAGCGACAAGCAACAGAGTGAGCTGCTCGATCAAACACTGGCCGAAGTCAGCACCGTGGCCGTTGAGTACGAAAAAATGATCCACGCTTGGCGCTACGCCGAGCTCGACCAACTCCAAGAGATGCTCTTCCGTGAAGCCGCCAACTATCCTGACCTCATGAACATGTTCCTGACGGCCCGAAATTTGATGTGGATCGACCGCCTGGATGCCATGCTGCAAAAAGGTGAAAAAGTCATGGTCCTCGTCGGCACCGGTCACTTAGGTGGCGACATGGGCCTACTAGAGTTGCTGCGCAAGCGTGGCTATCGAGTGCGCCACTATCGTGAAGTGAAAGACTTCTAGATTAACGGAAGCTTTTCGCGAAGTCGTCAGCGGTCGCTTTGGCGACGACTTTGGTCTTCTGGAAGGTGCTTTGCTCGCCTTTCTCGATCAGGATGCGCTCATAGTCCGCGGAGGACATCGGCAGCGTGATCGTGGCGTCCTGCCAGGTGGAAAGAAGGATCGCGTTGGCTAGCTCGACGCTGTGGAGGCCTTCGGCGGCTGGGCTAAGGAGCTTTTCACCTTTCAAGATGGCATTGGTGAAGTTCTGCATGATTTCAACATGCTGTCCGCCCGTTTGCTCGACGGGAATATTCATGTGCCAGCTTTCCGGCATGGCGAAGGCAGCTTCTGCCTCCATGCAGAATTTGCTCATCGGCTTGCGATTGCGCTGGAAGTGGATCGTGGTGCCGTCAGTGACGGTCAGGCGGCCCTGCTCGGCGGAAATCTCGAGCTTGTTGATGCCCGGGGCCTCACCGGTGCTGGTAACGAAGGTGGCGCTGGTTCCGGTGTCATACTGTAGCACGGCTGTGACATCGTCCTCGACCTCGATCTCATGATAGCGGCCAAACTGGCAGAATCCGCGCACTTTTTGCGGCATGCCGAACAGCCATTGGAAGAGATCTAGATTGTGTGGGCACTGATTCATCAGCACGCCGCCTCCTTCACCTTTCCAAGTGCCGCGCCAGCCACCCGTGGCGTAATAGTAGTTGGTGCGGAACCAATTCGTCACCTCCCAATGGACGCGTCTTACGGCTCCGAGTTCACCGCTGTCGATCAGGTCTTTGACCTTCTTGAAGCAGGCGTTGGTGCGCATGTTGAACATGGCGGCAAAAACTTGTTTCGGATTGGTGTGCGCGGCGATCAGGCGCTCACAGTCGGCTTTATGCACGGAGATCGGCTTCTCGACGAGGACATGGAGTCCCGCTTTGAGTGCCTCGATACCGATGGTGGTATGGCTGAAGTGCGGTGTACTGATGAGGATGGCATCAATGTGACCACTGCGAATCATGGAGTTCACATCCGTGAAGCCTTTTTCACCCTCGGCTAAATGAGGTAGTGTACCCACGCTCTCACACAGCGCGGTGACGCGCAGACCTGGCACCTTCCCGCCGCGAATGTTCGCGAGGTGTGCTTTACCCATGTTTCCGAGACCAACGATGCCAATTCTAACGGTTTCCATGTTCGCGAGGTTAGGCGGATGCTGCGGATGGTCAAACGGAGAGCATCAGACATAGCGCCCAGGCCTTGCACATCGGACGGTGATCGTCCTTATTGCCCCCATGCACCCGTCCTCATCCATGCCCCTTCGTGCGCTCCTGCTCGCAGGATGGATGCTGGCGCTCAGCATCACACACGGCATGGCTGAAAATCTGCGCATCGGCATCATTGGTCTGGATACTTCTCATGCGGAGCAGTTCACGCTGCGGCTCAATGATACAGCTAACCCAAATCATGTGCCTGGCGGACGAGTCGTCGCGGCTTTCCCGACCGGCAGCCCAGACCTTGAAGAGAGCAAATCACGCATTGATGGCTTCACTGCGACACTGCGGGATAAATTCGGCGTACTCATCGCCGGTAGCATCGCTGACCTGTGCAAAGAAGTCGATGCCATCATGCTGCTCACGCTCGATGGGCGTCCGCGGCTGGAGCAAATGAAACAAATCATCGCTGCAGGCAAACCGGTGTTCATGGACAAGCCGGTCGCCGCCTCGCTCAAGGATGCCGTGGAGATCTATAAGCTCGCCGCAACTGCCCAAGTGCCTGTTTTCAGTGCCTCCGCACTCCGCTGGTTTCCTGGCATCATCGAAGTGGCCACTGCCGAAAAAGAACCCGCGCTCGGAGCCATCTCATACGGACCCGCGCACATCATGCAGCACCACCCGGACCTGTTTTTTTACGGCATCCATCCGGCAGAGGGCCTTTTTACCGTTATGGGCACTGGCTGCGTCTCCGTCACTCGCAGCAGCACGCCAGCGGCTTCGGTTGTCACTGGTATATGGGCTGGCGGCCGCATCGGCACGCTGCATGCCATTCACGAAGGTGCCAAAGGCTACAAGATCACCCGCTTTGGCGAGAAGGCTATCACCGAGCAAAAAACCGAAGGCGACTACACCCCGATGCTGCGTGAGATTGTGAAATTCTTCGAGACCAAACAAGCGCCCGTCACTGCAAAAGAAACACTCGAAATTTATGCATTCATGGAAGCCGCCGAGGAGAGCAAACGTCGAGACGGCAAGTCCATCACCCTGCGTGAAGTCATGATCAAAGCCGGTGCGCCTGAAGCCTGGCTCCCCACCGACGGCAAAGCCCCCATCGCTGCCCCAAAGCCCACGGAGAAGAAAAATCTTCCACAACCGGGCAGCGAGTGATCGGTCCGCACTGGCGACAACACCACGCGAATCAGCGCCTCGAAACTGCGGTCAGTTGGTAGATTCAGCAGCGCGAGCCGTGGCGGCGATGATGAGAAGGGCGAGTGTGCGAGATGGCATGAGGAAGGATGGAGTTGATGGGCGATGGCCGCTGCTCACCATGACGCACGCACGCGGTAAAATGTAGGCAGATTCGCCGTGGGTGAGGCGACAGTGAGCGTGCGCAAGATGCCCGGGCTCTCATTAATCGTTGCTGTGCCGTTGGGAGTCGTGCCGTTGATGCTGGTGGCCAGCGGCGTCCATGAAACGAAGTCATGGGTGCATTCAACAATGAGCGTGAAGCCTCGGGCCAGGCTGTTGCGCGTCAGGGTGAGTTGCGCGGTTTGATTGCCGGGCGGACCGATGAGTTGCAAACTCAGCGGCGCTATAGAACTGCTGCCGAGGGCGAATTCGACAGCGTTGGCGATGCCGTTACCATTCGCGTCGTCCTCCGGGCCGTTCAGCGCGGGATTGGATTGCTGTGCGGGTGTAAGATTGGCACCGAGCCAGTCAGTTAAACTTTCCACATCCGGTGCGGCATGCAGCGTGGCGATCTCACTTTGGCTCAAAGCGCGGCGGTAGATGCGCAGGTCGTCGAGTTGGCCGTTCCAGGCGTTGCCGCCGAGCGTGGTGTCGCCGATGCGCAGCAGGCCGGGCGTGGTGCCGCCGGGGCCGGTGTCGAACTGTGTGAAGCTCGTGCCGTTGTCATAATAAACCCGTGTGCGCCAGGTGCCGGCGTTGTTGTAGTTCACCATCGTGAGCAGATGCCACTGGCCATCATTG
>JANOBP010000467.1:0-2692 GCA_031411715.1 Verrucomicrobiaceae bacterium | reverse complement strand
GCACGAGCGACAAGACCTACGGCGAGTACTGGACGGAGGTGCGCCAGCCGAACTGCCAGGGCCAGTGCCCCGCGAGGGTCGTCGACGGCGCTCCATGCACGGTCAACACCGATGACGCGGGCGTGATGCCTACGTGCTGGAGGCTCGGGAGAATTTAGCGGGTGGTGCAACCACCGGACGCCAGCGCCAACCCCACGCCACCTATTGGCTGCGCCCCGGCAGGGGCGCGAGAAGGGAACGGATGCCGCCTGGCCATCGACTGCTTCTCGCGCTCCCTCTGGGGCGCGATGGCCGGTATCGGGGTGGGCGGTCTCGTAGTCCGGTGGTTCCCGAAGGCTTCGCCTTCTCCACCACCGGCTAATTTCTCCCGAGCCTCCAGCTCGTAGGCATCACGCCAGCGTCATCGCATTCAGCAACGTCGATTTCCCAGCCCCCGTCGGCCCCGTGATCAAAAACACCCCTGCCGCACTCAACGGCACCACATCAAACCGCACCTCATGCGTCCCGCTTAGCGAGTTAAGATTCTGAAGTCGGACGACGAGGAGGCGCATGAGGTGAAAGTTTGCGAGT
The DNA here is from genome assembly GCA_031411715.1 of Verrucomicrobiaceae bacterium. GTDB lineage: Bacteria > Verrucomicrobiota > Verrucomicrobiia > Verrucomicrobiales > Verrucomicrobiaceae > Prosthecobacter. The sequence continues at coordinate 2,122 of JANOBP010000467.1, read as the reverse complement.
GCCTACGGGTTTTCATACCCAACAAAGTTTCGAGGGCCGATTCGATATGCTTTGTCCTTAGCGAACGGAAACACTGCGGGAACCCGCATTCGTGAAGCACCGACCTTGCGATAAACTGGCATTAGGTTGCCAGACCGGAAGTATGCCCATTCATCATCCGATCCCAAATAATAGGTCTTGCCAGTGAATCCCTTGGTCACCGCGACAAAAAGTCCGGTCAAATCATCCGCAAACTCATTCTTGCTTGGGGGCGTCGGCGAATAGAAAACAAGAAAAAGGAACCCACCAATCAAAGTCAGAATTGCAGCAGGCAACATTCTCATGTGAGAGCGCCTGACGGCTGAAGCTGGATTGGTATTTTCCGAATCTGGTAAAGTCATGACTTCATTAAGATGCTTGTGCCTACGCGGTGATTTTGTGCTCCCTCAATGCTAGCAGTTCATCGAACACCGCGTTGAGTTCCTCGCCTTCGATCTGCTTTTCCTTGAGCAGTTCGCGGAAGACTTCGCGGGGCTGGAGTTCGCTGAGGGTAGGGCCGGTGGGTTGCCAGGAGGTGAGGGCGGTGGTGGGGAGGTCAGCGAGGACTTTGAGTGTTTCGAATCGTCCAGCGGCGGCTTCACGGACTTGGCGGTCGAGGTCGGGCTCGGGGGCGTCGAGCTTCACGGTGACTTCGGCCCAGGCTCCGGCAGGCACATTGGCGAGATCGGCGGCCAGCGTGGCGCGGTTGGCCTTCACGCGAGTGAGAGCGCGGACCACTGGGATGGGAATTATTTCGACACCTATTCTCCTGTCCCCATTCTTCTGTCGATCTGGTTCGGTTTTCGACAGGAGAATGGGGACAGGAGAATGGTTTTGAGTGTCGATAATGACGACGGACTTCGCATCCGTGGCCTCAGAGAAGCTCAGGGCGATGGGGGAACCGCTGTAGTGCACGGTTTCCTGGCCTGCGACCTTTTGCGGGCGATGAAGATGACCGAGTGCGGTGTAGTCGAAGCCGTCAAAAATGTCCGCGCCGACGGCACCGAGGTTGCCGATGTGGATGTCGCGCTCGCTGTCGCTGGTGGTGGCACCGAGGACGGTGAGGTGGCCCATGGCGATGATTGGGCGGCCCTGCGCGATGCCACGACAGGCGGCGAGCTGCGCGGCGTAGTGGGCGCGGATGGCGGTGCGGACTTGCTCATGCACGGCGGCCATCGTTTCGCCAGCGGCGCCCTCGCGGAGGTCGCGCTCGCGCAAGAAGGGCACTGCGGCGATGACGGCGCCGCCGAGATCGACGATGTTGTCACCGGCGTGGCCGAAGACATGCACCTCGAAGCGACGCAGCAGTTCACGCGGGGCGTTGAGGTGGGAGGCGGAGTCGTGATTGCCACCAGTGATGACGGCCTTCACCGTTTTGAGATCCGCGAGTCGCTTCAAGAAATCGAAGTAGAGCGCGACGGCCTCCTGCGGCGGGTTTGCTGCATCAAAGACATCGCCACTGAGCAGCAGAGCGTCGATCTTCTCGCTGCGCAGTGTTTCGATGAGCCAGTCGAGAAACATGGCGTGCTCCGGCAGGCGCTCGCGCTCAACGAGCCGTGCGCCGAGATGCCAGTCTGCTGTGTGGAGGATGCGCATTCGCAGTGACCTAATCGAGAATCATGGATTTCAGCCAACAAATAGTCGCCCAAATCCCGAATCGCCTCCAAATTTCCCGTCTTGTCTCCGGAATCGCCAGCCATCGCCTCTAAACTACCACCTTGGTGGTTCTGGCTGCATGTGTTGAGTTTGGAGGCACCCATCGTCGCGGTGCTATGGCAGGCCGCACTGGCCAAAGCGCATGGTATCCAGCTCACGCCAATGCTGGGCCTCGGTCTCGGTCTCGTCACCTGGACCATTTACGTGCTGGACCGCACGCTCGATACCTTCGGCTCAAAGGCCGACACGCTCAGCACGCGCCATGCATTTTATCGGCGGCATCGTCGCTTGTTGCTAGCGCTCTTCATTCCAGCCGCGCTCGCGGTTCAGGGGTGGATCGCCTTCTGGGTCATCCCGGAGGGCATCCTGTGGCAGGCGGTGGGTCTCGGCATGCTCATCGTGCTGAATCTCGCTACTTATGCCAGCAGAGGCAGCCGCATCATGCAGG
>JANOBP010000466.1:0-2454 GCA_031411715.1 Verrucomicrobiaceae bacterium | reverse complement strand
GCAGCTCAAGGACGGCGATCACGCCGCCGCAATGCTGCGCGACGAAATCGCCAGCCGCATCAGCTACATGGACCGTGCGGGCCTCGGTTATCTCAATTTAGATCGCCAAACACGCACCTTGAGCGGTGGCGAACTGCAACGCGTCAATTTGACGACCTGTCTCGGCGCTTCGTTGGTGAACACGCTCTTCGTGCTCGATGAACCGAGCATCGGCCTGCATCCGCGCGACATCGGCCGCCTCATCGGCGTCATGGAAGGCCTGCGCGACAAAGGCAACACGCTGCTCGTCGTCGAGCATGAAGAAGCCGTGATGCGCAGCGCCGACAACGTCATCGACATCGGCCCTGGGCGTGGTGACAAAGGTGGTGAGCTGGTGTTCAGCGGCCCGCTGTCGAAGTTGAGTGCGAAGGTGGGTTCACTGACCGGCGATTATCTCTTTGGCCGAAAAAGCGTGCCAGTTCCGACGCAACGCAGACCTGTCCGTTCCAACTCCGAAAAACAACTCGACCACGCCACCATCTCCGACGATGAACCCCGCAGCCGTGCCTACGCCGCCATCCTCCAGCAATTCCCGTCCGATCCGTCGCTTCGAAACCGATCCGGAAAAGCTGCGCCAAGCCCGCATCCGTGCGCCGAAGAACTCCACCGAGGCGCTCATCAAGAAAGTTTCGGCTGGGCTCGCCGCTCGAAAAGAGAGAAGCTTCTCAATGACCAACTGACTCTCCTGAGCAACTACGCCACCAAGCCCGCTGATCTTGGTCGGCACATCGGCGGTGGTGGTGAGCACGAGGTCTATCACCAGGAGGGTAGCCAGATCGTCCACAAGATTACCAACCGCAGTCAGTTCGGCTATGTGGTGGATCAGGACAGCGACAACAAGTCAAATAAGCTCGGCCTGCGTGCGGCACTTCCCTCCGAGTATCTGCTTCGCCTCGGCACCCAGAACCTGCTGTTCGGCGATACGATTCGCGTCGAGGGCATCCACAAGGAGAAGGGCAAGCCAGCCATCATCGTGACCTCGCAGATCGAGGTGGATCTCGGACGTCCCACGCAGGAGGAGGTGGACGCCTTCATGAGCCAGTGCGGCTTCATCCAAGTGCCTGAGGAGATGATGCTCAGCCAGTTCAGCAACAAGCCGTTCTGGTATCGCGCCACTGACTCCATCCTCACCGCCGATGCGAACCCGGAGAACTTCTCTCGTGCTGACGAACACATCATCGTCCCCATCGACCTTATTGCTCATCCCTATCCACGTTCTCTCTTCCAAGCGACCGCAGAACAAAACGGCATCCCTCTCAGTCACTTCACACCACAGCTCCCAAAGGTCAAAAGCAGCCGCAAAGAGCAGCCTAGAACTCTAACCATCCACGGCGCACGCCAAAACAACCTCAAGAAGCTCGATGTGGACATCCCGCTCGGCGTGTTCTGCTGCGTCACGGGCGTCAGCGGCTCGGGCAAATCGACGCTGGTGCATGACGTGCTTTACCGGAACCTGCAAAAGCTGCGTGGCGAGGTTTGCGAGGACGAACCGGGACGCGTGAGCAAGATCACGGGCCATGAAAATCTGCGTGAGGTGGTGATGGTCGATCAATCGCCGCTGGCACGCACGCCGCGTTCGACTCCGGCAGTGTTTCTCGGCGCGTTTGATCACATCCGCACGCTGTTCTCTGAAACCGAGGATGCGAAGACGCAGGGAATCATGCCGGGCTTCTTCAGCTTCAATTCCGGCGAAGGCCGCTGCGAGCGCTGTGCGGGCAATGGCTACGAAAAGATCGAGATGCAGTTCCTCAGCGATCTCTATGTGACCTGCCCGGAGTGCGAAGGCCGTCGCTATCAGCCGCATGCGCTGAAAATCCTGCTGCATGGCAAAAGCATTCATGATGTGCTCGGTTTGACCGCCGAGGAGTCGGTGGCGTGGTTCAGCAGCTCATTGTTTGAGTCGTCAAAGAAAGCCGCGCAGATCGTGGTGCAGCTCCAGATGCTCAACGAGGCCGGTCTAGGCTACTTGAAGCTCGGGCAGCCGCTTAACACGCTTTCCGGCGGTGAGGCGCAGCGTTTGAAGCTCATCGGGCATCTCATCGAGAACCCAACCAATCCCAAAGCAAAGCAAGGCTCCGGCAGCCTACTCCTACTCGACGAACCAACGACCGGCCTGCACTTCGATGACATCGCGCTGCTGGTGAAACTGCTGCAACGCCTCGTCAACGAAGGCCACAGCCTCATCGTCATTGAGCACAACCTCGAAGTCATCAAATGCGCCGACTGGGTCATTGATCTCGGCCCGGAAGGTGGCGCATGCGGTGGTGCGATGGTGATTGCGGGGACGCCGGAGGAAGTGATGGAGTGTGAGGCGTCGCACACGGGGCGGTATCTCAAACAAGTGCTCAGTGATCAGTGCTCAGTGCTTAGAGAAGAAACGGCGAATTACAAAACTAGCTCGAAAGCGAAGACTGA
>JANOBP010000465.1:0-2080 GCA_031411715.1 Verrucomicrobiaceae bacterium | reverse complement strand
GGTGTGGAGAATCTGCTCATAACGTGGCCGCTGGATAAGGTCTGCTTTGGCACCTATGCGCCGGTATTCTATCCAGAATCATCGCTGCTGAAGATGCAGGAATCGGAACTGAGCACGACGCAACAAGTGGCGCTGACGGAGGGGAATGTGACGATGTTTTTAGGTTAGGGGTGGCCTAGATCAAATTTATGAATGATTGTGCGTGAGTTTTATGTCTGACGAAAATGCCTCCTCCAATCATCCGGTGTTCGATGTGCCCACCATCGATGAAATGGGTGTCTATCTGCCTCAGTTTGAGTTTAAAAAACTGGCGGCCTGTGGCGGGATGGGGGCAGTGTTCAAGGCCTATCAGCCAAGCCTGGACCGAATGGTGGCGGTCAAAATCCTTCCGCCTGAATTTGGCAAGCAGCAGGCGTTTGCCACGCTGTTTAAGACCGAGGCGCGTGCGATGGCCAAGCTCAATCACACCAACATTGTGGGGGTCTATGACTTTGGTATCACTGCGGGGAACCATCTTTATCTCGTGATGGAGTGGGTGGATGGGCGCACTTTGCATGATCTCATTCACAAAGGCGGATTGACGCTGCGTAAGGCGACCAATCTGGCCATTCAGCTGTGCGAGGCACTGACCTTTGCGCACGAGAACCGGATCATCCACCGCGACATCAAGCCGCTGAACATCATGGTCAATGATGCCGATCATGTGAAGGTAGCGGACTTTGGCCTTGCCCGTCCCATCTCAGATCAAGCCGAGGCCGAGAACCCACTGGGCACTCTGGAATATGCTGCGCCTGAGATTTTCAACAGGACTGCGGTGGATCATCGAGTGGACATCTATGCTGCGGGTATCGTGCTTTATGAAATGCTCACGGGTGCATTGCCGGAGAATCCGAGGCGCTCTGTCACGGAGTACGCTCCTATTGCGAAACGCTGGGATGAAATCATCAACCGGGCTACGCATCCTGATCCCGAGAAACGCTATCAGGATGCGGGTGAGTTCCGTGCGCATATCTCCATGGCGATGAGAATGGCCACGGCAGGTTCCGTGCCGGAACCCGTCGAAGTGCCGAAGCCACTAGCAAAGAAAGCTGCGGTCAAACTCACGCAGAAACAGCAGTTGGCAGTGGTTGGTTCAGTGGTCGGCGTCGTTGTGGTCCTGTTTCTGGCGTTGATTTTTTGGCCAACATCGAAGGGCGGCACGCGCAACCCGCCTGCTGAGTCAGGGGAAACAACGCCACCCACGTTGGAAGAAGTGCGCGCCGTTTTGGCGAAGCTTGAGCAAAACGATTCCGAACTGGCGAGACTCGTGAAATCCTTTGGTGATGAGTGGGCCGAGAACATCGAAATCAAAAGCAAAGATCCGGCACGTGCCGCTGCAGCCGCTGAGAAGCTGCGTGCGGTGCATTGTGCTGCGATCCTGGCCAAAGCCAAAGACCGCATGGAAGGCGCGCGGCGGGCGGAGATTGTTGCTGCTGAGTTGGCAAAGCTCCATGCAGCACCTTCTGTGAAAGCACTCAAAGAAAGTGCTGCCAAGTAGATCCAACAAGGGCAACAAAGCCTGAGACGAAGGGTGCCTGGCACGGGTTATTGGTGACTAAGCGTCATCGATAATTTTGCAGAGAGGGAATAGGCTGTATTGCCTGCTTCACGTTTTCTTTTGCTTTGGAAATGGGAGAAGCATTCGACAGAAACACTCACACCGAATGTGAATAAACCGTGTCGCTGTGAATAAGTTCTTGCCACTTGGTGTGGCTTCGGACATTCTGTTTTCACTTACCGTGATTCATCCGAATAATCACAACTCGGGGCCCGCTCGCTTGGCATCTTCATTGCGCCAATCTAGGGTCGTCCCTCCCTTCAAATCTCCGTTTGGCCAACCCCACATTCAACCATCATGGACCGCGACGATTTCCCATCCACTTTAGCCTCAACGATCCTTTCTACTGCTTTGCCTCCTTCATCCACCTCTCCAAGACGTCGCCCGAAAACGGCTCCTGCTACGAACTCAAGCACCAAGACATTTGTCCTCGATACCAACGTACTGCTGCATGATCCAGCATGCATCCACCGCTTTGAAGAG
>JANOBP010000464.1:0-8411 GCA_031411715.1 Verrucomicrobiaceae bacterium | reverse complement strand
ACCACAGCGCGGTCGATAACATCAAGATTGAAGGCGAGCGTGACCTCCAAGTGAGTGTGAAGTTCCGTTTCGTCAGTGATAAGGCCAAGAGCTTCAATGTGTGGTTCGACGACAAGAACTACAAAGGCTCTCACGCGGGTCATATTTGTCAGGCAACCATCTCCCCAACGGGCGTGAATGTCGCCGATGCCAAAACAGGTGGCTTTAACCTAGAGGGCGGCCTCTACGACCGCAAAAAGGCCAATCAACTCACTGAGGATGACAAAAAGATGCTCGCGGCCAAAGCGCAGAAGTTTCCCGCGAAGCTCGCCCTCCAAGAGTGGCACATGCTTGTCGTCCAGACCCAAGGAGACGAGATCAGCGTGACCATCGATGGTAAAGCGATCGGGAGCTTCAAATCGGCTGGTATCAATCATGACAACAAATCGCTCATCAGCCTGACCACGAACCCCGTGGACGTCGAATACGACGACTTTAGCATCAAAGGCGTGGCAAAGCCCTGAGACGTATAAGCTAGAGCCGACATGCAGCCACCGTATGACTGCTGATGTCTTCTTCAGACCATTCTTGCGCCGGTCATAACGATCCGCACGCGTTCATGTTCATGAACCCGCGTGTGCGTGATGGCGTCGTGGTGCATGGTCGGCGTTCTGTTTTGAAAACAAGCCTCGCAGGGCTGGGAGCGCTGACTTTGCCTGGCCTGATGAAACTGCGGGCTGAAGGAGCGACGACCAAGAGCAACAAGTCCGTGATCCTTCTATGGATGACCGGCGGGCCATCGCAGATCGACACCTGGGACCCGAAGCCGGACCGGCCCGTTGAGAATCGCGGCCCGTTCAAAACCATCGCCACCAAGTTGCCCGGTGTGCACATCTGCGAATACCTGCCGAAGCAGGCGGCGATGCTCGACAAGTTCACGATCATCCGCTCCGTCGATTGCCGCTTTAGCAATCACGAGCCGAACATGGTCATGCAGACCGCTAATCTGACCAACGAGCCGCGCACCAACCCGAAGGCGAAGTATTTTCCCTCCTTTGGCAGCATCGTGGCAAAGCATCATGGCTCGAATCATCCGTCCATGCCGCCTTATGTGGTGTTGAATATGAAATCGCGCTCGCATGTGGCCTGGGGTGGCTACCTCGGCACGCAGTATGATCCGTTTGATGGCAATAATGCCGCCAAGCTCTTCCAACTGCCCTCCGGCCTCAGCATGGACCGCCTGCACGCCCGTCAGACGCTGAGCAAGCAAATGGATGGCCTTCGTGCCGAACTCGATGCCAGCGGGATGATGAGCGCCATGGACAGCTTCGGCCAAAAAGCCTTCGACATCGTCGCGGGTGGTCGTGCACAGGAGGCTTTCGATTTGAGTCAGGAGCCCCAAAAAGTGCGTGACCGCTTTGGTGAGCATGATTGGGCCAAACAAGCGCTTCTCGCGCGTCGTCTCGTCGAACGCGGCTCATCCTTCGTGACCATCGACCTCAGCAATCACAGTGCCTCCGGTACCTGGGACAACCACGGCGACAACATCCCGCCCTACGGCGGCATTTGGAACGGACTGCGCCCGCTGCTGCCAGTTTTCGATCACGTCATCACCACGCTCGTCAACGACCTCGCCGAGCGCGGGATGTTGGATGACACGCTTGTCATCACGATGGGTGAATTTGGCCGCACACCGAACTTAGGCACCCAAGGCAGCACCGACGGCCGCAACCACTGGCCGCATGTGATGAGCATGTCCCTCGCTGGTGGCGGTTTCCGTCACGGTCAAGTCATCGGAGCATCCGACAAAACCGGTGGCGAAATCGCCGAGCGCCCCGTCACCCCCGGCGACCTCGCTGCCACCATTTACCACCACATGGGCGTGCCGCTTGATGCGACCTACACCGACCATCAAGGCCGCCCGAACTTCATCGTGGATCAGGGTGCGCCGTTGAGGGAATTGGTCTGAGCATGGACTGAAGTCACTCAGGCGATAATCGTGTCGCCATTGCCGATGCGACACTCATGAGGCGCTCTTTTTCATCCGCGCTGAATTCATAAGGCACCATTTTGCCGATGCCGAGCGTGCCGCATAAACGCGTGCCATCCAGCACTGGCACGGCGAGTGAGCCCTGCACCTGAGTCTGCTTGGCCCCAGGCTTGGCGACGCCCGAGGTGTCGGTTTGTAAATTGCAAAGCTCAACAGGTTGTAGGCGCTGAGCCGCTGCGCCCGCGATGCCTTTGCCAATGGGGATGCTTTGAATCACAGGCATCAGCATATCCGGGATACCGCGGTGCGCGACGAGTTTCAGCAAGCCGTCCGCAGGGTCGAGGCGATGTAGCGTTCCGGTGACGCAGTCGAAGTCTGCGATGGTTTGTTCAAGCAGGGCGGTCCAGTCGGGGGAAGAGTTCATGGCAGGATTTTCGTTGTGGCGGTTTGGGAAGGACGGTATTCTGGCACGAATAACCACCACGCCCATGAAAACCTGCACCGTCATTTTTGCGCTGATCATCTCATGCATTGCTCTCAACGCGGCAACACCGGCGAAGCCTGCTCCAGCAAAGGCTGCCAGTCCCGTCAAGCCCGGCGTCCACGCTCGTGCTCAATATCATCCTGATAACTCGCGCACCGAGAGCATCTCCTACCCAGCGACCCGAGAGTTGGAAGAAAAAACGTACGATGCCAATGGCGTGCTTCAGATGCGCAAGCACTACCTCCTCAATGAGCAAGGACAGCCCTCCCAGGGAAATATCTATGATGGCAAGAACAACCTCGTCGCGCGCTCCATGCTGATCTTTGATGATTACGGCCGCGCCAAAGAAATGCGCACGGCCAATCTGCAGGGAGAGGTCTTTCAACAGGTCATTTACGAGTACGACGCCAATAACAAAGCCAAGACGCCCAAGGTCATCAATCACAATGTCAAAATGCCCACCCTGCGTCCTGCAGCCATCGACTTCACGCAGTCCACACCACCACCATCCGATTTAGTGCCCTCGATCAATGGTGCGAGCCAGCAGTCGCTCATCCAGAACAATGGCGCCCTCATTCGCCAGCAGCCGATTTACGCGCCAGGTGCTGAGCCTGCAGGCACCGAGCCTGCTGAAGCACCGAAGAAAAAGTCTTTTTGGAAGCGACTCTTCAACAAAGACAAATAACACCTCTCATTTCACCACCCATCATGCCCACCGCTCCGCTTTCCCGTCGTCGCGCCATCCAGACGCTCTTTTGCTCCAGTGCAGCCCTCGCACTCAATCTGCGCAATACTGCCCAAGCGGAGATCAGCCATGAGGGGCTGAATTTTCTCACGATCGGCGACTTTGGCACTGGCGGTGTGGATCAGAAGCGCGTGGCGGCAGCAATGCAGGCCTTTGTGACGAAAAACAGCCTCAAGCCAGACGCGCTCTGGTTCATTGGCGATAATTTTTACAGCAAAGACAAAAGCCCCGATGGATTTAGCACCGGGTCGCCACGCTGGAAGAGTGAAATCGAGGATATGTATCCCGTTTCCGCCTTTCCAGGCCCTACATACGCGGTGCTTGGAAATCACGACTATCACGACAACGTCGGCGGAGAGAAGGTACAGATCGACTACACGAAAAAAACCGGTGCCCGCTGGCACATGCCAGCCAAGTGGTATCGACTCGATCTTGGCACGCCAAAGCCTCTGGTGACCTTTCTCTGCCTCGATAGCAATCTTCCCGCTGTGAGTGGTGCCAAAGACACCAAGACCCGCAAAGCACGTCCTTCCATGACAGCGGCTGAGTCTGCCGAGCAGTTGGCTTGGTTCAAAGCAGAGCTTAAAAAGCCGCGTGCGCCATTCACCATCGTCGTGGCGCACCATCCTCTTTATTCCAACGGCGATCATGGAGATACCAAAGCGCTCATCACTCAATGGGACGGGCTGCTGCAAGAACACAAAGTTCACGCCTACTTATGTGGTCATGATCATGATCTCCAGCACCTCGAGCTCGTAGGGAAATTTACCTCCCACGTCCTCTCAGGCGGCGGCGGTGCCAAAACACGTGTGCTCGACATCACGCATCAAAAATCCTTCGCCAAACAAACCAACGGCTTTTCTCACCTCAGCATCACCACCAGCGCGCTGCGCTTCACGCATTTCGATGCCGATGGCGGTCAGTTGCACACCTTTAGCAAAAAGCTTGATGGCAGTGTGACGATTGGTTGATTGCTATTTCAACGCCTCTGGGCTGTAGCGCCACACCCAGTCTCCGGCGTAGCTTGGCTTGGCAATGTCTTTGGTATCCGTGGGCGCTTTAACGCCGTCATCTTTGCTGTTGGCGGCGATGGACCAGATCTCGTAGCGCCCTTCCGTTGGTATGCGGTAGCGCATGGGTTGGCCGTCGATGGGATCGAGCGGCACGGCCTTCAAAAAAGCAGGAACCAGTTCCGCCAATGCGGTGGGATACTTTTGATGTTGTAGCTGATACCTCTCCAATGCGATTGCGATGATCGACTGACGGTGGACAGCCTCTGTATAATAGACGCGATGCATGACCTGAGAAAGAGCGGGCACCGCGAGACTGGCTAGAAGATCATGCACACGCAGGAGACTGCGCTGTTGTATGAATGTTTCCAGCTCTTCGCTCGCAGCCATGTGGGCGGCATGTGTGCCGGCTTTAGCAGGCTTGAGGAACAAATCGTGCTCGACCTGGATGAGGCGTGCCGCTGAGTGATCCATCCAGCCGGACGGGATGATGCTGAAGGCAACCTTTGAAACCCATGGCTTCAAAGGGGCGCTGTCAAAGGCACCGAGCATCATGCCAAAATCTTCCGGCTGAGATTTGAGGTGCCGCAGCATATCATAGCCTGCCGCTAGCTCTCCGCGCATGGCCAAGAGGCTTGCGGCGAGAAAGTCGAGTTGCTGCAGATCCGACTGCAACGTAGCGAGTTGTTCCTCCGTGGCTCTTTGCTGACGCAGCATTGACCAGATCGACTGCTCATTGATCACATGAGAGGTGACGCTGACCAACTGGCTGATCAGCAGGGGATCACGTGCCATGGCGACGGTTAGTCGGAGCACGGCCTGCATGCTGCGCACAGCCTCCGCACTGTTACCAGCGGCGATGGCATACTCCGCCCGCAGTGCCAGTGCTCGCGAGAGGAGCTGCGCAAAGTTCAAGTGCGGCAACCGTATCGCAAAAAGCGCTTCATTTGGCCCCGGACCGATGGGCGGTGTGAAGGCGGCGTCGCGGCGAGTGGCTGCGGCGTCGCTAAGCTGTCGCAGCAGTGGTTTCTCTTGATCCAACGCTGCCAGTATCTCTGCAGGCGTGGCGTTGGCCGCAGTGGAAAGATAGTGTGTCTCATGGAGAAATTTTGTCCACGCATTGAGATCAATCGGCCGCGCTAGATCAAAGCCCGAGCCTGTGGCGGGTGTTTTGGGAGCTGATTTGCCCGATGGATTCAAACGGATCGATTTGAGAGCCTTTTCCTTGGCACTCTCCGGCTCACCGTCGGCGTGTTGGAGCTGTGTGATGCCTACGAGTGGCTCGATGGCACAAAAGTTCGTTGCTTCTGGGATTGGCGGATGGATGAGCTTTTGGAAATCGAGAGTCTCACCCTCACGGTGGAGCATTTCCTTCGCAGCGGCCAAGGCGCGTGCGCCAGTCCAGTTCTCAAGGGTGACGAGCAAGATGTAGAGCGTGATGAGGCTGGCGAGTGTCCACAAAAGGGTGCGGAGATTGAAGAAGCGCTTCATGGTTGGAGGAGGTCAAGATGTTGATTGAGGGCGAAAAGGCTGTTTGCAGCGAAGACAGGTGCGTTCTGAGCCTGTGGCGATTTCTCGGCGGCAGGTGTGAACAGATGCAGCGTGATGATCACTAGCCATGCAGAGGCCAAAACGAACGCGAGTGGCCGTGGTGGGTTGAAACGGCGTTTTTTTGCCTGCGTGAGGATTTCAGCCTTCCAGTGCGCGGGAAGCTCACGCATCTGAAGTTGCTGCAAATCATGCTCAAGGTCGTCGTGGGGCGTTTTCATGGCGTTATTTCATCGTAGAGCGGCCTTAGCAGGCTGCGGAGTTTCGCAATGGCATAGCGGTAACGGCTGGCGGCTGTGTTCAGCGGGATGCGCTGCACTTCAGCGATCTGCTCAAAGGTCAGCTCGTGCCAAAGCTTCATCTCCGCGATGCTGCGCTGCTCGGGCGGCAGCTCATGCAGCGCAGACTCGACACGGCGGGAGAATTGACCCGCATCAGGATCATCCTGCACGGCGAAAATGTCCTGCGGATGCACCGCCTCAGCGTTGCGGCGAGTTTTGCAACGGCGCAGCCAATCAATGACCATATGATGAGCAATTCGCAGGAGGTAAGCGCGTTGGTTATCGACCTCTGGCAGCTTTTGCGAGGCAATTTTGATGAAGAACTCCTGCAACAGGTCCTTTGCATCCGCCTCCGACTTCACGATGCCATTGATGTAATGAAACAACGCCGCCGCGTGGCTGTCGTAGAGGCGTTCGAGCTGTGAAGGATGCGGCATCACATAGGGGACGGATGTGGCCGGAGTTTTTGTCTAAAATGATACGAATTCATGGAGCGCGAGTATGGCGAAGCTTACTCGCCACTTGTGAGGCCGCACGCGAGTGAATTTCCAAAACAGGCGAGTAGGCTAAAGCCATACTCGCGCTCCGGCTTTTCATACCTCAAACTCATCCGCTGGATCAAACGGAGGCATGGGCACGTTGATGATCTTCAGCTTGCCGACGGCGCGGTGCACACAGCCGGGGCGGATCATGACGGTTGTCATGGGTTTGAGTGGAATGATCTCGCCATCGGCTTCGAGATGACCTTCGCCTTCGAGGACGATGTAAATCTCGGTCATCTTCTTGTGGTAGTGCGCTTTGGAGTCGGCGTGGATATCCGTGAGGTGAACGGTGGCCAGCGTATTCCAGTCCTCCTTGAACGCACGCCGCGCCTGACCACATGGACAGGGCGTCGGCGGGATTTCATCAAGCTGAGCGACGGCGAAGCGGGGGGAGGACATGGTGGTAGAATGTATTTGAAGTTTGGTGTTCAACTGTCCGCACGCACTTGCTGGATATGCGCCTTGGCTTTCGCCATCACTTGCTCTGTCCAATTGGGAGGCAAAGGCTCGAAGGGCCCCTTGTCTCGCTCCTCTAGGATGTCCTCGAGTTCATCGCGTGAATAGGTGGTAGGTTGCCCGTCATTTTCGAGGCAGAGCACGACGTATTTAGAGAGAAAGGCCTCGGGTGTCTGGCCCCAACCAGCTGCTTTGCGAAGTAGCACAGGCAAAATCGTTTCCGGGAGATCGATGGTGAACTGCGGCATGGGTGGAGATTATCACTCCGACGCTTTCACGGAAGTAGATTTTAAGCGTATAGGTCGGCAAACAGAAGCTTTCATCATATCAAAGGACAGGGCGGCACAGGCGGCGAAGACGATCACGGTGGACGCGATGCTGATTCGGGAAACTTGTGCCGTATCGGAATGGCGTGGATCGTCATGTTCTACGAGTCCCGCCATAGCGATCCACCAAAGTAGCGGAATGAGAAGAAAAAACGGGCCATAGTTTGCGAAGAAATTGCTCATTGCCGGGAGATCTTCGGGAAGGCCTAGGCCGTCGGTAGTCGCCAAGTAGATCTTGCGAAATGACCGTGTGACTAGCCAGCCAGACACGATCACAACGCATTGGATGACCCCAAATAGGCCAATGACTTGGGCTGTGGATTTCATGGCTTGGGGCGCACCTCAAATCGCCGCCAGTGCTGCTGCGGCGACTTCGGCGGTTTGTTCGAGGTCGTCGCGGCTGTGGGCCATGCTGATGAAGCCGGTCTCGAATTGGCTGGGAGCGAAATACACGCCGTGGTCGAGGCAGTGATGGAAGAATTTGCGGAAGGCGACGAGGTCAGACGTTTTGGCGTCTTTTAGGTTGTGCACTTCCTTCTCGGTGAAGAAGAGGCAGAACATGCTGCCTTTGCGATACCAGCGGTAGTTGAGGCCTTTTTTCTTGAGCACATCGAGAACGGCGGTTTCCATGATCTGGCCGAGGTTTTCGAGCAAAGCGTAGCCGTTTTTCTTCTCCAACTCACGCAGTTGGGCCAAACCGGCGGCAAGGGCGACAGGATTGCCGCTGAGCGTGCCTGCTTGATAAACGGGGCCGAGCGGCGCGAGGTAATCCATGACGTCGGCACGGCCACCAAAGGCTCCGACGGGCAATCCGCCGCCGATGACCTTGCCGAGGCAGGTGAGGTCAGGCGTGATCTTCTCCAACTCCTGCACGCCGCCTTTGGCGAGGCGGACACCGGTCATGACTTCGTCGAAAATGAGCAGTGCGCCGTGCTTGGTGGTGATATCGCGGAGTTTTTGCAGGAAGCCGGGTTTTGGCAATATGAGGCCCGCATTGGCTGGATAGGGCTCGACGATGATGCAGGCGATTTCGTGGCCTTTTTTGTCGAA
>JANOBP010000463.1:0-6408 GCA_031411715.1 Verrucomicrobiaceae bacterium | reverse complement strand
CTGCCGCCTCTGGTCTGCCGATGGTGTCAGGATCAAACCGGTAGATGGGGAAGGGCCGTGTGATGTTTAGCGGGGTGTTTTCAACAAACTTCAACTCCACAAGGGCTTTCGCCTCGGGCGTATTGCGATGCGGTGGTGGTTGAGTCCCGATCAGCAAAGCGGATGCATAGTCGGCGAAGGCATGCAGGAAATTGGTCTTGCCAGAGTTGTTGGCCCCGACCACCAGCGTGAACGGACTCAGCCGACACTCCGCCTCCATGAAGGAGCGGAAGTTGCGCAGACGGATGTGCTGGATGTAAGGCATGTGGCATGCTGGCTGCAAAGCGTGGGGAATCAAGTTTCGAGCGTGTGTGCCTGTGCGGATAGGCTCAAACGATGCTTCTGTACCGTGGTCCGTTTTGGCGCTTTGCCATTTTGCGCGGACGGATTTCCTCGCTACCCATCTTCCGAATGAAAAAACTGAGCACTTCACACTTGGCACTGAGCACTTTCTGCCTCGCGCTCTCCGCTTGCACGGTGGGGCCGGATTTCAAACTGCCAGATGTGATGATGCCATCCAAATGGAAAAACGGCGGCAGTGCGAGTGTGCGGGATTTGCCCATGCCAGGAGAGTGGTGGCGGCTGTTTGGGTCTGCTGACCTGAATCGGCTCGTCGAGCAGGCTTTGGAGAGCAATCAGGAGCTACGCGGTGCTCTGGCGCGGGTGGAGACGGCGCGCGCGCTGGTCGGTGTGCAGCAGGCGGACTGGTTCCCACAGCTCAGCATGAAGAATGGGATGAACTACGAGCATCTCTCTCAAACCTCGTTCGGTGCCAATTTGCCCGCAGGAATTCCGCTGCCTTCGCTGGAGCGGCGACGGTTTCAAAACGTGTTTGAATTAGGCTGGGAGATCGATTTGTGGGGGCGCGTGCGTCGTGGTGTGGAGGGTGCTCGGGCTAGCGAGGCTGCGGCGGCGGAACTGCTGGCTGCGCAGCGGCTCAGCCTGGCCGCCGAGGTGGCGCGCCTGTATTTCCTCGCGCATTCACTCGACCGGCAGATGCAGGTGGTGAAAGAGACGCTCGATGTGCGTGGCGAGGGGCTGAAATTGCAGGAGTCGCGCTTCAAAGGTGGATTGGCCAATGAGATGGACGTGGCACGCTCACGCACGGAGCTGGAGCTGGCACGCAGTGATCTCGCAGCCATCGAGCGTCAGCGCGGCAACGCAGAAAATGCTCTGGCGGTGATCTGCGGGCAACTCCCATCGACCTTCCGCATCGCCCACAGCACCAGCCTGTCCTCACCACCCAGTGTGCCCAGCGTGCTTCCGTCCACGTTGCTGCTGCGGCGCCCAGACATCCGTGCGGCAGAGCAAAAAATGCGTGAGGCCAATGCGCAGGTCGGTGTGGCGCAGGCGTCGTTTTATCCGGCTTTCACGATTGGCGGTAGCGGCGGCATCGAGAGCATCGGCGCGGCGCATTTCTTCGATGCACGCAGCAAGATCCTCACCATCGGGCCCAGCATGACGCTGCCGATATTCCAAGGCGGCAGACTCAAGGGCAATCTGGCCGCCAGTAAATCACGCTACGAGGAAACGCTGGCCGCTTATCGTCAGAGCATCCTCACCGCGCTCAAGGAGGTGGAGGACAGCATGCTGGACGCGCGCGCCTACACCAAGCAAAAGTCCGCGCTGGATGCCGCCATTGCCGCTGCAGGAGAGACGTATCATCTGGCGGATCTACGCTATCAAAAAGGCCTGGCGAGCTACTTTGAAGTCGTGGACGCCAACCGCACCATTCTAAATGCCAAGCTGCTAGCAGCGCAGATCGAAGGCCAACGCCTCATCGCCAGCGTGGCGATGCTGAAGGCACTCGGCGGCGGCTGGAAGTGAATCAATCCAACGTCTTCTTGGGCGGGGCGATGCCAACGGGCGCTGTGCCGGCGGGAGCAGGCTTGCGCGCGACGACGGCAACGGTGCGTTGAACCTCATAGCCGGTAACGTTGATGGCGAGATCGAGTTTGGTCAGGAATTCCCATGTTGCCGCGACGCCAACGTCATCGGCGACTTTGCGGGCTTCGAGATAGGCCTCAAAGGCATCCGGCATGACCTGAAAAACGGCGACACCATTGGGATCAGCTTTGATGTCGCGCATGAGGCGTGTGAAGACGGAGTTGGGCTGTTTGAGAGCTTCAATGGTCTCGCCACCACCGCCTTTGGGCGTGAGGGCGAGTTGCACGTAGGCTGCGGCGGGGACGGCCTTGGGTTCCATGGCGTAACTGCCGGTGAAGGTCGGATTCGAAGCTGCGCGCTGGAGCAGGGTAATGATGCGGCTGTAGTCGTAGATGGTGCGGGCTTTGCTGGCGTCCTCAATGCCCTTCATCTTGCCGAGGTCTTTGACGAAGTAGTCGAGAACATCCTTTGGTGTGGCTTTCACAACGACGGCCACAGCGCCCCAACTGAAGGTGACTTTTCCACCTGCAGAGGTGGCTTTGATGATGGGCTTCAGCGGATCTGCGGATGGATCCAATTTAACCCAGGGCGCGAGGTCGCCCTTGGTGGCACTTGCAACGGCCGCAGCGACAATGGGCAAGGTGGAGCGCGTGCGCACGGCTATGTCGGCCAGAGCAGAGAGGATCTGCTTGGTGGGTGGTATGCCCGCGTCCGCCAACGCTTTGTATCCTTGCGCAGCCGTGTCCATCTGCACGCGGTCCACGAGTGGTGCGATCTCTGCCCAGGCTTGTTGTGCTGCTGCGGGCGTGCCGAGGATGCCCGCGAGCATTTTGGCAAAGGGAGCAATATCAACCTTCACGTACTCGAGCTGTGATTTGACCTTGTCCATACCGTCCAAGATGGGCTGCATGAATTTGGTTTGGTGAAAGCTGAGCACGCCTTGCTTGGCCACGAGGATACGCGTTTCGTCTGGTTTTTCGGGATAGGCGCGCGGATTTGGCAGGCGGACGATTTTGGGCGCAGGCGGCTGGTAAACGGGAGTTTGATCGAGCAGTGCTTTGAGACGCTCGACTTCGGCAAGGAGCTTGTCGGTCTCAGCTTTTTTGGCCTCGCGCTCTTTTTTACGGTCAGCGAGTTGCTTGCGATAGGTGTCGAGATCCATCGACTTCATTTTCGAAGCGAGATCGGCGGTATCGACGGTCTTGAGGTCTTCGATGGCCTTTTTGAGGTCGGTTTCGGCCTTTTGCTTTTGTTCTTCGATTTGCTCAGGCGTGAGCAATTTGGGCAACGTTTTCACCTCCTCCCGAATTTGAGCCAGTTCATCCGGTGTGACTGGTGGGAGTTCCGAGAGCACTGTTTTAACCACGTCGGAGATGCTGAGACCGACCATGACGAGCACGATGATCAATACGCCGACGACATTGGTCATCGTGTCCATCAGTGCGACGAAAGGCAACTCCTGCTCATCATGTTTGCGCTTGGCCATGTCAGTTTATTTGGCTTTTTTCGGCTCAGCAGCCGGTGCGGGTGGTGTGGCGGGTGGTGAGATTTTACCGCGAAATTTTTCAAACATGGCCAGGTCAAGCACACCACGGCCAGGAATGGGCAACTTGCCGATGCGTACCTTGTAATCGTTGTCGGCACGCCCGGCACCGTTGTTGAAGGCGCTCTGCCCATCGTCACGAATGAGGAAAAGCACGAGAGATTTGGGCACCTTGGCCACCTCCGCGAGGAAATGATTATACGCCACATCCGCCAGCACGACTTCCGCTGTAGCGCTGAGTCGGTAATCTTCCTTACCCCAAGGGCTTAGAATCTTCAGCGCGCCAGCAGTGGCCTCGACAAAGAACACCTTCGTATCTGCAGCCATACCGCCACCGGATGGCTGCACGACGACAGGTGGCACTTTTTTGTCGGCTGGCACGTCGCGGGCTTTGATCTCGGCCAAGAGTTTGGCGATGGCAGCATTGCTTTCGGTCTGCTGCTTCTTCAAACCATCGAGCTCAAGCAGCAGGTCATCGAGTTCCTTCTGCATCTGCTGGCTGAGCTTTAAATTGGTGTCCTGCATGTCCTTTGAGGTGTCGAGCAGCTTGCGCAGCTTGATAAAGCGCTGCTGCTTTTCCTCGATCTGCTTTTTCAGCTCCTCCAGAGTGGCAATCTTTTCATTGACCACGATTTCCTGCTTTTTGGTCTCAACGATTTCCTTGCGCAGCCGCTTGGCCTCCTGGGCCTGCTCCACCTCCTCCACCGTGCGTCCTTCTGTCTGCTGTGTTTGAGAGACGCAGAGGACCACGATGATGAGCACCAGCACGCCGATGAGTGAGCATAGAATGTCCAGGAATGGGATCAGTAAGATCTCATCTTTGGCGGCATGTCTGCGCTTGGCCATAAGGTGTGGTCGTTAAGCTGCGGGGTTACTCGGCTTTGCTGAACCAGCCTTTTTTCTTCACTTGATGGATGATGATCTGCTTCTCACCGAGTTGCGCGAGGACGTTGTTCAGACTCTGGATGCCGCTGGACATGGCGCGCATGTAGTCGCCGGTGGACTTCACGCTGTCGGTGACGGCGGTGGTCATTTCCTGCCGCATGAGGTTCAAGGCGGTGGAGAACTCGCGGTCCACACGCGCTTGGTGCTCCGTCGCTCGGCGTTCGAGATTGTTGGCCTGCTCCAGGATCTTGGCAGAGAGGGCATTGAGATCACCGAGAAATTCACTCTGCGCACTGGCCACCGCTTTGACGAGGGTGTCCATGATGCCAGCCGTGTCACCACCGGCGATGCTGCCGCCGTCGTTCAAACGAGGGAGTAAAACCTCGTTGCAGAAGGAGTCGATGCCGTTCAGGCAGTCATCCTCAGCCTTCATCATCGCATTCATCGGGAAGTTCAGCGCGAGCGCGAGCACGAGGCCGAGCAACGTCGCGTCGAAAGCGGTGCCGAGGCCGCCTGTGACGGTGCCGAGTGTGGCAGTGATTTGTTTCAGGTCACTCATGCCGGCAAAGTTCATACCGCTGATGGCGTGTGAGAGACCAATGACGGTACCGATGAACCCAAGGATCGGAATGGCCCACAGGAAGGCTTTGAGCTGCGAGTAACTGCCGCCGATGCGCATGCTGTCGATGTCGGAGTTGCTGGAGAGCATGTTGGTGACGTCACCGGTGTTTTGCTTCACCTCGAAGAGCTCCAGCGCCTTGCGGATGCGGTTCACCATCATGCTGTCACGCAGGCGATGCGGCAGCTTGTAGAGGTGGTCAATGAAGGTGCCCACGTTGTCACGATTGATCTCAGCCCCCAGTTCCCAAGGCAGTACATCCAGCATGAGAGCTTTCTTCTGATGATTGAGCTTCTTGAGCTTGAGGTAGAGGATCGAAATCGCCCAAGTGAAGAAGAGCGTGTTCGTAAAGCTCACCAGTGCATGCTTAAAGAATAGGGAAGCGATGAACTGCATGGCTGTGTAAGTGGCAGATGCCGTGCCCTCAGGTGCCTTGAAGGGAAACAAGACCCCAATCCAGACCAGGAAGGCCAGGAAGCCGATGCCGAAGGCGAGAAGCGGGTTCGGATTGGTGGGATCGATTTCTTCCCAACCTCCGCGCGCTCCTTGAGCAGCCGCTTGCTCCTGCGGCGGGTTGAATGTCTGTGCCGGTGCGGACGCTGGCGCGGAGACACCGCTCGGCGCGGGCATGCCGGAGGGAGCTGGAAGGCCAGAAGGGCTAGGAAGACCTGAGGGCGGAGGCAAACCTCCACCTGGGTCAGCCGGGATTTGCAATTTGGCATCGCAGCCGGGGCAACGAACGATTTTGCCGGCCATTTCTGGCTCGATCTTGAGCTGCGATTCGCATGAAGGACATTTGAACGTCACGATTGGGTTTCCTCCTGGGTGTGGGTTTGATGAATAAAGATGCGCTAAGGTGATAGCTGGTAAGCTACGCTAACGACAAGCACTTTCTTGGGATCAGAAGCCTCTCATCATTCTTTTCCCGTTCGAGGCAATCGTGGGTGCCCCCTCATTGAGAGGCACAACCTTCTCACCCAATCAACCCCGGCACCACCTCACCCGCTACGCCAGTGAGGCGCATGTCTAGCCCCTGGAAGCGCACATTGAGCTTGGTGTGATCAAAGCCCAACTGATGCAGCAGCGTCGCGTGCAGATCATGCACATGCACGGCATCCTGCGTCACGTTGAAGCCAAAGTCGTCGCTCTGCCCGTAGGTGAGGCCGGGTTTCATGCCACCACCGGCGAACCACATGGTGAAGGCATTCGGATGATGGTCGCGCCCATCGCTGCCGCCTTGCACCATCGGCGTGCGGCCAAACTCGCCGCCCCAAATGACGATCGTGTCCTCCAGCAGGCCGCGTTGTTGCAAATCACGCACCAGCGCCGCGCAGGGTTGATCCGTGAGTCCACACTGCTGCTTCAAGCCGCCCGTGAGGCCGCCATGATGATCCCAGGCTTCATGGAAGAGCTGCACAAAGCGCACGCCACTCTC
>JANOBP010000462.1:0-4331 GCA_031411715.1 Verrucomicrobiaceae bacterium | reverse complement strand
AACCCGACGTCAAGATCATCGAAGAAGCCTACCTTGTGACGCTCACCCGCGAACCCACCGAGCGCGAAAAAACGAAAGCCACCGAACTCCTCGCCACCGTCAAACCTGAAGATCGTCGCACCACGCTCGAAGACATCTTCTGGAGCTTGATGGGATCGAAGGAGTTTTTGTTTAATCACTAACGCGGAGCGCGGATGCCCCCATCTGCCATAAGCCGATGAAACTGCCCAACAGCCTCACTGCTCCATCCAATCGTGGTGATGTTGCTCCTGTACGGCGTTGGTGGAAGGAACATCGTTGGACTCCTGCTATCTTGACCCTGGGCTGGGTTGTTTGGGGGGTTTGGCCTGTTATAAAGGATTTCAGAGCCATCGTCTTCCTGCCCTTCGGGTTGCCTCTCGGATTCATTCATTGGCTTGGCAGCCTGGGGGTGCCACCAAGTCTTCAATTACCCATTTCGGTGTTGTTGCTGATCCTGATGCTTTCTTTGCCGTGGTTTAGCCTCCTTGCCAATTCGGTTCGTGCTTCGACCATTTGTACTATTGGCGTTGCACTCTTGCTCCTGGCTCAGATGGCGGGATGCCAAGCTATGAGGAAAAAGGCGCGCAGCATCACCAGCTATGAACCCGTCGGTTCCCAAGCCCAACGGGCTTGTGTCATGCAGCCCAGGGTTCGCAGAACCCTGGGTATCGAGCCACCACACCCTTTCATCTCGCCGAACCCCAACGGGGTTCCGTCCAAGGTGGTGGACGATGAATCGCCCTCCCCAGGGTTGTTCCAACCCTGGGCTATAATCCGCAAGCTCGTTGGGCTTGGTGCCATAGCTCAAATCATCACTGACCCCGATGCCACAGCCGCTGGATCAAGCAACTTCACATGGGGAAAACTCGCGAAGTCACCACCGTTGAACGTCAGCAGGTATTCAACGCGATGCGCAGCCATGACGGCGGCGATTCGCGCATCATGCGTGCGTTTGCCTTTGATGTCATGGGTTCTCACCAATTTGAACCAGTGCGGGAAGATTTCCTGTCGGTCGATCAAGAAAGGATACGAATCGCGGAGTTGCTCGATCTCCTGCTCCGCCTTTTCCGTGTCCCAACCGAAACCGTTCACGTCTTTGGGTCGGGTGACGACTGCCCAATACTCAATGAGCACTTGCGGGCTGAGGCAAACCAAGTGGCCCTCTTTTGCCAGAGCCTTGAGCGCGTCTAAGGCCGCCAAATGCTGCTTGGCATCGGGATCGGCGGCTCGCAGCCAGAGATTCGTGTCTGCCAGCACTCGCGCCATCAGTCGTAGATGCTGTCACGGCTCACCGCCCAATCTGACAAACCGGCACCTTCCGTATGACTCTTGGCCCAGTCGTCAATCATTGCCGCTCTCTGAGGCGGAGTGCGCTCCCTCCATCGCTCTGGAATCACCATGTAGGGATCTGCTTCTTCCTCGGAAGCCTCAGTCACCACCAGTCTCACAGCCATCGACTTCCCGAGGGAAAACTTCCACGGACGGTCCAGCCGCAGATGCGTGGCATCATCAGCGATCACATTGGCTTCAAGCACTCCTGTCATAACCCGATTCTACCCGCCCTCATGATCTCCCGCAAGCTCACTCTCCTCCTCGGCTGGCTTCTGGCCCTCGCCACCACCCACGCCCAAACCGTGGACTATACGAAGCAGATCGTCCCGCTGTTCGACACCTACTGCATCGACTGCCACAGCGCCGACGACGCGGATGGCGAATTCGTCTTGGACACCTTTGCCGCGCTCATGAAGGGCGGGAAGGAAGGCGTCGCCATCGTCGCGGGCAAAGGCAACGAATCCATGCTGGTGAAATTCCTCGAAGGCCGCTCGGGACGCGGTGGAAAGAACGAATTCATGCCGCCGGGGAAGCGCGAGAAGCTGAAGCCGGAGGAGATCGCACTGATCAAAGCGTGGATCGATGCAGGCGCGAAAGGACCTATCATCGCGGAAGGCAAACCGATGCCGAAGGAGGTCATCACGCCGAAGATCATACCGACCCTGCCGCCGAAACGGTCGATCCAGGCCGTGGCTTTTTCGCCAAAGGTGCAGTTCATCGCGGTGGGACGTTATGGCGAGGTGGAACTGCTCAATCCGGTCACGCGGGCGGTGATTCGCAAGCTCACCGGCATCAAGGGCAAGGCCAACGCGGTCGCGTTTTCGCCGGATGGCGACGCCGTGTATGCCGCAGGTGGCGAGGCGGGCATCGTGGGCGAGGTGAAGCGCTGGAAGACGAGTGACGGAACCTTGCAGCAGTCGTTTGAAGGTCATCTCGATGCCGCGTATGCGCTCGCTGTGTCGCCCGATGGCAAACTGATCGCCACGGGAGCCTACGATCAAAAAATCCGCCTCTGGGACACGGTGACGGGAAAGGAAGTGGCGCTGCTCAAAGGTCACAACGGCGCGGTGAACGGCCTCTCGTTCCGCCCCGATGGCAAGGTGCTCGCCAGCGCCAGCGCGGATCGCACGGTGAAGCTCTGGAGCATTCCGACCGGCTTGCGGCTCGACACGCTCTCGCAGCCGACGAAGGAGCAGACAAGCGTTGTCTTCAGCGCCGATGGCAAACAGCTTTTCGCTGCCGGTTCCGACAATCGCATCCGCCTTTGGAACATCAGCGCCGATGCCAAGGAAGGCACGAACAAGATCGTCACCAGCCGTTTCGCGCATGAAGGCGGCATCCTGCGGCTCGCGCTGTCGCTCGACGGCAAACTGCTCGCCTCCACCTCGACCGACAAATCGCTCAAGCTCTGGAACACTGCCGATCTCACCGAAAAACTCCCGCTCGAAAAACAATCCGACTGGTCATCCGCCCTCGCTTTCACCGACAAGGCGCAGCTCGTCGCCGGCCGCATCGACGGCAGCCTCAGTGTCTATGAATCCACCACCGGCAAGACCGTGATGGCACCTGCGCCAGCCAAGCCCGCTGTCGCGATGGCAGCCAAACCCACGATCACAACCATCACGCCACGCGGTTTGCAGATCGGAACCAAACAAAAGATCATCATCACCGGCAAGAATCTCGACCTAGCCCATGTGAAGTTTCAGGATGCACGTTTGCAAGCTGGATCTGATCTGATGGCCAGTTCATCGACTCAGCTCGTCACTTATGTGAACGTGCCTGCTGACATGCCGCGTGGCGGATATGAGGTCTTCGCACGCACCTCCCAGGGCGAGACGGAGAAAGTGAAACTCTATGCCGATGACATCACGCCCACGACTTCCACCGTTGCTGATTTCAAAGCTGCGCCAGTCGCCATCGCCAAATTGCCCGCGAGTCTGTGGGGCACGCTCACCGAGATCGGCCAGCACGACGCGTATCGATTCACTGCGAAGGCTGGCGAGGAACTCGTGCTCGATCTCGCCGTCGCGCAGGTCGGCAGCACGGCGAAAGCGCCGACGCTGGAGATCATGGACACGAACCGCACCGTCCTCGCCGTCAATCGCGGCCTCGACAGTGGCAGCGATCCTTTCCTCGCCTGGAAAGCGCCTGCCGATGGCGATTACATCGTGCTCGTGAGCAACACGACGATGGATGGCAGCGCCGGTCATGCGTATCGCCTTACCATCGGCGCACTGCCATACGTCACCGCTTGGTCACCGCTCGCCGCACAGATCGGTCAGGACACAAAAGTCACGCTCATCGGCCATCACCTCGGCGATAAAGCCAGCGTGACGATGAAGGCCGACAAAGAAGGCAATATGAACGTGCCGCTCGATGCGAAGGCGCTGCGCTTCCGCTCCATGCCGGTGCTGCGTGTGAGCGGACTGACGCAGATCGAAGAAAAAGAAGGCAATGACGACGTGAAGACGTCCCAGTTCGTGACTTTGCCGGTGACGATCAACGGTAGCATGGGCTTTCTAGCCCGTGCTTCTGAGAAGGCAGAACCCAGGCTAGAAAGCCTAGGCTACGGCAAAGCCGACACCGACCACTTCGCCTTCGACGCCAAAAAAGGCCAGACGTGGATCATCGAGACGCTCGCCACCCAAGCAGGCTCGCCCGCCGACACGAAGCTCGACATCCTTTACGCAGATGGTAAGCCCGTGCAGCGCGTTCTTCTTCAAGCCGTGCGCGACAGCTATGTCAACTTCCGCAGCGTCGATGCCAACAACCCCGACATTCGCCTGCAAAACTGGGAGGAGATGGAGCTCAATGAATTCGCCTATCTCAATGGCGACGTGATGAAGATCGTGCGCATGCCGCGCGGGCCGGACGGCGGCTGCTTCTTCTACATCAACGGCGGCAAACGCCGCGCTTACTTCGACACCAGCGCCACCTCCCACTCGCTCGACGAGCCCTGCTACGTCGTCGAGCCGCGC
>JANOBP010000461.1:0-6092 GCA_031411715.1 Verrucomicrobiaceae bacterium | reverse complement strand
CACGGCCATGAGCAGCCTCGCCTCGTCCGAGGATATGAAGGCAGGCATGGTATCGCCAGTGGGTGGAGGGACAGATGACATGTGGCAAGTGTAACGCCCTTCCCACTCATGGCAACAGGCCTCTGTGCAGCTCAATCAATGTAAATGAACTCGCTGCTGTTAAGCAGCACTTGCGCGAGATCACGCAGTGCCGTTGGTCGGTCGCTTGCTTGCTCACGTGATTGCAAGAAGGCTAAAGATTGCTCCAGGCGCTTGGGTGTCGGCTTTCGAGAAAGCGTGAGCATGAATAGCCTGTCCACGATGTGTGGTAGCGCATCTCCGGCCTCTGACATGGCGCGCTGAGCTAAATAGCCGGCCTGCTTTTCCACGAATTCATCATTCATCAATACCAGAGCCTGAGTGGGCACGGTGCTCTGCGTGCGCAGGGCGCAACTGTCCGTTGTCGTGGGTGCATCAAAGAGTTCCAGGCTCGGCATCAGCAGTTGTCGCTTCACATAGATATAAACACTGCGCCGCCAGTGCTCCTTTGTTTCCGCCTGGATCACGGGCCATTTGTTGCGCTGACTGGTATCCAGCAGGTCAGCTCGGATGCGTGGCTTGAAACCGGGTCCGCCTGGAGTGCGGTTGAGTTTCCCGCTCGCCGAAAGGATGCTGTCGCGCACGACTTCAGCTTCCATGCGTTGCTTGTTCATCCTCCACAGGAGATGATTCATCGGGTCCGCCTCATGACCTTTCTGGTTGCTGCTCGACTGCTGCCGATACGTTGCTGACATCAGCATCAGCTTATGCAGCGGCTTCAAGTGGCCTCCATTCGCGATGAACTGTGCCGCCAGATAGTCGAGCAATTCCGGATGCGTCGGCTTCATGCCGGAGACGCCGAGGTTACTCGGGGTAGCGACCAAGCCCGCACCAAAATGATGCTGCCACACGCGGTTGACCATCACCCGCCAGGTCAGTGGGTGTGTCGGGGATGTGATCCACTCCGCCAGGGTTCTCCGCCTGAGCGAGGACTTCTCCGCAGGCGGTGGGAATACGGCTGGTGTTTTCATCAGCACCACGGGAAGGGCAGGGGACACTTCATCGCCACGATTCGCCGCGAGTCCGCGCAGCAGGACATGTGTGGCTGGCACCACAGGCTTGGTTTCGATCAGCGCCATCACCTTGGCTGAGTCGGCGACCTTTTTGTCTTTGGTATCGGTCGCGCCGCTGGGTAGGCCAATGCGCTCGGTGCCATTGAAGATGGCCATCAGGCTGTAGTAATCCTTGGCCAGAATCGGCTCCGTCTTGTGATCATGGCAGCGGGCACAGCCAATGGTGAGCCCCAGAAACACGGAGGACGTGGTGGAGATCACATCATCGAGCTGGTCGGCGCGGTATTGCGCCAGAGCTTCCGCATTCTTGCCCATGTTGTCATCATTGCTCGATCCATTGCGGCAGAAGCCCGTGGCGATCAGTGTCTGCTCGTCTGCTCCTTCGATTTCATCCCCCGCGATCTGCTCCGCGATGAACCGTGCATACGGTTTGTCGTCATTAAAACTGCGGATGACATAGTCGCGATACTTCCACGCATAAGGCCGGTCGAGATCATTGTGAAAGCCGCTCGTGTCCGCATAACGAGCTAGATCCAGCCAGTGGCGGCCCCAGCGCTCGCCATAATGCGGACTCGCCAGCAGTCGATCAATCACCGACTCATAAGCACGCGGAGATTCATCACGCACAAAGGCCTCCACCTCCTCCGGCGTCGGCGGCAGGCTGATCAAATCCAGCGTCACCCGACGAATCAAAGTCGCACGATCCACCTCAGGGGAAGGCTTCAGCCCCGCCGCCGTCAACTTGGCCAAAATGAACCGGTCGATGTCATTCCTTGCCCAGGAATCCAACGACACCTTGGTCGTTGGCTGACTTTGAACCGGCTGGAAGGCCCAATGCTTCCTTCCCTCATCCAAACTCGGCGCAGCAGCGTGACTGATCGAAAAAGAGATCAGCCAGGCAGCAATCAGGCAATGGTGAGTGGAGCACATCGTATGGGGCCCTCATCAACGTCGCTCACACATGCGATTTGGCAGCTCATTGAATCCAGTTGCACAGCAACTGGGCAACTTTCCTAAAGTAGTCCTGTTCCTGTGGAACAGGGTTCTCGAATTCGATGCGGCGCAACGGGGTGACTTTTACACCAAGACGGCTGGAGAGAGCTCTTCCTGTTCTTCGATGGCGGTGAGGCGGGCTTGTTCTTCGTCGAGAGATTCGGCTTCGGGCTCGGGTTCAGTCTCGGCTTCGGCCTTTTTGCGGCGTTTGGGCTGGCTGGGGGCTTCGAGGGCGAGCTCTTGGACGGATTTGTCCATGCTGCGGGTGTCCTCGGTGGTCATGCGGACGCCGACGGGCTTGCTGACGCCGAACTCCTGCATGGTGACGCCGTAGATGACATCGGCGCGGCTCATGGTGCGCTTGTTGTGCGTGACGATGATGAACTGTGAGTTGTCGATGAACTTGTCGAGCATCTTGAGGAAGCGGGCGATGTTGGTTTCATCCAGCGGGGCGTCCAACTCATCCAGCACGCAGAAGGGGCTGGGCTTGACCTGGTAGATGGAGAAGAGCAGGGCAACGGCGGTCATGCTGCGCTCGCCACCGGAAAGGAGGCTGATGGTTTGCAGCTTCTTGCCCGGTGGCTTGGCGATGATTTCGATGCCGGACTCGAGCGGATCGTTTTCGTCGATGAGCATGAGGTCGGCTTTGGCCTGAGCACCGAAGAGTTCCTGGAAGTTGTTTTGGAAGAAGCCACGCACGAGCGTGAAGGTCTCCGTGAACATGGTCTTGGTGGTCTCGTTGATCTTGGTGATGACGTTGAGGAGGTCTTCCTTGCCTTTGACGAGGTCGTTGTGCTGCGTGTCGAGGAAGTTGAAGCGCTCTTCGAGTTCTTCGAATTCCTGAATGGCGTCGAGATTGACGGGGCCGATGCCTTCGAGCTTTTGACGGAGCTCATAGACGACTTCCATGACAAAGGCCCAGTCCGGCTGCGCTTCTTCACCGGGGATGACGACGTCGTCGATGGAGACTTCGTCTTCATCGGATGAAACCGATGCAGGAACTTCCTCAGCAACATCTTCGGACGACTCTGGCTGCTCAGGAGTGTCAGGGGAGGCTTCAGGAGTCTCTGCGGCATTGGCGGCGGCTTTTTTGCCACGGCTGCGGTTTTTCTTTTGCTCCTCGATGGTGACCATGAGGATGTGGTAGTCAGGCTCGAAGGCGTCGATGTTGAAGCTGTAGCGCTCCCGGACTTGGTTGATGAGATTTTCCAAGCGCAGGTCCACACGGGTGAGGGCGACTTCCGCACGGCTGCGTGATTCATTGAGTCCGTTGTAGCTTTGGCGCAGCTGTGTGAGCTGAGTTTCGAGTTGGCTGACTTGCTCGAACAAGCCGGCGCGTTCTTCGGTCTTGGCCTGAAGATGTTCTTCAATACTTGCGATGGCCCCGCGCTGGGACTCGATCTGCTCGGCGAAGCGGGCGTTTTCGGCATCACTCTGCTGAATGCGAATGCGCCAGGTGTTCATCTCCTCGGAGAAACGATTCACACCGGCCTGCAACTCCTGCAAGCGGACGCCGAGAGGTGCTTTTTGGCGCTCGATGGAATTCAGGGCACTTTGTTCGAGGGCGAGGGCGGTGCGGAGTTCATTGAGGCGCTCGCTGGACTCCAACTCACGGCGAAGGAAGGACTCCATCTCGAGTTCGAACTCGCCTTCACGGATGCGGGAGGACTCTAGTTGCTCAAGCGCTATGGCAGCAGCCTCGCGGAGTTGCATGATCTGGCTATCGGAGCCGCCGATGCGCTCGGTGATCTGGTTTTGGTCCCACTCGACGCTTTCGAGCTTGGCGCTGGCCTGCTGAAGGGCGCGCTGGACGACGGAGATCTTACCCTGGAACTGTGAGAAGCCTTCACGTGCGCGCTGGCTTTGCTCACGGAGGGAGACTTCCTCACGCTGCATGTCTTCAAGCTGTGCTGTGAGATTCGTCACGGTGTCTTCTTTCTCCATGAACTGAAGGTCGAGAGCCTCGACATCGACGCGGAGTTGCCGCACCTCAGCCTCGCGGCGGAGCGTGGAGGTTTCTTCTTCCTTGCTGGCACCGCCGAAGATGACCCCATCCGAGGTGATGAATTCGCCGCGCATGGTGGCGATGGCGAGGTGGGGCATCTCGCGCTTCAGGCGGAGTGCGGTGTGCATGTCATCAACGATGAGCACATTGTGCAAGAGATGGTCGATGAGGCTCTGCACGCCGGTTTTGACACGCACCTTGTCCGTGGCCCATGCGATGGCACCTGCTGGCAGCAACTCACGGTCGGCAGCATTGCGGAGATTGCAGAAATCATGCGGCACGAGTGCGGCACGGCCCATCTTATGGTCGGTGAGGCGGTCGATGATTTGCGCGGCGAGCTCGCTCTCGGTCAGGAGGACGGCTTGTAGATGATCTTTGAGCGCGGACTCGATGGCGGGAATGAAGGCTGGCTCCACTTCGATGCTGGAAGCAAGAAGACCACGCACGCCGACGGAATAGACTTCAGGGTTATCGAGGCCACTGAGCACGCTCTGAGTGCCCGAGGAGAGGCCCTCACCTTTCTGGAGCAGTTGATCGAGGATCTCGAGTCGTGAGCGGCGCTGGGTGAGCGTGCGCTGGAGGTCGTTGAGTTCGCTGTTCAGTGTGTCGCGATGACGGCGGCGCTCGATGATGTCGCGCGCGCAGTCTTTGGCTTTCTCGTCGAGTTGGTTGCGCGTTTCTTCAAGCTCATGGATTTGGCGCTGCAACTCGTCGTATTCGATTTGGCTGGCCTCACGCGCTTGCGCCGCTGCCTGGCGATCATGCGAGAGGTTTTCGTGACGCTGGCGATCTGCAGCGATCTGACTGCTCAAAGATTGAGCGCGGGCCTCACTGGCTGCGATTTGGCCTTCAAACTGACGAATCGACTCACGCACGCTGCGGCGATCAGATTCCAGGCGGTTACGCTCCGGCAGGATGCTCTGATGCTGGCTGGCGTGCTCATTCACAGCCAGTTGGCGGCTCTGGATGTTGTCGGTGATGGCGAGAAGTTGAGAGTCTGCATTGGCAAGATCGTTGCGTGCCTGATCGAGAAGATCTTCGCTGTTGGCAATCTGCTCTTCGTTTTGGCGAATGCGGCCTTCGAGCTCCTCACTGCGCTCTTTGTTGAAGCCGATGCGGCCTTCGGCACTTTGCATCTGCGAGCGAAGCTCCTGGGCTTGCTGACGAGCCTGACTGATTTGGGATTCGAGAGAGTGGTAGGCTTCGCGAGTTTGTGCAGCTTCAGTTTCGGCAGTTTGCAGCTTGCGCTGAAGCTCTTCGATCTGATTGCCGAGGATGCGCACCTGCGTGGCAGACTCGGACTTCTCGCCGCTGAATTCGGTGTATTGCTTGTGCGCGAGATGGGTGTCGAGCAGGCGCGTGTCTTCCAGCAGCGTTTGGTAACGACGTGCTTTGGCAGCCTGGCGCTGGAGCGTGCCCATCTGACGCTTCACTTCAGCGATGATGTCGGCGACGCGCAGAAGATTGGCTTCGGTGTATTCGAGTTTGCGCAGGGCTTCGCGCTTCTGTGATTTGAATTTGGTAATGCCAGCGGCTTCTTCAAAGACGGTGCGGCGGTCTTCGGGCTTGGAACTGAGCAACATGTCGATCTGGCCCTGTGCCATGATGGAGTAGGCTGCGCGGCCAATTCCGGTGCCTGCGATGAGGTCATGGATGTCTTTGAGGCGGCAGACGGTGTTGTTGAGGCGGTATTCGCTGCGTCCATCGCGGAAGACGCGGCGTGTGAGCGCGACTTCGTTGAAATCGACGTTCAAGGATTGCTCACAGTCTGCCATGGTGAG
Organism: Verrucomicrobiaceae bacterium; assembly: GCA_031411715.1. GTDB lineage: Bacteria > Verrucomicrobiota > Verrucomicrobiia > Verrucomicrobiales > Verrucomicrobiaceae > Prosthecobacter. Next base: position 222 of record JANOBP010000461.1, on the reverse strand, counting down.
CGTGACTTCGGCGAGACCAACTGGCTTGCGTTTGTCGGTGCCATTGAAGATGACGTCGGCCATTTCATCGCCGCGTAGAGCTTTGGCAGAGGTTTCACCGAGCACCCAGCGGATGGCATCAACGACATTGGATTTGCCGCAACCATTCGGCCCTACGATGCCGGTGACGCCTTTGTGGAATTCAAAGTGGGTCTTGTCCGCGAAAGATTTGAAGCCGTGGAG
>JANOBP010000460.1:0-6623 GCA_031411715.1 Verrucomicrobiaceae bacterium | reverse complement strand
TGGCCGTGATCGGCACCGACCTCTACGTCGGCGGCAGCTTCACCACCGTGAGCAGCAGCACCCAGAACGCCATCTCGGCCAAGCGCATCGTCAAATGGGACACTACGGCGAGCACCTGGTCACCTCTTGGCAGCACGACGCAGAACGGGACGAACAGCAGCGTCTCTTCCCTGGCCGTGAGCGGCACCGGCCTTTATGTGGGCGGCAGCTTCACCGCCGTGAGCAGCAGCACCCAGAACACCATCAGCAGCCGCAGCTTTGGCATCTATGGCCCCATCCCCATCCCCGCGCCGGAGATTATCGTGGAGCAACCCGCGGGAACGAGCTTGATCGACGGGACCGCGAGTGCGGGATTTGGAAATGTGAATCTGGGCAGTGCTGCAGCCTTGTTGACATTCACAATCAGGAACTCGGGTACAGGGGACCTGACAGGCTTGGTGCTCACGAAGGATGGAACCAACGCTGCCGACTTTACATTGAGCAGCCTAGGTGTCACGTTACTGGCACCCGGAGCCAGCACAACCTTCACCGTGAGCTTCGCTCCTGGAGCCGCAGGCACTCGTTCCGCTGGGCTGCATCTTGCGAGCAACGATGGCGATGAAAATCCTTTTGATATTGCGCTGACAGGCACGGGCGTGGCAGTGCCTGAAATCGCAGTCGAGCAATCCATAGGTGTCGATCTAACGGATGGTGTGGCGAGCATCAGTTTTTCATCCTTCTCCGTTGGGACAACATCCTGGCCGTTCACCTTCACGATCAAGAACGTCGGAACGGCTAACCTGACCGGCCTTGCCATCTCCAAAGACGGCTCCAATAGCGGTGATTTCACGGTCGGCAGTTTGTCGGCGACCACCATGGCACCCAATACCAGCACCTCATTCACCGTGAACTTCACCCCTGGTGGCGCTGGGACACGGACAGCAGCGATTCACATCTCCAGCAATGATGCCAACGAGAATCCATTCGACATCGCTCTCAGTGGCACCGGAGTCGTGCAGGCCCCTACCTTCACCACCCTCACGCGACCCGGGCAGTTTGCCTCGGGGTTGCAAGCATGGTGGAAGTTTGATGGCAATGGTACTGACGCGAGTGCCAACGGTTACAACCTTTCCAACGTGGGTTCTCCGGGCTATGCGCTAGATGATTATTTCGCGACTGGGGAGCAGTCTGGCAATCAGAGCGGAGCGAACTACTGGTCGATCCCGGACGCCAATTGTCCAAACCTCGCTCTTGCTGGATCAGCTTTCAGCATGGCGGCCTGGATCAAGATGGACGTGATAGGCCCCAACAACATCATTCTTAAAAAGTGGGAGTCGAATGTGGGCTACACGCTAAGGGTGGACAGCGCGGCCTATCCCACCGCCTCCACGGGCTACTTGGCCATCAGTTTTGGAGCGACCGAGATTTCAACTCAAGTACCGGTCTTGTCTGTCGGCAAATGGCACCATGTTTCTTTTGTTTATGATAAGGCTCGCTCGCTCGCGTTATTCTATGTTGACGGCAATTGTGTTTATACGAGGGCGCATGCCATTGATTTGAGTGACAACTCCGCAGCTTGTGATGTGGGTTATACCTTTCCCGGTGGCTTTCCTTCTCTCTCACTGAAAGGGAAGGTCAAAGACCTAGCCGTCTGGAGCCGCGAGTTGAAGCCAATCGAAGTGAAGTCACTCGCATTCGGGGTTGACATGGCAGCAGCATTTCGGCCGGACAATATTACGCCTTCACCGACGGCGTATTGGAAACTCAATGAGCCTGCTGGCGCACGCAAGAACTCGATCACCGGTCCGCATCCCGTCACCCCCGCAGGCGCGGCGCAGATCGATACGGCGCAGTCGAAGTTCGGTGGTGCCGCTTTGCAGTTGAACGGCTCCACCGACTATCTGCGCACGCCCATGGCCGACGGTCTCAATTTTGGCACCAGTGATTTCACCATCGAGTTCTGGATGCGCTTCGCTGCCTCCACCGGAGGGAGTCAGTATGGTGTGATGGTGAATCGCGAGGCGAACAACTGGAATTATATCATCTGCGGAAGAGCCGGGGAAACTTGGTATTTTGCTTTGAAGGACAACAATGTCATCCAAGTGAACATCCAAGAGCCTGACGCGCTCACTTCGAACGTCTGGTATCATGTTGCCTTTGTGCGCCAAGGAAGTTCTTGGAAAGTGTATCGGGATGGGCAGTTGAAGGGTACTGGCGTGACCTACGCACCCGCCTGCCCAAACTTCGTCAGCGACGTGGACATCGGAGCGGCGAACAGCTCCGCCTTCGTCAATGGGTGGATGGACGAACTGAGAATCACCAAGGGCGTCGCGCGCTACACATCCAACTTCACGCCGCCTTCAGCACCATTTGTCGCGGATGCTCAGACGAGTCTCCTGCTCCACTTCGATGGCACGGATGGTGCGACTGCCATGCCGGACTCGACGGCCAATTTCCAACTGAACCTCACGGATGTCAGTGCCGTTGGAAGTGCCGGAGGGTTTGTGGAGGGCGTGGGTGCATCCTTTGGCAGCAACTATCTGGTGATTGAGGACAACCAGGAATCGAATCTGACTTTCGATGCACAAGAGGCGGCACTCACCGTGTCTGCGTGGGTAAAACCGACGAGTCTTGGATTGAGTACGATTGGTGTACTCGCGAAGGTGGTGAGTAACTCTGACTCAAACGGATACGGAATGAGTCTTCACGCCAATGGATCAGCTGAGTTCTCTGTGGGCCGAGGTGGGAGCTTTGGTGCAGCCCAATCAGCCGCGAACATGGTTCGCGCCGGGACATGGAGTCACTTGGTGGGTGTTTACGATCCAGGTGCCAATCAGGTGCGCCTTTATGTGGATGGCAAACTTGCGGCAACCACCGCACACACAGCGGGAATCGGGAACACCCTCGGAAGCCGCTTTACCGTAGGCGTGAACTCCGGTGCGGTGAGTGGAGCGGACTACTATACGGGTGGCGCAAGTGATGTTGCCGTTTGGAATTCTGTCCTGACAGATCTGGATATCAAAGCCTTGGCAACAGGGCTGCCTCTGCAGCAAAAAGGGGTGGTTTCTTACTGGGGTCTGGATGAAACGAGTGGCACCCGCAATGATAGCGTGGGGCCAAATTTTTTGTCTTCGGTTAACGGAGTTGCTAGTGCTGTTGGCGTCGTGGGCAACGCGGCTGATTTTGAAAAAGACAGTAATCAGTTCCTGAGCATTACAGATGCGGCACAGACCGGACTGGACATCACACGGGATCTTAGCGTAATCGCGTGGGTAAAGCCTGAGTCCACCTCTGCGCTCACTTTCCTAGACAAGAACGGAAATGGCGAAGGATACGCCCTGAACACTTCTGCGGGAAGCGCCTATTTTCTCGAGACCTATGGATCAACCATCGTGTCCACCACATTGGCAGGTGTGGGGGCGTGGCAGCATGTGGTGGGCGTTCGGGATGGAGTCAGCAAATCGATTTGGGTCGATTCCCGGTTGGAGAACTCCAGTGCGCAGACGGCAGAGATGAGAGATACCACGACGGATTTCTTCCTCGGTCGGCATTATTCAGTCGGCACCCGCTACTGGGATGGCCTCGTGGATGAAGTCGTCGTCGCTCGGCGCTGGTTCCGAGACGAGGAGATCAAATCGATCTACAATCGCGGACTCAACGGTCTCCAAGCTTTCTCCCAGCCTGAAATTACCATCGAACAACCCGCTGGCACGAGCCTTGTGGATGGAAGCTCTACGATTGATTTCAGTTCGGTGCCAGTGGGCACGACCAGCGCGGTGACGACATTCACGATCCGGAACACTGGAGGAGCTGACCTTACCGGACTTAGCATAACCAAAAACGGCTCGAACGCGGGCGACTTTGTCGTGAACAGCAGCCTGATGAGCGCCAGCCTCGTCGCTGGCAGCGCCACCACGTTCACAGTGAGCTTCACACCTTCGGGAATCGGATCACGAAGTGCCGCGATCCACGTCACCAGCAATGATGCCGATGAAAACACTTTCGATATCAGCCTGACTGGGATTGGAACTGATAGCGCCGGTCCGGTTGGTGGCACGATGACGCTCACGCCTGCATCACCAGTGGCACCCTCCGCTGCGCTTTCCATTTCGTTCAGTAGTTGGACCGATCCGAGCGCACCCCTCACTTACTCCGTGCTCGTGGACGGCGTCATCGTGTCCGCCCAGGGATCCTTAACCAGCAGAAGCATCACGGGCCCCTCTGCTCCAGGGACCCACACGCTGAAAGGGCGCATTTACGACGCTCTTGGAAACCTGACCGAAGTGACGCAAAACTTCACCGTGAACAGCCCGCAGCAGAGTTGGAGAGAACTCTACTTTGGCACCAATGCCAACTCAGGCAGTGCCGCCGACAACTTTGATTCGGACAAAGACGGCTTGGTCAACCTGCTCGAATACGCCTTTGGACTGAACCCAATTCAAGGAAGTTCGGTTGATCTCCCCAAAGGGCAGATCAGTGCTGGAAATTTTTCCATCAGCTTCCCGACCCCAGCTGGAGTCAGCGGCATCACCTATGGTGCCGAATGGAGTTCCACGCTCTCCAGCAACCCCGCAGACTGGACGAACATTCCTGACACCGGCACAGGAGGCGCGCACATCTTCAGTGTCCCCATTGGCTCAAATCAGAAGCTCTTCATGCGACTCAAAGTGACGAGTCCATAGCCAGCACACGAAAATTACCCCCACCATCGTCAGCCTGACAGGAACGGCGGTGGACGGCTACACCGGCCCCCAAGGCGATCAAGGTCCACCGGGAGAGGTGACGAATGCTGCCCTGGCCAATGCCATCGGCGGCACCAGCAGCAACACCAATGCCGTGAGCACGCTGGACACACCCTTTGCTGATCCGGATGCGGAGGCACTGCGGCAGGCTTACAACACGCTGGTGTTGGCGGCGCGGAGGTAAAGTAGCCCGGTTGCGCTGCAACCGGTGGTGGATGCCCGTTGCTGCGCAACGTGGCTACTTTGGCAACGATTCACGTGATTGCGTTTCGCTATCCAATCAGGCTAGCAGTGCCTTGACCACGTCGCCGCTGACATCGGTGAGGCGGTAATCCCGGCCGGTGAAGCGGTAGGTGAGTTGTTCGTGATCGAGGCCGAGCTGATGCAGCATGGTGGCGTGCAGATCGGGCACGGAGACGCGATTCTCGGTGGCGGCGTAGCCGAACTCGTCGGTGGCACCGTGAATCATGCCACCTTTGATGCCGCCGCCGGCCATCCACATGGTGAAGCCTTTCGGATGATGATCGCGGCCTTTGCCGTTCTCAGCGACGGGGGAGCGGCCGAATTCACCGCCCCACACGACGAGCGTGGTGTCGAGCAGGCCACTGATTTTGAGGTCGTCCAACAGCGCGGCGATGGGGCCGTCGGTCTCGGCGCAGTGGAGGTCGTGGTTCTTTTTGAGGTCGTCATGGGCATCCCAGGCCTTGGGGCCTTCATTACCGCCGCTATAGACCTGCACGAAGCGCACACCGCGCTCCACGAGTCGCCGTGCGAGCAGGCAATTCTTGCCGAAGTGCGCGGTGGTCGGATGATCGAGCCCGTACATTTGCCGCACGGCGGCGGACTCGCCTTTCAAGTCCGTGCAGTCCGTCGCGCTCATCTGCATGCGGTAAGCCAGCTCATAGGCATTCAGTCGGGCCGCGAGTGCCGTCTCGGCGGGATTGGCCTCGGCATACTCGGTGTTCCATTGCTTGAGTAAATCCAGCCGGGCACGCTGCTGAGTGGTGCTCACGTTTTTTGGTGGCGTCAGATACGCGATGGGCTCGCCACTGCTGCGGAAGGGGACGCCTTGATACGCGGCGGGCATGAAGCCGTTGGACCAGTTCATCGCGCCATTGACCGGGGCACCGAGCTTGTCGAGTAGCACGACGAAGGCAGGCAGGTTTTCGCTTTCGGAGCCGAGACCGTAAGTCACCCATGAGCCCATGCTAGGCCGTCCGGGCTGCACGAATCCCGAGTTCATCTGGAAGAGCGCAGGAGCGTGGTTATTGCTCTCCGTGTGCATGGAGCGGATGACGCACAGGTCGTCCGCGTGACGTGCGAGATTGGGAAACACCTCCGCCATGTCGATGCCCGCCTGGCCATGCTTGGCAAAGCGATACGGGCTCTGCATGGCCACGTTTTTGGTCTTCCCACCCATGAAGGCATCATCCTTCTTCCACACGGGGATGGATCTGCCGTGATATTTTGCCAACGCAGGCTTCGGATCGAACAAATCCACATGAGACGGCCCGCCATACATGAACAGGAAGATCACCGACTTGGCCTTCGGTGCAAAATGCGGCGCACGCGGTGCCAGCGGGTTGGTGTTCACCAGCAGTCCATCCGCACCCAACAAAGATTGCAGTGCCAGTGAGCCGAATCCGGCTCCGGCTTGCTGAAGGATGTGGCGGCGTGAGAGATGATGCATCATTCGATATAAATGAACTCGCTGCTGTTGAGCAAGACTTGCGCGAGATCTCGCAGAGTCGTTGATCGGTCGCTTGCTTGCTCACGTGATTGCAGAAAGGCTAAAGATTGTTCCAGACGCTTTGCAGAAGGCTTTCGAGAAAGCGTGAGCATGAAAAGCCTGTCCACGATGTGTGGTAGCGCATCTCCCGCCTCCGCCATGGCACGTCGGGC
>JANOBP010000459.1:0-1774 GCA_031411715.1 Verrucomicrobiaceae bacterium | reverse complement strand
AATAATCGTAGTCACTGGACTTGGGCGTCACGATCTTGCCATTGAGCACCAGAGTGCCTGAGCCGACCTTTGAAAGACGCCCAGGAAAGTCGATGAAGGCCAATTGCTTGGTTGCGGCAGCACGAGCGTGAGTTTGCTCGCAGACGATGAGTTCACTCATCAACTCAGGCTTTTGCACACCGATGGTGCGGTAAGTCCACAGCGCTTCGACTTGATGATGACGATGTCTGGCATCTTTCGCATCGAGTTTTGTCACCCAGGTATCGAGCGCGGTTTTCACCTCGGCAGCGGGACGCTCATGGAGTTCACGTTTGGCTTGATAGCGCCAGCGGTAGTGCGGGCTTTTCAAAAGATCGAGCAATGCGGGAATCGGCGCTCCGGCGATGACGGGCGGCTCGGCGAGCGTGGCTCCCTTTGGCACGATGCGCCAGATGCGGCCACTGGTGCGCAGGCGACGTGGATCACGCAGCGAGTACTGCGCATGACCCTTGATGGGGTTATACCAGTCGCAGATGTAGAAGTCGCCGCGTGGGCCGACTTTGACGTCGGTGGGGATGAAGCTGAGATTGGTGGAGAAGATGAGATCTCCGAGCTTTTTCTCCTCAAAGTGGTCATCGACCTCGATCCACTGATGCATCTCGATATTGTTCGTCGGTTTGTAGCGGGCCTTGATGAAGCCGCCTTGCAGCTCCTGCGGGTAAAAGTCGAAATCCACGAATTCCTGCCCGCAAGTGCCGGAATACGCGGGCATTTTGCCTGCGCCTGGGTGTTGCTCGGGATAGGGCGGATTCGTGGCATAGAAGGCACTGGCGAAAATGGGGTGACTGGCCACGTGATGGCCCCAATCATCAAAAGTGACGCCCCATGGGTTCGTGCTCGGGTAAGAGCCGAAAGTGGTGAGCTTCTGCGTATCGGTGCGCAGGCGGAACCAGCCGGAGTTGTCCATGCGCTGCGGGCCATAGGCAGTCTCGATCTGTGAGTGTAGAAAAATGGAGTCACGGAAGATGAGATCCCCATCCGGTGTCCACACGAAATCATGCAGCGCATGGTGGGAGTCTTCGGTGCCGAATCCGGTGAAGACCTGGCGGCGGAAATCTGCTTTGCCATCGCCATCGGTGTCTTTGAGGAAGGTCAAATGCGGCTCATCAGAGACATACACACCGCCATCGCCGAATTCAAAGGCCAGCGGAATGTGCAGCTTGTCGGCCCACACGCTGCACTTATCGGCACGGCCATCGTTGTTGGTGTCTTCGAGGATGAGCAAACGATCCGCAGGTTCCTGACCCGGATAGAGATGCGGATAAGCCTGCGAGGTGCTGACCCACATCCGTCCTTTCGTATCAAAACGAATTTGGATCGGATTGGCGATCTCGGGGAACTGCTCTTCACTGGCAAAGAGATTCACTTCAAAGCGTGGATCGACCTTGAAGGCAGCGAGTTCATTCGCTGGAGTCATCCACTCGTTGGCGCCTTTGCTTTCTTTGGTCTCGGGCATCGGTGGCACGTTGCTGTCGTCGATGGGCTTGCTCATATCCCAGATGTGATGATCACGATTGCTCACCATCACATCAAAGCTGCGCATTGCAGGGAGGAAGTCGAGGTAGCCGTAGTCCTTGTTGCGGTCGCCTGTGTAGTAGAAGCCGTTCAGCGGCCGGTAACGCTGGAAGAACTGCTTGTTCTTGTCCGCGATGGCGGCGCGCAATTCTGGTGAAGTCTCGGGTGCACTGATTTCAAACGTCGCACGATACAAAGCCTCTCCAAAAGCCGCATAACC
>JANOBP010000458.1:0-14756 GCA_031411715.1 Verrucomicrobiaceae bacterium | reverse complement strand
TTTTCGTGGACGCTCGAAAGCGCCAGAGGCCTGGCGCACTCCAGAACGCTGCCGCGTATCCTTCAGCATCTGGTGTTGGCTCACGAGAATGAGACAGCGATTGTGGAGTGATGTCACTTCCGTAGCTCACACCCAGCTTGTGTCATTCCCGCAATGCACCGCCTTCAGGGCCGACTTTCGGGTATTCACTCGGCTCCAAATCGTCGATTGACGGGTGGGCTGTCGCCACACCCAGCCCAGATCATTCCGGATGCGCTTCATTTAAGCGCGGGCACAAAAAACCCGCTCAGGTTTTAACCGAGCGGGTTATATTGAGAACGATTCGAGATAGCGTTACGGAGAGTTGGATCCAGTACCCAAACCAACGCCGTTGAGGGACTGGGAACCACCCGGCAGACCACCGAAGGCACCACCGCCACCGCCGGCTCCAGCATTGCCGCCGCTGCCGCCGCCACCGCCACTGCCACCGCCACCGCCACCGCCGCTTTGGCCCGGATCATTCCCCGCGGCATTCGCCTGTGAAGCATTTTGCCCGGCATTATTACCAGTAACTGCGGAAGTGCCTGCACCAGCACTCGGACCACCGCGTCCTGGAGTGTAGCTAGGGCTTCCCATGCCGCTCATGGAGGGCGCACTCACACCAAATGAAGGCGGGTTGAAGTCGGGCTCCCAGCGCATCGCCACGTAACGTGTCTTAACACTTTTGTCGGGCTTGGCTTTCACGTAGCCTAAGCCACGGGTGTCTTCGGCGGTTGCGACTGGCTCTTTCACATTGAATTCAGCCGGGTCAAAAGCCAAGCGACCACGCCAGTCTTCTTTCTCAGGTAGTTGGTCAAAAGTAAACACTTCGAAGCGCACAGGACGCGGCGAGTGAACCGAACCGAACTCATTCATGATACGGAGCTGGCCAAGGTCATAAATGATGGTGCGGTAACGCTCATCGGATTCAGGAAAGGAGAACTTGTTGAAGGCCGTGGCATTTTCCATGCCGTTCTCAGGCTTGGGGGTGGCGTAGATCACGCGTGAACCACCAATACTGGCGAAGTTGACGGGAGTACCGCTTTTGCCATCTGCCGATTGTTTGACGGTGTAGTCCCCATCGTTTTGAGAACCCAAGAGTTGGAAGGTTCGTATGCTGCCACCTTTGGAGAGCGCGAACTCGAGTTTGACAAACTTCACCTGCATGCCCGCAAAGGTGAATTTTACTTCGCGGTCTGTGCTGTTGAAAACTTTTTCATCAAGAACGGCCCAACCTTTATTGTCCGCACTGCCAGACAGCGTTGCCTTGCCCTCAATGCCGTCATTAACGAAGGATGAACTTGAAATCATGATGAGCTTGGCAAGAGCAATCACCGCATTGCTATTGCCGGCAGCAAGATCAGCATGAGCGGCCACATCCTCAGACAGAAGAGAATTAGCGCGACCAATGCCAGTGGAGCTTTCTAGCTTGGCATCTCCCGTTGAAATCCCTGTGTTGAGAGGCTTCTTCTCGGCGATGGGAAATCTCTGCCATTTGGCTTCGAGACTGTTAGCTACCGCCAAGGTGGCGATCAAGGTGAGTAAGATGGTCGGCTTCATGGGTGTTGTTGGAAATCAGTTGCTGGCGTTTGATGTCTGTACAGCGGGAGGTGTTGGAATATTAACTTTAATTGTTGTCAGTTCACCACATTTGGACCTTGGAGTAAACAAAATTATCTGACACATTCGAAGTCATTTTTGGGCTTGATTGATTGTAATTTCCATATAATCTAGACATATGAAGTGTCCTCATTGTCACGTCGCAGCCGAGTCTGGGCAGGATTTCTGCCGAGATTGTGGTTTCTCTGCGGCTACATTGCGCGCTTACTTGGGTGATCAATGGGTGCGCTTGGAGCGGATCACGGATGCCGTGCATTGCCTGCGACTGGAGGATGTGAGGCGCTGTGAGATCGCCATGGACGACTTTGAGCGTTGCCTACCGCAGGCATTCTTCGCTTTATATATTGGGGTGTTGCCAACTGGGTTGAATGTCAGCGAGCTTGGGTTCTGGCTTTTAAACCAAGGCGCGTTTAACACCCATCAGATGATGAAGCGAAATGACTTCGGCTCTGTTTTGGTGATCGATCCTGTTTCGAAAACCATGGGTCTGACTCTCGGCTATGCCATCGAAGAATGTCTGCCAGCTGCTAAAGTCACGGCCTTGCTGTCTGCTGCGGGCGCACATCTCTCCCGACAAAGCTTTGCGACAGCCGTCCTCGAGATGATTGAGGACATTGCCAAAAGTCTGCGCAAGCTTGCCAAGGCCAGCGTGTGGCATCCTGAAAAGTCTGTGGGTGGTGGTATCCATGTCCAGCCGCTTCGCAGTGGTCACCGGCACGTCGCTCAAACTCAGACCGGAGGTCTCGCCATCAAGTGAGCGTCAACATCATGCATTCCCGCTCGCCAATTTTAGAGACCAAGGTCAGACTGCATGTCCTCTGCCTGCTACTACAAATGGCATTTCTAATACCCGCTCTCAACTCAACCTCTCATGCCACCGGTGAGGATGAGGAGCTGCCGCTGCCGCGCTGGACAAATGAAGAACTGCGCACCTTCGGTGAATCTGGATCTGCAGGTGTTTCTCCTGATATTCTGCTGCCCACCGTCCCTGCTCACATGGAAAACGTGGATGAATTCCTGCGCGGTAATCTCCGCAGTGGCCCACGGCTTGATGATTTACCCGCTGGTCTCACTGGCGAGCTTCCAACCCGTCTGCGCCCGGAGGACATGCGTCGGTTCTTACCCGACGTCTCAGGCGAGCCGCAGGTCGGAGTCCGCAACGTCGTCCCTCTGGCAAACCCCAGCCCACTTCTCGCACTCCGCGAGGTCTCTCCCGAATTTCTCCAAGCCGCTGCGGACTCCCTGCGCTCCGAATACCTTATCGACCCCGACATCCACGTCCCCGAGATGGCCCATCTGCAGATGATGCGCTTCCTCGAATTCCACGCACACGATGCCCGCATCAAGCTCTACGTCCTTGTCATCGGCAAAGATCAAAAACTCCCACCACAGGCCAGCCTCGAGCGCATCGCCTCTGGCAGCCTGCTGAAGAGCGACTCCTGTCTTCTCGTCTATCCACTTTCAGAGCCATGGCGTGCGCGCCTTTTCGTCAGCAAATCCATTTACGACCTCACAAGCCCCAAATTCCTCTCAGAAACCGCCCAGGAATGCGTCACTCAATCCATGCAGACAAGTGATCCGCATGATCAGCTTCAGCGTTACGGCATCCAGCTCTCCACGCGGCTCTTCTGGTTGCAAAAAGCCATCGGCAAAGATCAAGCGCAGCCCACCTCAGAGCCGCTGCGCGAGTTTGTCCCCGATGATCCGCCCGCACAACCCGTGACCGTCGCAGCCAACTCAGACATCAGCGGCATGCAGATTCTCTATTGGCTCATAGCTGGCGCGCTCGCCTTTTTTCTCACTCGCTTCGCGTGGATGCGCTCGCAACTCTGGTGGCAGCAGCGCATGCATAACCGCGTCTGGATTCTGCCCGATACAGAACCCACCAGCCGACTCGGCGGTGCTTTTACAGGCGGTGGTGGAGCCATGCATCGCTTCTAACGAGGATCACGCTCATCGCGCCATCTTCAAATACGCGATCAAATCCGCCAGCGACTGCGGCGTCATCACCGCCTCCAGCCCCTCCGGCATCAGTGACGTGCCCGTGCTCTTCAATGAAGCCACATCACTCCGCAGCACCGACTTCGTCAGGTTCCCCGCCATCTTCAGCGTCAAGCTCGCGCTCGTCTCTGTTGCGATCACTCCATAGAGCTGCTCGCCATTCTTCAGCGTGCAATGGTAGGCCATGAAACCCGGCTCGATGATCGCACTCGGGTCCAAAATGGAGTTGAGGAGCTTTTCCGCATCATGCTGCACCACACTGCGCAGATCCGGGCCGAGTTCGAGGCCCACGCCATCGAGTTTGTGGCAACTGATGCACACGCTCGCGAAAACGGTCTTCCCGTGTGCTGCGTCGCCCTGGAGCTTCAATGCCGGTTTGAACTTTTCCACCGCCGCCGCACGCGTGGCGCTCGTCGAGTCCGCAAACACCTTCTCCGCCAAGTTGGCGATGTTCTTCTTCGGATGCTTAACCAACCGCGCCCGCGTCGCCGCATCACATGCTTTCGCCTCTGGTCGATTGATGAGCGCCAGCGTCCACGCGTCGTTTGAGAGCAGCGTTTCGATGATCTGACCACGAACAGCCGGCGTGCGCTCCTCAAAGCGCTCCAGCAAAAATGTCTGCCCATCCTTCGGTTGCAGCCGTCCTACCAGCCGCAGCACCTCCGCGCTGCCCGTCTTCGCCCAGAGCTCAGGCAACAAATCGCGCACCATCTCCCGATGCTCACGATCCGAGGCCAACAGCGCCAGTTCCGCCATCGGCGGAGCCACCTTCGCCGTTTTCACCGCCACCGCTGCCTTCACCAGCATGTCCGCCATCTTCTTCAATCCCGCCTGCGCCTTTGGAGAACTCACCTGCTTCGCAAATTGAGCCAGCGAGAGGTCTTTTTCGTCGAGGACGCTCAGAAGCTCCGCCGCATGCATTTTAGCTTCCAAATGAGACAACAGCGCTGCGATAGATTTTTCGTTCTTCTCCGCCAAAGCGCACTGGAACAGCTTTCCGATCACTCCGTTGTTTTCCGGCTCGCCGCCTTCTGGAAACCGCTCACAAACCCTCTCCAAATGCGGCAGCACCGAACTCAAAGCCGCACCTTGCAGTGTCGAACTCGCCGGAGCCGCATTCAAAAGCTCCGCCAGTAATTCGCCCGCCCATTCAAACTTCAACGATCCCAACGAGCACGCCAGTTGCAGCCGCACCTTCTCGTCCTTGTCGTTCACTAGCTTCGCCAGCGCCTTATGGAGTGCGGACGCCTCGTCCGCTTTCCATTCGAGTTTTTCGGCCATCTGGAGGGCTTGTTCGGCTAATGGTCGCATAGGGAGTTCGTTCTTTAGTAACGTTAGAACCAATTTGCATGACAAGGTGCCTTTCAGCAGATGGGACCAAGCAAATTCCAGCAGCCCATCTTCCCCATTTATAACCTGCGGCAGCGCTCCGCTCTGGAGAGCAAGCATTTGTGCCTTATCACGAACCCAACCATTGGAAGACTCAAAAGCTGTTTTCTGCCTTGTCGGATCTTTGCCTGACAGCGAAAACATCTTCAATTCACCACCATCAAGAACAAGCCCTGAACTTTGGAGAGCCCCACGAGCCGGAGCGGCAACAGGAGATCGGAAAAGTATAGGCCAATCAGAGTTTGAGTTAGTCCCCAACCAACGATTGTTCACCACCCGCCAAATCCGCCCCTTGTCGTCCCCTTCTCGGTAGTGAGGCAGAAGCTCCTCTTTCCCATTCTGCGGGAGCCACTGCGGGTGCTCGATCATGTAGCGATACATGTCCGCGACCCACAACGCGCCATCCGGCCCAGTTCGCACCATCACCGGCCTGCACCAGCGGTCTTCGCTGGCGAGGAAGTCCATCTTCGATTCGGCGGGATCGCGCACGGCTTTGAAGGTGACGCCGTCGTCTTCCAAAATGTGATGCTGCACCAGATTGGAAAACGGCTCGCAGGTAAAAGCATGCGTCTTCCCATCATCAAACAGCACCTTGTCCCGATACACCTCGATCCCGCACGCACTCGTGAAGCGTCCGGCCTGGTCAAAGCTGTGAAAACGCTTCTCCATGCTGCTGGCGGGATAGACGGGCGGATTGCGCGGGAAGAGCTGATGGATCGGGTCCGGCGGGATGACGTGCGGATTGCGGCGAAGGTAGTGATCCTGCAAGACGTAGTGCCAGAGCGGAAAACTGTTCTGCACGCCGAACCAGTGGCCCCAGTCATCGCGGGCGCGGCCGAACTGCGAGGGGCCGGTCTGCGGATCAAACTCGCCGGTGTCCGGCTTGAAGCGGAAATCGCGGCTGCCGAGGTCGATCTTCTCGCCGGTGAGCTTGCACTCGATCTGCGTGCCTTTGTTGTAGCCGCCGTGATGCGCCCCGGCGGCGCAATACACCCAGCCGTCCATGCCCCAGCGCAGGCCGTTCACGCGGAGCTGTTGATTGCCGGTGCTGAAGCCGGTGTAGAGCACTTTCTTCGTGCCATCGGGCGAAATGAAAAAGATGTCCGGCGCGGCGGTGACGATGACACCTTCACGCCAGGTCAAGATGCCGGTGGGATAGCTCAAGTCGCTGACGATGACGTGGCGCTTGTCGTAGCGGCCGTCGTTGTCCGTGTCCTCCAGCCGCACGACGCGTCCGCCGGCCTTGCCATTGCCATCCATGCCGAGCGGGTAGTCCGCCATCTCGATGACCCAAAGGCGACCTTGCTCATCCCAATCAAACGCCACCGGATCAAGCACCACCGGCTCCGCCGCGACGAGTTCGATGCGGTAACCTTCGCGCATATGCCATTTCTTCGCGGATTCTTCGGGGGAGAGTGGTGCAGGCCTCTGGCCTGCTTCTTTCTGAGCAGCCGGGACGGCTGCACCACTTTCCAATCCACTCACCTCCGCCTTCTCAAACGCACCTTCCAGCGGCGCGAAGTCATCGCAGCGTTTGCCAAAGAACAATTCCTTCGCGCCGGCTGCGGTGACGGGCAGTTCGGCGTCGATCTCCACCTTGCCATTGAGCGTCACCTTCACACGCGAGCCGAGGCGCTCCAGCTTCACGTCATTCCACGTGCCCGGCTCGATGACCGTCGTGCCGCGAACGATTTGCGAGGCCGCGTTGCCATTGAAGACGAACAACCGACCCGGCAGCGAATCCTTGAAACTCCCGCCGATGCCGAGGTGGTCGCCCGGAGCCTGCGAATCGCCCTTCGGCCCGCGTGAGATGAGGTAAGCCGTTACCGCGCTGACGTTGTTCGCCTTTGTGTTCTTGAAGCGCATCGACGCGGACCAGTTCTCCGAGTGTGGTGCAGTCGTCCCGACTGCATTCTTCAGAGCAGCCAAGACGGCTGCACCACTCTTCTTCCGCTCCGCCCGCGAAACAGCCCGCTTCGCATTCTCCTCGCCCACGTTCGAGATATTCCAAAGCTTCGCGATGAGCGAGGACTCGATGACGCGATTCCAGATCGTGATCTCGTCGAGCCGGCCTTCGAGTCCTTGGCCAAACAGCACCTCGTTGGCTGCTTTCCCGGTCTTTCCGGTCAAAACGGGCTTCTCCGAACCATCGAGATGCACGCGCACGTTTTCGCCATCGCGGATGAGCACAGCGAAATGCCAGTCATCGGCGAGAAGGTTTTCTTTTGTCTCTTCACCGCCGATCGTGATCCTCACCCGATGTTGCGTGTCTTGATGCGCTTTCAAGCTGACGCCCAGCGCGTTGATCAACTCGCCTATGCGATCACTCGCGCCGCTTTCGTGGCCGAGCCAGAACCAGAGAGCGATGGAAGCCTGAGTTTTAAGTTTCAGGTTCGAAGTTTCAAGATGACCTCCGGCGAGTTGGATGGCGCGGTTGATCTTGTCGCGAGGGACCTGGACTTCTTGAGGCTTCAGGGCGGATTCGTCGCCGTAGCCTAGTCCAGCATTGAAACCCGGCAGCCAAAGCGCATGAGTCCCTTTGACGATTGTCTTGGCTCCGGTGTGGTTGGAAGCCAAGTCATACACACCTTGTTGAAAGTCGATGAAGAGATTCATACCGGATTCAATGATTGCCATCGTGTAAGGAGGTGCGTCCTCGCTGAATCCCCGACCTGGAGCCAAATCGAGTTCGCGGAGCATCGAAACCAGCGTTTCTCGAATATTCGCTTCAGCGCCGACCTCAAGTCCCGCCGTTCGGGCTGGCCAGGTGGTGTATCCTCCGAGATCATGCTGCTCCAGAGGTGGAATGTAACCTTCTGCTCCATTGGCGAGTTCCACATTGAAGTGGCTGCCAAACGGAGATGTCCACTTCAGCATCAAGCCTGTCGCGGCATAAACTTCGTTGGGGAGTGTGCCGATACTGAGTTCACCACTGCTAGGGTCGCCAATCCGAATCGCTTGGAGCTTCACACTCGTCTTTTGACGCTCGTGCAAAATCAGCGCCTCTCGTGCATAGACTTCCTCTTTGTTCTTCGGCACGTCGTTTTCGATCTTCGCCGCGATGGGCCTTGCCCACGCGAGGCGTTTTTCGTCGGGGACGCGATACTTGAGCTCCAGCGTCTTCTCGATCATGCCGAGCGGGGCGTTCTCGACGTATTTCACGGTTTGCAGGGCCTTCATGGCGCTGTCGGCGATCTCGGAGGCGTAGCCGTCGATGGTGATCGTCTTTTTCTCCGCGCCGTAGTCCATCCACATCTGGTCGCCGCTGGCACCCTGGCTCATGGCGCAGACGAAGGGGCCGTTGCCATCGCCTGGCTGACCCATTTTGGTGGCGAGGTGCTTGCAGAAGAGGCCGAAGTAGTGCTGTGAGTAGTTCGCCAGCACGCCGAGTGGTTTGCCCTCGAGCGTTTGCAGCGCGATGACGCTGAGCTGCGGATCGACGGGGCCGCTGGGGCCGACGACGTCCTTGCTGAGGTAGCCGGGGTGCATGTTCGCTCGGCCGGTGGGCTGGCCGAAAGGATCGACGACCTCTTTTCCAGGCAGGCGAATCCAGCGGCGGTTGTGCGTGTGCTCCCAGTCGTCGAACGATCCCCAGCCGATCCGTGCCGGTTGCAGCGCGGCATTCGCCGCTACGATGGCCTCAGCGATCTTCGGCGTGAGGAATTTCGCATACACGGTGTCCTTCCTCGTGCCTAGGCAGCCCATCGCCGCCGGCGCGGAGTGCGTGTGCGTGGCGCTGACCATCATGCGGTCCACCGGGATGCCGCACTGCTTCGCCGCGATGCCTTTGGCCTCATCAATGAGCGACTGCTCCATCATGCACGTGTCCACAATGGCGAAGGCGATCTTCATTTTGCCATCATCGAGTACGAAACTGCGCACGAACAGCTTGTCCGCGAGCTTTTCGCCCCGCCCTTCGAGAAATCCTCCCGCGATGATGCGAGGGAACTCCGTCGGCGAAACGTCGATGGCAGCAACGCCTGCGCGGAACACCGGTTGCGCGGAGGAAAGACCGCCAAGGACTAAAAGGAGAAAAAGAGCCTGTTTCATGAGTGGGAGAAGAACGCTGTAGATGCGGTCTTCCTTCCTCTTTGATTCGCTGACGGACACTGGCACTGAAAAGCAAATATTCGTGTCAAAAGCGCTGTTTATAGCCAACTAAGGCAAAAACGATTTCCAGCCTATAACGCATATAAAACACGTTATAGGCTGGAAATCATTTAAACATGTCTGCTGCTTGAATGACGCGGTAGAAGTAGCCGGAGGCCTCGATTTCTTTGGAAATAGGGCCATCCACGACCAAGACGGGTTGGATCGTGCGGCGCGGATATTCTTGTCGAAGAAGCTCTGCCTTCCGCTCGACCTCGGTGATCACGGCGCGGCCGAGTGGAGCTGTTTGACGCTTCATTTCGCAGAGGGTGATGACCTTGTCATCACGGTCGTAAGCGAGGTCGATCTGCACGCCAGCGATACCTTTGCGCGGAGCACGGAACCAAGGGCCGACGTCGTAGCTGATGGCTTCAAAACCGATGAGTCGAGCGATTTGGTCACTGTGGCGCATGCAGACGAGTTCAAAGGCGCGGCCCATCCAACTGCGAAAGGCACCAGTTTGGCGCAGTGTGGTGAAGAGGTCGCGCTTGCCGCCTTCGCGGATTTGTTTCAGCCGCGTGCGCATGAAGGTGTGGTAGAAGCTGATCCATGGATCGCTAAGGTGGTAGCGCAGCAGGCGGGTTTCATGCCCTTTGTCGAAAGGACGCTGAGAGGAGATGAACCCTGCGGCTTCGAGGTCGTTCAGATGCTGTGAAAAGGTGCCTCCTTCGGCGATGTCGGTCTGCGCGGCCAATTCACGGCGTCCGAGGCCGTAGGGTGAGTCTGCGAGGGCGCGGATGATGCGCTGGAACTCGCCACCTGCACCGAAGTGACTGACGAAGATGCGCTCGTATTCCTCGACGAAATAGCCGTCGGCTCGGAACGCATGCTTTTCCATACCGAGCGCGATGGATGGTGCGTCGGCGAGGAGTTCAAGGTATTTAGGGACGCCGCCGGTGAGACATTGTGCGTCGAGTATCTCACCAAAGCCGCGCTTCGGTAACATGCGTGCCGTTTCGGTGAGACGGAAACCTTGCAGGTGGATGGTGAGGTCCACGCGGCCATAGAAGGCGCTCGATTTGAGCACCTTGGTGGTCATGAAGGAAGCGATGGAGCCGCACAGGATGAGCGTGCGGCCCGGTTTGCGGCTCCAGTAGTTCTCCCAGACCATTTTGAGCGTGGAGACGAGTTCACTGCGGTAATTGGCCAGCCACTGAAACTCATCCAGCACGATGACCATTGGCCGTTTTTCGAGCGCTTCACTCAATGCCATGAGCGCGGCCTGCCAGGTGGTGGCCTGCGGGAGCGTCTTGCGGAGCTGACGGGAGGCTTGATCGAGGAAGCTGGCGATCTGTGCCTGCGTGGGCCGGTTTTCGAGTCCTTCGATAAAAAGGGCGGGTTGCTTGCCGATGGCCTTGCGAATGAGAGCGGTCTTGCCGATGCGCCGACGACCGTAAACGAGCGCGATTTTCGGTGCGCGGGCCTCGATGGCTCCGCGTAGTGCGTTGATTTCTTCGTCTCGTCCGATGAACATGATTTTCAGCCTATAACGCCGAAAAAGTAGCTTATAGGCTGATATTTGTCGAACGCGATTTTCAGCCTATAACGCCAAAAGAAGAGCTTATAGGCTGAAAAACGTTTTAAGCGATCAGCGGCCCGATGGCGGGCTCGGCGAGCACTTTTTGCACCTCTTCGACGACGTTCGCGGCAGGCACAGAGGTCTGTGAGCGGGCGACGAGGTTCTTCACGATGACCTCGGGATACTCGGCGCCGAAGACGATGGCGAAGCGGGCTTTGCGGTCTTCGGCGGCTTGGAATTGTTTGCCGACTTTTTGCGAGCCAAAAGGATAGTCGATGCGAATTCCAGCGGCGCGGAGTTGCTGGATGGCGGCGAGAGCGTGCGGGCGCTGGGCTTCATCGGCGATGACGACGAAGGCGTCGATGCAACTGGCTGCAAGTAAGGCAGTGGTGAGCTTCATTTGAGCGCCTGGCGTGCGCTTGAGCAGGATGCCGAGCACGACATCGCCCATGGCGAAGCCTGCGGCGGGCATATCGACGTTTCCATCGCTCATGAGGGCGCAGAGCTTGTCATAAGTGCCGCCACCAGCGAGGGCGCGAAGGCCGTGCTTGAGGTCAAAGACTTCAAAGACGACGCCAGTGTAGTAGGCGAGACCACGAACAATAGTAGCGTCGATGCGCACGCGCTGCCAGAGGCTGCGGGCGGTCAGATTGGCCTTCAATTCGGCAAAGGCGGGGTGATTTTCATCCGTGGAGGCCATAAAGGCGCGGACCTCAGCGGTGGTGAGGCCGATCTCGGTGAGTTTTTTCTCCGTTTCCTCCGGCTTCGCGCGCTCGATCTTGTCGATGATGCTGAGAAAGGTGGTGGCGTGCTCGGCGGCTATGTTTTTTTCGGCGAGGAAGGTGTTCCAGATCTCGCGATTGCTGAGGCGGATGATGAAGTCGTCCGCGCTCACTCCAAACTCGCGCATGGTGTCGATGGCGAGCGAGATGAGCTCCGCAGCGGTGGCGGGGCCGCTATCGCCGAGGATGTCGGCGTTGAACTGGATGAACTCGCGGCCGCGGCCTTCCTGCGGCTCCTCATAGCGGAAGCAGGGGCCGATCTGGAACCACTTGATGGGCTTCTTGAAGTCACGCTGACGTGCCGTGGCCATGCGGGCGAGCGACGGTGTCACCTCCGGGCGCAGTGTGATCTTGCGGCCAGCTTTGTCTTCGAAGCAGAAGAGCTGTTTGGTGATCTCATCGCCGCTTTTTTTGCGGAAGAGGTCGGTGTATTCCACGACGGGCGCTTCATATTCCACGAAGCCATAGCGGCGTGCGACGCTGCGCCAGGTTTCGGAGATGAAGTTACGCAATGCGCATTCCTCGGGGAAGAAGTCGCGAAAGCCTTTGACGGTGCGGAAGGTGGCCATAAGAAGGGGCGATTCATCATCGCACGTACCGTGAACGCAACCGAGAAATGTGATGTGCTTACCCACCTATGCTCTCTGATCTGTTTGTGCGCGATTTCCGCTGCTTCGCCGAGGCGAGGATGGAACTGCATCCCGATGTGACGCTGCTGGTGGGGAGAAATGCGCAAGGGAAGACTTCGCTCATTGAAGCAGCGTGCATGTTGCTTCGACTACAATCACCACGCACAACGAATCGAGCTGAGATGATACGTTTTGGTGCTGCGAACTGCATGATCGAGGCCGCGTGGCATGGCAAAAAGATGCGCTACGCACAATCTGCAAGCACGCGACGCATGGCGTTGGATGGAGTCATTTGTAGCAAGTCTTCAGATTATCTTTTGGCGTCCGGCGTGGTCGTATGGATGGATCATCGTGATATGAATCTGCTTCGCGGTGGTGCGGAACATCGACGTCGATTTCTTGATTTTGCCGCGAGCCAAATGTTTCCCGATTACCTGCATGCATTGCGTGGTTACGAGCGTGCACTGCGTGGTCGGAATTACATTTTAAAGCGTGATGCTATGATCTCGTGGAAGCAGGTGGATGCATTTGCGCATGTGATGGATGGCTTCGCGCAAGTGCTGTGGCAACGGCGTGCGGAGCTTTGTGCGGCTTTGCAACCGGAGGTGATAACAGCGCATACCAAACTAAGTGATGGGGCGGAAATGGTGTGCATTGATTTCACGCGAACGAGTGATGAAGAGCTAAGCTTGTTTGATGCGCTGCTCGCAGTGCGTGATGAAGAAGCGCGCACGCGTTCCACCGCCTTTGGGCCGCATCGTGATGATATCTTGATGCGATTGAATGATCTCGATGCAACAACCTATGCGTCTGAAGGGCAGCAGCGCTCGTTTGCGCTTTCGATGAAACTCGCGCAGGCGCATGTGTTGGAGCATGCGTGCGGTGCAGCACCGTTGATGTTGATTGATGATGTGTTTGGAGAGTTGGATGCTCACCGGAGACGCGCGTTGTTGGCATGTTTGCCGATTGGAACACAAAAGATCATCACGACGACTAATCTTGAATGGGCGGATGCTGATCAGTTGAGTGGCACTGTTTATCAAATCGAGCAGGGGAAGCTGAATCGTCCTCAGGCGTGATTTAAGGCCCAGAAAGGCGGTTGGCTTTCTCGAAAATGAGAGGTTTTAGCTGTTTGGAAACTCTTCTTGACGCATTTTCAGGCAGTTTTACCTTAAGGAGTGCCTGAATTTTGTGGGCAGCTTGGCTTTTCGTGATTCTCAAAATAGCTAGAATCGGCCGCTGCCTCGCTCGGTTTGCGCTCGTTCACTTTTTACACAATTTAATCTTTCTAACTCAATGCTCGGAAAACTTTTTGGATTCGTCGCTCAAGACATCGGTATCGATCTCGGTACAGCAAATACACTCGTCTATGTTAAAGATCACGGCATCGTCTTGCGCGAGCCTTCAGTCGTTGCGGTGAAGACCGGCACGAATGAAGTCGTTGCGGTTGGTGATGATGCTAAACGCATGCTTGGACGAACCCCTGGCGGCATCACCGCAATCCGCCCACTTAAAGATGGTGTTATCGCAGACTTTCGAGTGACCGAAGCGATGTTACGCCATTTCATCCGCAAGGTTCATAATAACCGTCGTGTTATTCGCGGTCCGCGTGTGGTCATTGCGGTTCCATCTGGAATTACCGAGGTTGAGAAACGTGCTGTCAAAGAAAGTGCTGAGCAGGCTGGTGCACGTGAGGTCTATCTGATTGAGGAACCCATGGCGGCAGCGATCGGCGTTGGCCTGCCGGTGCAGGAAGCGGCAGGTAACATGATCGTCGATATTGGCGGTGGCACGACGGAAGTGGCCATCATCTCACTCTCCGGCATCGTCTATAGTCGCAGCGTTCGCGTGGCAGGCGACGAGCTGGATGAATCGATTATCAATTACATGAAGCGCGCCTACAATCTCATGATCGGCGAGCGCACTGCGGAAGAGATCAAACTGCGCATTGGCTCTGCTTTCCCACTTGGAAAGGAAACGACCATGGAAGTCAAAGGCCGCGACATGGTAGCAGGTTTGCCAAAAACCATCACCATCACGAGTCAAGAAGTGCGTGAGGCCATGCTGGAGCCTCTGAATGCAATCATTGATGCGGTGCGCACGACGTTGGAGCGTTGTCCGCCTGAGCTTTCCGCTGACCTTGTTGACCGTGGTATCATGCTCGCTGGTGGCGGTGCGTTGCTTCGTGGTCTGGATAAATTGCTGCAAGAAGAAACGGCGCTGCCGGTGCATGTCGCGGAGGATCCGCTCAGTGCCGTTGGTGAAGGCACTGGTCGAGTGCTCAATGAGTTGGAATTCTTGCGCAAGGTTAGCACCACGGAAGTTTGATTTTGCCGCTCTGTGTTGGGGTGGGTTCTAAGTTTCAATTGAAGCGTGGATTCCAGCGTGCCGCAGAGCCAAAAAACAGGCCATGAAAAAGCTCAACATCATTGCACTCCTCATCTTCCTGGCGGGAGTCGTGTCTATATTCACTCTGGATACGCCGATGACGCGTGAAATCCAAGGCAAGGTAATGAACTTGTTCTCGCCATTTATTCACTCGAGTGCGGCGATTGAACAAACTGCTGCGGGAGTCATGGCACCTCCGCTGGATGTGAAACAGGTGAAACGCGATAACGATGATCTGCGTGTGCAGGTTGAGCGGTTGCG
>JANOBP010000457.1:0-4457 GCA_031411715.1 Verrucomicrobiaceae bacterium | reverse complement strand
CAGTCAAACAACACGCTCACCTCGTTGCGGAAGCCCAGATCCTGCGTGCCCTGCCCCGTATCAAAACTAAACGTCGCATCCCGCTTACCTGCATCACGACTGTAGAGTTGAATGATGCGATACTCCACGCCCAACCCGTTCAGATTCACTCGCATCGGCTCCGCCTCGAACATCTGCAAATCCAGCCAGCGTGTCTTCAGCGCAGGCTCTCCGGGGTCTTTCGGTTGCGAGTTCGGTACCACCGGTGGCGATCCCTTCACATACGCCTCCTTCGCTTGCGGGCTGCTGGCCACCAGCTTCGCCGTGACACCCGCTTCATTGTCCACACGCACCAAATACTGCCGCCAGCCAGATTCATCCAGCACCGGCTTCGCCGCACCCGCCGCCACCTTCACACGCTGCTCAGGTGTGATCGTCACATGGAAAAGCACATGCGCATCCAGCACTTCCTGCGCCTTGCTGACACTGGCCGCATCACTTGTCTGGATACACGCCTTCAACGTCTCGATTTCCTTCGCGCTAAATGGTGAGCCGAGAAACTTCGTCGCCTCGATCAATCGTTGCGTCGCCGCGAGGAAAGGCTGCGGCTCAATCTCAGCGCCAAAGGTCGTTCCAATCATCCACAGGCCCGTTAGGAGGAAATGCTGCACTTTCATACTGTCTCAAACGCGACTCCGTCTGGCCGACTTACGCCACCACCTCAATCCGACTCGTGCCGCCCGATCCACGGATCACACGCACCTGAGTCGTCAGTCGATCTTTGAGCAAATCCACGTGCGAGATCAGTCCGATCGTCTTTCCCTGAGTTCTCAGGTTCTCCAGCGCACTCAGTGCCACTTCCAGAGTCTCCGAATCCAGCGAGCTGAAACCTTCATCAATGAAAAGCGAATCAATCGGGTGACGTCGGCTCGCCAGCTCACTCAAGCCAAGCGCCAATGCCAAACTCGCCAGGAAACTCTCGCCACCCGACAAGCTCTCCATCGGCCGATCCACGTTCGCTTGATACAGATCGACGATGCGTAGATCCAGCTCATCGCCAACAGCTGCCATCAGTCGATAGCGCTCCGCCAGCACCTTCAAATGCTCGTTCGCCTTGCCGATGAGTTGCCGCAACGTCAGCGATTGAGCAAAGCGCGAGAACTTCGCGCCATCCGCCGATCCAATCAGCTCCTTCAAGCGTCCCCAACGCAGTGCCTCAGCCTCAGCCGCCTGCAATTCAGCCCCACCGGCGTCACGGCGCTGACGCGCATCCACATCACTGCGCAGTAGCTGCTCCAGCGAGCCCAGTTCGGTGCGCTTCGTCGCAAAATCATCGTTCAGTCGCTTCGCGTTCGCTTCGATCTCGCTCAAAGCCTCGGCGCTCAGCACCGTCAGTCCTTCAAATGGCTTCCGTCGCACCTCAAGTTGCTCCAGCTTCGCCGTCGTCGCCGCGATCTGTGTTTGCAGTGCATTCAGCTTTGCCTCCGCATCGCGCCAGGTTTTTTCCGCCGTCGAAACGCTCGCCTCATGCTGCTGACGATCCTCGCTGAGCGATCTGCCACCAAGCAACCCAACGAGCGATTGCTTCAGCACATCCGCCTTCGTCTTTAGTGCCAAGCCCTCAGCCTTCAGTTCCTCCAGTCGCTTCGTCTTCGCCGCTTCCTCCTGCTTCGCGAGCTTGATGTCGCCCTCGAGCTTCTGCCTCACGTTCAGCTTCTGCGCCGCCTCTTGCTGCTTCTTTGCAAACGTGGCGGCGCGTTTCTCCAGCGCATCGAGTTCGAGCTCCGCCTCGTGTAGCATAGGCTTTCTAGCCTGTGGTTTGTCGTCGTCGTCATCAACCGCACAGGCTAGAAAGCCTATGCTACCTCTCGCCAGCCCCTCCTCCGCATTCCACTTCGCCAACTCTTCATTCGACGGAGCCTTCACTTCCACGACACGTTTCTTCATCTCTTCAACACGCTTCCTCTCCGCACTCACCTCTGCTTCATTCTTTGCCAACTCACGTTCCAGCGTTGCCACGTCGCGGTTCGCCTTCTCACACTGCTTCTCCAGCACCACGAGCAGCTTGCGCGCGGTTTGAAGCTGCGACTCGAAATTCGTCTGCCCACTCGCAAACGGATGCTCTAGCGCCCCACACAGCGGACACGCCTCTCCATCCTTCAAATCATGCCGATGCTCATCAAAACCCGCCACCAGCTCCGCCTGCCGCGTCACCTCACGCTGGACCTCCAGCGTCTTTGCGAGCCGTTCCAACTCCGCACGCTCCGTTTTCGCCCTCGTGCTGCCTTCGGTGGCTTTTTTCGTCAAAGCGACCGTCTGAGCCTGCGCCTCGGTGATCTTCAAATTCAGTGCTTGAGCCTCCGCATGCCGCTTCCTGCCTTCAGCGATCTTTTCAAAAGCCACGCGCCATTCCCGCACCGCCACACGCAGTTTCGGCAAGCTCTCAGCCAGCTCCGCATCACCCGCGTTTTGCTTCAACCACGCCTCAAGCACCTGCGCGGCCTCCATGTGCGCGATGAGCGCTTTGTCTGCCACTTCACGACGTGATACGGCCTCCTTCTGCTCCTTCGCCCATGTTTGATACATCGCGCGACTTTCGCTGAGCTGCTTTTCAAGCTGATCACTCTGCGCCGCCATGCCAGCAGCCTGCTCCCACACCGGCTCGCGCTGCATGCGTCGCAGCTTCGCTTCATCCACTGCCGCTTTCGCCTTCCCCACCGCCGCTAAGACCTCCGCATGCGAAAATTTTAACATGCGGCCCGATTCCGTGAGCTTCGTCATCTCTGCGGCGATGGTTGCATGCTCGCGTTGCTCGTGCAGTTGCTGCGTCGCGGTCTGGCTCTTCGCATTCAGTTCCTCGGCAGCCACTTTGGCTTCACTGAGGCTGTTCTCGAGTTTTGCGCGGCTTTCATCGTCCAACACCGTCACCGCACCCAGACGTTCCTTTAGCCGCAAGGCGATCTCTTCTTTCGCTTTGTGCGTCTCGTATGCGAGCACGGACAGGTCGCTGTAAATCTCCGTCCCCGTGATCTTTTCGAGTAGCTCAGCCCGCTCGTTCGGCTTCGCCTTCAAAAACGCCGCGAACTGACCCTGCGCCAGCAGCACGGAGCGCATGAAGCGGTTGTAATCCAAACCAGTGAGCGATTCGATCAGCGGATCAACCTCGCGTCCCTTTTCGGCGAGGATCTCAAGCGTTGTCGCATCCGCCAGCGTGCGCTGCACGGGCCGCAAATTACCCGTCTTCGTTTTCCCCAGCCGCCACGTCGCGCGGAGCTTCCGCCCGCCCGTTTCGAAGTCCACTTCGGCGAAACACTCCGCCGTGTGCCGACTCATCATCTCATCCGCCTTGTCATTGCCGTAACGCGCCGCGCGGCCATACAGCGCCAGCGTCATCGCATCCAGCAACGTCGATTTCCCCGCCCCCGTCGGCCCTGTGATCAAAAACACCCCCGCCGCACTCAACGGCGCCACATCAAACCGCACCTCATGCGTCCCGCTTAGCGAGTTAAGATTCTGAAGTCGGACGACGAGGAGGCGCATGTAATTGTATTCGATCTTCTCAATTAGCTGGCAGACCAAAGCTCACGAAATTCCGCTCCATTGAATTCGATGAGCCAGCTATATCCATCGTTATCCTTCATTTCGACAACGATAGTCCACTGCGCGTCGCTCTCGGCTTCAGCATTCAGCCAAATATGAGGATTCTGAATGTCGTCACTGGTGGTTATCATGAGAGTGGATTCGTTCGCATACTCCAGTAGCCGTTTTTCAGCTTCGCGGATGAGTTCCGGCAAATACTTCATTACCACATTCGCGCGTGCAACTTCCTTTGGGGGTAGCCGCTTGTACACGATTGAGCTATATCCAGTGACAACGGTCATCGGCAGTCCCATGAATGTTGCGTGGCTTTCTGGGACTCGTGCCACAAAGCAAAGACCTTCTTCGGGGTCCGGTTTGAATGAATTGGCATTGAGCATTGGCGCGGTTGTTGTTTTGAGTATGAAAATGCCGAAGAGAGCGGCGGCGCAGCCAGCTAGTGCAAATCTATATTTGTATGTAACCGACATTTTGGCTTTGAAGATTGGATTCAGAGAAACACCTTTAGCTCATTAAACACGGCATTGAGTTTCGCCTTCGGCAATCTTTGTCGCGCCAAATAAGCCTCCACCTCGGCGAATTGCTTCAGCGCCTGCTCGCGTGTGAGCAAGGGCGACTTCAAGCGTGCCTGACGCATTTGTTCAGCAAAGATTTTCGGGTTCATCGGGTATTCAGGGGAGATTGAATCATGATACCAAGCATGGAAAGCCTTGATAAGAGATAGTGCGTCGGGGCCACGCGAGCCGGAGGTTCGCAAGAGGGTAGCCGGTGGTGGAGAAGGCGAAGCCTTCGGGAACCACCGGACTACGAGACCGCCCACCCCGATACCGGCCATCGCGCCCCAGAGGGAGCGCGAGAAGCAGTCGATGGCCAGGCGGCAT
>JANOBP010000456.1:0-21855 GCA_031411715.1 Verrucomicrobiaceae bacterium | reverse complement strand
TAGGGGCTGGTGGGCAGGATGAAGGTGGTCAGCGGGGTCCAGTTGATCAAATCGGTCGAGGTCTCGATGCGGTACTGACAGCCGACGGAGCCTTGAATGGTGAGCCCGGGATAAAGATTGATGGTGACGCCAGGAGCCGTCGACTCGCAATAGATGGCGATGAAATCGGGGGACTGGTTGAAGAGATTGGAAAACAACGTGCCGACATGGGGCGCGGTGAACTTCAAGATGTTCTGGTTGCCGGCATTGGTCACATAAAGGTTGCCGGCGTCGTTGAAGGCGATGCCGACTGGATTGAGCAGGCCGTCGGCACCCGTGGCGTAGTTGCCGAGATTGCTGCCATTCGACACGTCGAACATCGTGATGACGCTGGTGATGTAGTTTGCCACATAAAGCACGCCAGCGCGGATGGCCATGCCTCTGGGCGCGCTGAGGCCGCCGCCGAAGGAAACGAAGTCGCTGATGAAGACGCCTGATGCGGTGAATTTCTGGATCGTGTTGTTGTTGTGGCTGGAGGCGTAGATGTTGCCCGCAGCGTCGAAGGCGAGGTCGTAAGTGCCGTTCATGTTCGGGCTGGTGACTGGAAACGGCGGTACGGCGGCCCCGCTGCTGCC
This sequence comes from Verrucomicrobiaceae bacterium, assembly GCA_031411715.1. Lineage (GTDB taxonomy): Bacteria > Verrucomicrobiota > Verrucomicrobiia > Verrucomicrobiales > Verrucomicrobiaceae > Prosthecobacter. Next base: position 21,241 of record JANOBP010000456.1, on the reverse strand, counting down.
ATTCAAGCGCTGAATCGTGCTGCTGGTGTAATTGGCCACGCAGAGATCCCCCGCGCTGTTAAACGCGATGCCCGTCGGTCCGCTCAGCCCGGCGCTGGAAAAAACGGTGGAGCTACCGCCGCTGGTGGGGAATTTCAGGATCGCATTGGCACCCGTATTGGCCACATAGAGCGAACCGCCGCTGATGGCCATACCTTTGGGAGTGCTCAAGCCGGTGGCGAAGGTGGTGGGAGTGCCTGCGGTGTCAAACTGACGGATCGTGCCGTTGTTGTAGGAGACAAAGATCTTCTCCACACATTCGCAGCACTGCGCACGGATCAGGTGATTCACGGTATCCGCCACGTAGAGCCTGCCAGAGCTATCCACCGCCACACCGGCGGGAAATTGGAAGCCTGCGCCCATTCCCGTGCCATCCGCAGAGCCAGGAGTGCCGACGGTGCCAGCCAGCGTGGTCACTTGGCCAGCGGGAGTGATTTTCCGAATGGTATGGCCACGGAAGGTCGCGGGATTGCCTTGATCGGTCACATAGACATTACTGCTGTTATCCACGGCGACACCGCAGGGACCACCAAACGGACTCATGACCGCGAGTTCGCTAAACCGGGCACCAGCGCCCGGGCCATCGTTGAAGCCAGCTAGAAAAGGAACCGCAGGATCACCGGCAATGGTGCTGACTCCGCCGCTGGCAGCAATCTTGCGCACGACCATGTTGCCGGAGTCCGCGACATAGACATGGCCAGCACTGTCCACGGCGATGCCCTTCGGGGTGTTGAAGCGCGCCGAGGAATTCACGGCGTGATTGAGGTAGCCGCCCGTGCCAGTCAGACCGGCATGTGTGGTCACCACGCCGCCAGGGAGGGTGATCACGCGGATCGACTGGTTGTTTTGATCCGACACATAGAGCAGGCTGGCCGTGCTGTTGAGCGCCACGCCGAAGGGATTATGAAACTCCGCTGCCGCGCCCGTGCCATTGTTCACGCCAATGGTTGCCGAACCCGCCACCGTGCTCACCACACCACCGGGAGTGATGAGACGAATCCGCTGGTTGTTGTAATCCGCCACGTAAACATTGCCCGCAGCATCCACCGCCACGCCCGTGGGCCGGTCAAACAACGGCGCGCTCGGGCTGTCGGCAAAGCCATTGCTGCCGGGTGTGCCCGCCAGCAAGGTCACGACACCGGCTGGCGTGATTTTGCGAATCACATGGTTGAGAGTGTCCGCAACATAGACCGTGCCATCACCCGCCACCGTCAGGCCCCAGGGCTGGTTAAACTGCGCGGCACTGCCCGTGCCATTGAGGCTGCCGGGTGACCCCGCCGCCCCGGCCATACTGTCGAAGCAATAGGGCTCGTATATGGAGGTGTCCGCGCTGGCATCGCTCCATGCGGCGAAAGCGATGAGTAGCGACAGGCAGAGCTTCTTCGCCAATGAAACGCCAAATGCAGATGAAGAGTGGGAGTGGGACAGGATGATTTTCATATGGGCTGAGGTTTGAAGTGAGTGCTCCACCTTTCTGTGGCCCGCGAGCATAGTCGGCATTACCGGCGCTGTGGATTTATTTTCAAACCCGTGCAGTTTGGCCGCCCCCATGCCTGCCGATGTGACACGCCCCCAAGACTTCCCCTCGACTCGCTGGAGCCTCGTCGCACGCGCTGGCCGACCAGTCGGCGATGTTGAGAGGCAGCAGGCGCTGCAGATACTGTGCAGCGCCTACTGGTATCCGCTCTATGCGTATGCGCGCGGGCGCGGGGCGGCTCCGGCGGATGCGGAGGATCAGACCCAAGGCTTCTTTGCCAAGATTTTGAGCACACAATTCTTTGCACAAGCCAGCTTCGGGCGCGGGAAGCTGCGCACGTTCTTTCTCAGCTCCTTCAGCCACTACATCTCAAAGTGGCATCGCGATGCGAACCGCCAGAAGCGCGGCGGTGGCCAGCTGGTGGAGTCCATCGACGATCTCAGTGATTCGAATGAGCCTGCCTGTGATTCCAGCCTCGCGCGGCACTATGAGAAATGTTGGGCGCAGGATCTTCTGCAAGAAGCCATGACCGTGCTCGAAGCCGACTGCCTTGAGCGAGGGCGGCAAGGACACTTTGTGGCGCTGCGCGTGTTTCTCGAAGGCACGGACGACGAGCACAGCTACGCCACCGCCGCTGCGACGCTCGGACTCCAGGTGAATGCGGTGCGGCAGGAAGTCTGCCGCCTGAGAAACAAGTTCCGCGAGGTGATGCGGCAAACCGTAGCCACCTCGCTGGACTCGCCCACCGAGGCCGAGATCGACGCTGAGCTCGCGGATCTGAAGCGCGTGCTGCGGGCGTGATGATGACACAACACTGATGGCTGCGGAAACGAGGCCGCAAATCACGGTCGCTTTTGCCGCAGAGGGGCGGAGAGGCAAAGATGCAGAGACTCTGATTTACTCTGCACCTCCGCCACTTTGCCCCTCTGCGGTAAACCGAAGTCCGATACATGACCCAATCCAGGTCTGCCTCTGTGTCATAATCACTCGTGCGCGTGCAGCGCGCGTGAATCTTCCGGCTTGCCAATGCGGGACCTGTCGCAAACACTCGGCGCATGTCATCGTCACATCCACCGTCTCGAAAAAAATGGCAGCCGCCGACGGTGGAAGAGTTGCAGCCGGAGCTGCCGCAGTATGAGATCAGCGGCCTGCTCGGTCGCGGTGGGATGGGCGCGGTGTATCGCGCACGCCAGAAGAGCTTGAAGCGTGAGGTGGCCATCAAGGTGCTGCCGCCGATGTTGGACGATGCGGACATGCACTTCGCTCAGCGCTTCAAAGCGGAGGCGCAGTCGATGGCGCGGCTCAATCATCCGGGCATCATCGCGGTGTATGACGCGGGCGAGACGCCGGGCGGACTGCTGTATTTTGTGATGGAGTTCGTAGAGGGCACGGATGTGCGGCAGATGATCGCCGCCGCTGGCAGGCTGCCGCCCGCACATGCGCACGCCATCGCCGCATGTGTCTGCGATGCGCTGGCGTATGCTCATGCCAGCGGCTTGATTCATCGCGACATCAAACCGGCGAACGTCATGCTGGACACGGAGGGCCGGGTGAAGGTGGCGGACTTCGGCCTGGTCAAACTCATGGATGAAGACGGTGAGCTGACGCTGAGCAACATGGCCGTGGGCACGCCAGACTTCGTGGCACCGGAAGCGCTGGTCCCCGGCGCACCAGTGGATGCTCGTGCGGACTTATATGCAGTCGGCGTGATGCTCTACCAAATGCTCACCGGCAATATTCCGCGCGGTGCGTGGCATCCGGCTTCGTCCATGGTGCCGGAGGTGGACCCGCGCTTTGATGAGATCATCGTGAAGGCCATGCAACTCAACCGCGATGCGCGCCACAGCAGCGCACTGGAGATGCGCGCGCATTTGGACACTCTGTTGATGCCGCTGGTGCCGGTATTGCAGCCAAGTGTGGTGCAGGCCTCTGGCCTGCAACCTGGAGCAGCCGAGACGGCTGCACCACATTCGCCTTCCGGCAAATCAAGGACGTCGTTGTTCCTCGGCATCGGCGCGGCGGCGGCGATCAGCATTGGCGCGTTCTTGATGTTTAGCGGCGACAAAGACGCGAAGCAAAGTAGTCCGCTCGCTCCGTCGAGCGGCACGAGCGTGCCAGGCGTTCTCGAAACCGCACAGGGGACTGTGCGGACCACGCCGCCAGCCGCCAAGCCTCAAACTCTGGCGAGTTTGCCCCCACCACCCATCAAAGTCATCGAGCCCTCGAGGCCGGAGTCCAAGCCCGCGATGGCAGAGTTTGGAGTGAAGGCTTTAGCCGATTCTGCGAAGCCAGCAGCACCGGAGCCGAAGGCGGTGGTGGTCAGCACTCCAACTGCTCCGGTGAAAGCGGTGTCGCCGCCCCTTCAGGGCTCTGCCACCGCACTCCAAAACGCTACCGCACCGCAGGCTGCGCCATCTCCGCGTCTCCCTCCCGAACTCGCGGCGATGGACGCGACGTTCATCCGCAATCAGCAGGAGCGCGTGACGGCACCGTTTGAAGCCGAAGTCGCCACGCTCAATGCCAGCTACCTCGGCGGTATCGCCACGAAGATCAGAGCCGAGAAAGCAGCGGGGAATCTCGATGGCATCGTGGCCTTGGAGGCCGAACACGCGCTCATCACGGACAGACGCTCTGTGCCCGACGAAGACGATTCTGCAACTCCCGCGAGCCTGAAGTCCCTGCGCATGATCTATCGCGCCTCTCATGCGCAGATCGAAGTCACGCGCGCGGCGAACCTCAAGAAGCTGACCGATCCATTCCGCGTATGGCTCACAGCGACCGAGGCCGGTTTGACCAAGAAGGACCGCGTCGCGGATGCGAAGATCGTGCGCGGCTATCGCGATGCCTTGGATGAGAGCATTCCAGGCCCTCAGTCAGCCGACGCCACCAAACCCGCTGCTGCCATCAATCCTGCACGTGACTTCGCCATCAAAGGCGGCCACACCAACAGCCTTGGCATGAAGTTCGTCGCCGTGAAAGGCACAGAGGTTATGTTTTGCATCCACGAGACGCGCTATCAGGATTACGCTGTGTATGCTGCTGAAACCCCAGGCGTGGACGTGTCGTGGAAAGGTCAGAGCTTCGAAGGTTTCACCCCCACCGACCGCCCCGAGAAACATCCGGTGACGGTTATCAGTTGGGAAAATGCACAACAGTTCTGCACCTGGCTTAGCAGGAAGGAAGGCCGACGGTATCGCCTGCCGACAGACCGCGAGTGGAGCACAGCCGTGGGCATCGGGCGTGAGGAAAAGTGGCTTACCGACACCACCCCCGCGACAGTCTTCAAGCCACCTCGCGAATACCCGTGGGGAGACCAATGGCCCATCCCGAAAGGTGCGGGCAACTACTGCGACATGAGCCGCCATGCCCAAGCTCCCAAAGCCCTCCGCAATTACTTCGAGGGCTACGACGACGGCTACCCAACCACGGCACCGGTCATGAGTTACAAGCCCAATCGGTTCGGCCTCTACGACATGGGCGGCAATGTTTATGAATGGTGCCAGGACTGGTCTGACCACACGCAGCAGTTCCGCGTGCTGCGGGGTGCCTCCTTTATCGACGATGATCGCAGCGCGCTGCTCTCCTCGTATCGGTATCAGAAGGCACCGAACAGGGCTGGCTACGGATGGGGGTTTCGTGTGGTGCTCGTCACAGCGCCTCTCAGTTCGCCGCCGATCAAACCGGTCCAGACCGCCCTCGCCCCCATCAGCCCTCCTCGCGTCCTCGACATCAAAACCGACCACACCAACAGCCTCGGCATGAAGTTCGTCGCCGTGAAAGGCACCGACGTCCTGTTTTGCATCCACGAGACACGCTACAGCGACTACGCCGCGTATGCCGCTGCGGAGTCTGGCGTGGACGGCGATTGGAAAGGCCAAACCAGCGACGGTTACGCACTCACGGAGAACAAAGCGAATCATCCCGTGATGATGGTGAGCTGGCTGGACGCTCAGAGGTTCTGCGAGTGGCTGAGCAAGAAAGAGGGTAAAACCTATCGACTGCCGACGGACAAAGAGTGGAGCATCGCGGTGGGCATCGGGCATGATGAGCGGCGGAGGAAGGAGACGACACCTGCGACGGTGAACCAAGTGGCGGATGAATTTCCGTGGGGAACGAAGTGGCCACCGCCGGAAGGCAGCGGCAACTACAGCGACCAAAGCCGCAAAGCCAGGGCACCGAGGGACAACACGAGCTATCTCGATGGCTACGTCGATGCCTACCCGACGACTGCCCCAGTGATGAGCTATAAGCCCAACAAACTGGGTATCTACGATCTGGGAGGCAACGTCTGGGAGTGGGTTGAGGACTGGTATGATGATGCCAAAGCAGCGCGTGCGCTGCGCGGTTCCGGGTTCGTCAGCAGCGACCGCGGCTCTCTGCTCTCGTCCACTCGCAATCACCGCCCGCCCACCTATCGCGACTTCGACCGCGGTTTCCGTTGTGTGCTCGTCGTGGAGACTGGCCGCTAGACAGCGGATGAGCCAAAGAACTGCTGCATCAGCCGCTCCAGCACGTCCAGGCGCTCGTCATTCACGAACTGGTTGTTGCCGATGTAGAAGGCGTTGCGGTGCAGGAGGTCGGCGGTGTCGTATTGGCCGGGGACGTAGTATTGCTTGAGGAAGGGCTGCTGCAGCAGGTTGCCGCTGATGAGCGGACGGCTCTCGATGCCACTCTCACGAATCAGCGCTTGGAAGGGCTTTTTCTTGCTGCCGTCCTTCAGCACAAAGGGCAGCACGAAGCTCGACTTGCCCGGATGATCCAGCGAGATGAGGTCATCGGGATACTGGCGGCAGATCTCCAGGAAGCGTGCGTAGCTCTTGTTCCGGTTGGCGATGAAGCCGTCGAGCTTGGGGAGTTGCGAGAGGCCTAAAACGGCATTGAACTCGGTGTTACGGAAGTTGAAGCCGTCAGTCAGGAACAGGAACTGGAAGTCGATGTCTGCGTGGATCTTCTTGATCGGTGCGTGAAACTTCTCCGGCAGCTCACGGGCCAGACCATGGCTGCGCTTGAGCACGTTAAGCTTGTAGAAGTCCTCATCGTTCGTGCAGATCATCCCGCCCTCGACTGTGGTCATGTGGTGGCCCCAGTAGAAGCTGAAGCTGCTGCCCAGACCGAAGTTCCCCACCTTCACGCCATCGATCGTGCCGCCCTGAGTCTCACAGGTGTCCTCCAGCAGCACGATGTCACGGTCGCCGATGATCTGCTTCACGCGCTTCACATCCGCCGGGAAACCCAGAATGTGCACCAGGAAGATCGCCCTCGTTTTGTCTGTGATGCGAGTGGCGAGTTGGTCGTAATCGAAAGCGAAGTCGTTCAAGTTCGCATCGACAAACACCGGCTTGAAACCTGCCTGCATCACCGGCGTCACCGTCGTGGGCCAGGTCAGTGCCGGGACGATGACTTCATCTCCCGGATTCCAGCCGTAGCGCTCCGCTGCGGCATAAATCATCAGTAGATTGGCCGAACTACCTGAATTGACATACACGCTGTGCTTGCAGCCCATCCACTCCGAGTAGGCAGCCTCAAACTCCCGCACCTTGGTGAATTGCGTGAAACGCTTCGTCTCACGGATGAAGGTGACGAGCAGATCGAGATCTTCGTTGCTAATGACGTTTTCTTGGAGGGGCCAGAACATGGTTGGTCGGGGAACAGGGGATGCCGCGCCGTGAACCGGCGCGTCATTAGCCCGTAAAGCGGTGAGGCGATGCGTCAACCGTCAAGAGCAGCCAAAACCCACGCCAAGGATGAAATCCCACTGCACCTCGTGACCGCCCTTGCATCTTGACACCGCGCCGTGCCGCTCCACAACACACCTCACATGTCCTCACCCCTCATCGCCGATCTCGAATGGCGCGGCCTGCTCAAGCAAGCCAGCGACCTCGAAGCCATCCACGAAGCCCTCAAAACGCCGCAGACCTTCTACTGTGGCTTTGACCCGACTGCGGACAGCCTGCACATCGGGAATTTACTCCCGCTCATGGCTCTCCGTCGCGTGCAGGAGCACGGACACAAAGCCATCGCCATCCTCGGCGGCGGCACCGGCCTCATCGGCGATCCCAGCGGCAAAGCCAATGAGCGCACGCTCAACACACCCGAGATCGTGGCTCAATATGTCGAAAAAATCGGCGTGCAGGTCCGCAGCGTGCTCGATCCCGAAAAAACCATCGTCGTGAACAACGCCGACTGGATCAGCACGATGTCCGCCGTGCAGTTGCTGCGTGACATTGGGAAGAATTTCTCCGTCTCCGTCATGCTTGCGCGTGACAGCGTGGCCTCGCGCTTGGAGAACGGCATCAGTTTCACCGAGTTCACTTACATGATCTTGCAGGCCTATGACTTCGTGAAGCTCTTTGACCTACACGGCTGCCGTTTTCAGATCGGTGGCAGTGACCAGTGGGGCAACATGGTCTCCGGTATCGACCTCATCCGCCGCATGCGTGGCGAATTCGCCCACGTCATCACCTTCCCGCTCATCACCACCAGCAGCGGCAAAAAATTTGGCAAGTCCGAGGCCGGAGCCATCTGGATGGATCGTGCGAAGACCAGCCCGTATGCCTTCTACCAGTTCTGGGTGAACAGCGAGGACCCCGATGTGCCGCGCTTTCTGCGCTACTTCACGCTGTTGAGTCATGACGAGATCATCGCCATCGAAACCGAGCACGCCGCTCGTCCAGAGCTGCGCAGCGGCCATAAACGCCTCGCTGCTGAGGTCACCAAGCTCGTGCACGGCGACGCCGAGCTGCAAAAAGTCATCCTCGCCTCCGAGGCCCTCTTTGGCGGAGCTGATCTCGCCACTGCGGACGTGAACACACTCATCGAAGCCACCGCCTCCGCACCGAGCTGCGAAGTCGATCTCACCGCCATTCCCAGCGTACCCGACTTGCTCGTGCAACTCGGCCTCGCCACCTCCAAAGGCGATGCGAACCGCCTCCTCAAAGGCGGCGGCTTCTACATCAACAATAAGCAAGTCGCTGCTGATACGCCTGCCGTGCTTACCGCCGATGATTTCCTCGGCGGGAAAGTCTGCGTGCTGCGGAAGGGCAAAAGAAACTACGCGACGGCGCGAGTGGCTTGAGGTTTGGAAAAGAAGATTGCCTGTTTCAGCAAATGAACTAGTTTCAACGCATGTTGAAACTTGACCAAAAACTGAAAGAGCGTGACTTGGAACCACATTTCCGTGCTTTGCTGCGTGGGCTGGTGGCAAAAGTTCCGTTTTTAGAGCTTGTGTCCCTGAGGTCGGACCCTGTACTCGTTTCTGCAAAGACGGGCAAGAGAGCAGGGCGTCCAGACTGGCTGCTGGAAGTCACTGCGGGTGCCCGCCGCTGGGTTCTGGTCGTAGAAGGCAAACGCCAAGCGCAACCGCGTGAAGTCAGGGAAGGAGTGCTGCAATTGAAGAACTATCTCGCACAACTTCCTCCCCGCACTGCACGCCTCGGCGTGTTGCTGGCTCCATTCATCTCCGAAGAGTCCGCCCGCATCTGCGAAGACGCGGGTGTTGGCTATGCAGACCTAGCGGGGAATGTCCGGCTGGTCTTTGATCAGATTTTCATCGAGACCCGTGTGGCGGGAAACCCATTTCACGAAACACGCAGCGTGAAGTCCGTCTTCAATCCGAAAACCGTTCGTGTGCTGCGCGTGCTGCTGCAAGGGCCCCTGCGTGCGTGGAAGGTGAAGGAACTGGAGAAAAAAGCCGCAGTGAGCCTGGGGCTTGTCAGTGGAGTGAGGCAGCAGCTCCTGGCTCATGAATGGGCTGTGGAGGAGGATGGTGGAATCCGCATCACCAAACCCGAACGTGTTCTTGATGCTTGGACAAAAGCGGATGACTGGGAGCGACGTACGACGTGTCACGAATACTCCGTGCTGGCCGTTGATGCCGTCGAGGTCGCTACACAGGTACACCACTTTTTGAAAAAGCAGCGCATCTCACACGCCTTCACTCAATGGATCGCGGCGCATCTGAGGCATCCGCACACCACGCCACCGGTAGCCACGGTTTATGTGGATCATTTCCCGGATGACGCGGACTTGAAAAAAGGGCTGCTCGCACGGCGTGTCGAGTCTGGCGGTAGGCTGCGGCTGGTGAAGCCGAATGACGAGGGTGTGCTCAACCCGCTGCAAACCTTGAATGGACTGCCGCTGGTCGGAGACGTGCAGATCTACCTCGACTTAATCAATGCAGGTCAGCGTGGGGACGAAGCGGCGGCAGAACTGCGCCATTGGCCGGATTTCTCAGGAGGCTGGTCATGAGCAAGCACGAAACCTTTGTCGATTACCCGCCGAGAAGTCTTGTCGCTACCGAGGCGGCACTTTTGACCATCTGGCCGACTTTGAGCCGTTTTCATGATGACCTCGTGCTTGTCGGCGGACTGGCGGTACACTACCTCACTCGCTGCAAAGAAGGAATGTGGCCAGGAGCAGTCACGATGGATGTGGATTTCGGTATTTCACTCGCCACAGAAGGCGGGCAATACGGCAGCGTGCAGTCAGACCTAGTTGGTTTGGGATTCAAACCCGATAGTTTGCAACCCGCCAGAATGGTAAGGCAGGTGGAAGGCATCAGTTTGTATGTGGACTTCCTCACCGAAGACGAGCGAGTTCCGGGTGGTTCACGGATCGTGGATGGCGTCGTGGCCAGCGCCATGCCCGGGATCAACCGTGCACTCGAATCCCGACGCATGATCGAGGTCCATGGGCGCGATCTTTACGGGGTCGAACAGCGTGGCTTGATTGCAGTCGCGCATGTAGGGCCACTGCTGGTGCTGAAGCTCAATGCCTTTGGGGGACGCATAGGACGACGGCTCCCCAAAGATGCGTACGACGTGCTGCTCATCGTCACATCCTATCTGGATGGTCCGCAGTCTGCGCTGGATGCATTTCATGCTGAGGCCACACGGGGTAACACGGCCTACGCTTCTGCAATGGAGGCATTGCGTCGTGATTTCACCAGCATCGACGCGGATGGCCCTATCAGAGCAGCGGAGTTTCTGCGTGGTACGGCCACAGATCAGCGGCGCGTCCGTGAGGAGCTCGTGACGGCAGCCCAGTTCTTGCTACGGGAATAATGCAGAAGAAACAACGACGCCGCCCGTTCTGCTTCGTGATGAAAATACTCGCCGCTTTGCTTCTACTCTCCACCGCCGCCTTTGCGGAAGAAACCGTCAAGTCTGCCTTCGATCGAGGTGTCGAGATGTTCTTTGATGCGAAGCCAAAGGAGTCCGTCGCGGCCTTTGATGCGCTACTGAAGCTCGAACCGAGAGCGAAGCCCGAGCTCTGGCAACGTGGACTGTCTCTTTACTATGCGGGCGACTTCAAAGGCGGACGTGAGCAGTTTGAGACGCATCAGACCTTCAACACGAACGATGTGGAAAATGCCGCATGGCATTTCCTCTGCGTCGCAAAGGCGGAGAGCGTCGAGGCTGCGCGCAAGGTGCTCATCCCCATCGAAGGTGACACGCGAGTGCCCATGAAGCAGGTGCATGAGCTTTTCGCTGGCAAAGGCACGGCAGAGGATGTCCTCAAAGCTGCCGAGTCCGGCGAGGGCGATGTGTTGCGAAATCATCGCTGCTTTGCCCATCTCTACCTCGGCCTCTACTACGAGTCTCTCGGCGATGCTGCGAAAGCCAAAATGCACATGCTCAAAGCAGCTAAGGATTACTCGATGGACAGCTACATGGGCAAGGTCGCCCAGGTGCATGTCAAGCTGCGCGGCTGGTGAAGTCGGCTGCAATTTGCTCAACACCGCATCGTTAAGATGCGCCATGAAGCATCTCATTGCCCTCCTCTTCTTTGCTGTTGCCGCGCAGGCCGCTGACCGCGCTCCGAACATCATCTTCATCATGGCGGACGATCTCGGCTACACCGACGTCGCCACGTTCGGCTCCAAATACTACGAGACGCCCAACATCGACAAGCTGGCCAAGCAGGGGATGAAGCTCACGCGGCATCACCATTGCCAAAACTGCCAGCCTACTCGTGCAGCACTGATGTCAGGCCAGTATGGCGCGCGTACAGGAGTTTATACGGTGGGTGGCATCGACCGCTTTGACTGGAGCACACGCCCGCTGAAGCCGGCGGACAATGTGACCGAGCTGCCACTGGAGAAAATCACCGTGGCGCAGACTTTGAAGAAAGCTGGCTATGCGACGGGGATGTTTGGTAAATGGCATCTCGGTGAAAAAGGAGATCACCATCCTGCCAAGCGTGGCTTTGATGACGCCATCGTCTCCATGGGGCAGCACTTTAACTTCAACACCAGTCCCAAGACCGAGTATCCCAAGGGCGAATACCTCGCTGACTTCCTCACGGGCAAAGCAGTCGATTTCATCCAGCGGCACAAAGAGGCCCCCTTCTTCCTCTACCTGCCTCATTTTGGCGTGCATTCACCGCATCAGGCAAAAAAGGAACTGATCGCCAAGTTTAAGGACAAAGCACCCGTCGGTGGCCACAACTCAGCCACCTACGCAGCGATGATCGCCAGTGTTGATGAAAGTGTAGGCCGCGTGATGGCCACGTTGGATGAACTCAAGCTCGCCGACAACACTGTGCTCATTTTCACCAGCGACAACGGCGGCGTCGGCGGTTACGAGCGCGAGGGCGTGCACGGCGGCGACATCACGGACAATGCGCCACTGCGCAGCGGTAAAGGCAGCCTCTATGAAGGCGGCACACGCGTGCCCTTCATTGTCCGCTGGCCTGGAGTCACAAAAGCGGGCACCACCTGTGATGTGCCAACCATTCACGTCGATATCTATCCCACCCTCAGCGAGATCGCCAAAGCAAGTGCGCCTGAAGGCCAACCGCTCGATGGTGAGAGCCTTGTGGCTTTGTTTCGTGATCCCGCAGCTAGTTTAAAGCGCGAGGCGATCTATCAGCATTTCCCAGGCTATCTCGGCGCGGGGCAGGACACCTGGCGCACCACGCCGGTCGGTTTGATTGAGGTCGGCGACTGGAAGCTCATGGAATTCTTCGAAGATAGCCGCCTGGAGCTCTACAACCTCAAGGACGACATCGGTGAGAGCAAAAACCTCGCCACTGAGATGCCTGATAAAACCAAGGAACTCCACGCCAAGATGATCGCGTGGCGTGAGGCGATCAAAGCGCCGATGCCGACGAAGAACACGCCAGCCGCCAAAACGCCGAAGAAAAAAGGCAAAGGAAAGGGCAAAAAGAAGGCCGAGTGAGCTTACTCAAGCCTTCCGCGCCACATAAACAAAAGCGGGCGGAAGATTGGGCCACACCACGTTCGTCATCTGCACACCGGGCAGCATGCTCTCCAGCAACGCGCGAAAACGCTGGCCGCTGGGCAGAAGGTGAAAACCAAAGTACGCAAAGGTCACAAAGCAGCCGCCTGGAGCCAGATTTGGCAGCACATTGGCGAGGATCGCACGCTGTAAACTCTCCGGGAACGCCGTCCACGGCAACCCGCTAACGATGGCATCGCAACTGCCTTTAAACTCGGTCGTGCTCAGATCAAACTCCTGCGCACAAGCACATTCAAAGCGCATCTGCGGAAACTGAGACCGTAGCCGTTGTGTGAAGGCCTCATTCACCTCGATGCCCAGATACTTGGCATCCGGATTCTTCATTTCATCAATCACCTGGGTAAGCGCGCCCGTACCTGGCCCGAGTTCCAAGATGTGCCCAGCTTGACTCACTCCCGCCGCCTGCATCATGCGGTGAGCCAGATCTGGACTCGAAGGCGCGACAGCACCCACTGTTTTCCAGTTGCGAACGAATTCTCGGAGAAAGGCGGGGGCGGACATCGGCAGGCGGACGCTACCCAGCCTCGGTGTATTCGCTAACGCTTTTCCAGAGACCAAAAAAATGAACGTGAAGGCACGCCCGAGGATCAAAAGTGCGTCCCAAACCAAGCGCACACCATGAAACACATCATCCTCACCCTTGCCGCCCTTTGCCTCACTCAATGCGTCAACACAATCGATCCCACATCACGCCAGCTCACCAATGCAGATGCTGGGAAGGTGATTGATGAACGCTATTATGAGGTCAATGGACGCCGCAAAGTGGACCGCCGCGTCATTGTGAACACCAAGCCGCGCTTGGAGACCAAAATCGTCACCCAGTGGCTCGACTAGCCATTGGTTGCTCTTCGTCGGGCGTGCCGCATCATACAGCCCATGACCATTCCCGATATCACCCAACGCATTTGCGCCTTCCGCGACGCCCGCGACTGGATGCAGTTCCACAGCCCCAAAGAACTCGCCATCGCCATCACCGCCGAGGCTGGCGAGCTTTTGCAGCACTTCGTCTGGCAGCAGCCAGATCAAATCGAGCAGCGCGTGAAGGACAAACTGCCCGAGTTGAAGGATGAGATGGCCGATGTCGGTATCCTGCTCTTCGAACTCGCCCACAACCTCGGCGTCGATCTCGGCCAGGCCATGCTCGACAAAGTCGAGCGCAATGAAACGCGCTATCCCGTGGCCAAAGCACGCGGCTCCAACGCCAAATACAACGAGCTGTGAGCGAAGAAGCCGCCCCCACGCCGCATCGCCGCCGTCCTCGTTACTCCGGCAAAAATCCGGTGCGCTTCGAGCACAAATACAAAGAGCTCGATCCCGCCAAGCACGCCGAAACCATCGCCAAAGTCCGCGCCGCCGGTAAAACGCCCGCAGGCCAGCATGTGCCGATTTTATTGCCCGAAATCATGCAGGTTCTTGCCCCACAGCCCGGTGAGCGCGCGGTGGACTGCACGCTTGGCTACGGCGGTCATGCCAGCGCGCTTCTGCAGGCCGTGCAGCCCGACGGCACGCTGCTGGCACTTGATCAAGACCCCATCGAAATCGTCCGCACCGAGGCACGTCTCCGCGCCAACTGTGCTGCCGACGCACTCATCGTCAAACGCATCAACTTCGCTGGTTTGCGTCGTGCGCTTGATGAAATCGGTTGGCATGATGGTGCCGATGTCATCCTTGCGGACCTCGGCTGCTCATCCATGCAGTTCGACAATCCAGCCCGTGGCTTCAGCTTCAAACACGACGGCCCGCTCGACATGCGCATGAATCCCCAGCGCGGCCTTTCCGCGCGCGAGTTCCTGCACAAAGCCAGCGCTGAGAAACTCCAGGCCATCCTAGAGGACAACGCAGACGAGCCGCACGCGCAGCACCTCGCCGCACTTCTTGCAGGCACTGACCACGCCACCACGCGTTCGCTTTCCATCGCCATTCGCACCGCACTCCCACATCGCTTTGATGATGAGCAGCGCGATACTACAGTCCGCCGCGTCTTTCAGGCCCTGCGCATCGCCGTGAATGAAGAATTCACCGCGCTCGATACCTTCCTGCGTCAGCTCACGGATTGCCTGCGTCCCGGTGGCCGCGTCGCCATCCTCACCTTCCACTCTGGCGAGGACCGTCGCGTGAAGCACCTCTTCCGCGAAGCCCAACGCGGCGGCCTTTTCACCGCCACCAACGACGACGTCATCCGCCCAACTTCACGTGAAACCCGCGACAACCCACGTGCGGCCCCCGCCAAGCTCCGTTGGGCAGTAAAAGCTGATGGAGAATGACATCTCAGTCAGATTGCCACGACCACAAACGTTTCTCAGCTCCGACTATGAAGCATCTCTGGCTCGCACTCCTTCTAACGCCGCACGCCTTCGCCGCACTGCCCGCAATCCAACCATTCTTGGATCAGCACTGCGTGGACTGTCATGACAGTGACGTGAAAAAGGGTGATCTCGATTTTTCGTCACTCTCCACATCTGCAAGCGATGCGGCGGCACTCAAAAAATGGGTGCGCGTTTTTGACCGCGTGGCTGCTGGCGAGATGCCGCCGCCCAAGAAAAAACAGCCAACGCAAGATGCCGTGCAGGACTTCATGGCGGCACTCGGTGCCGATTTGAGCACGAAATACGCCGCACAAAGGGGCACAGTGCTCCGCAGGCTGAATCGACGTGAATATCAAAACACCATCAATGATCTACTCGGCGTGAAGGTGAATGTCAGCGATGCGCTGCCGGAAGACGGACGCGCGCACGGCTTCGACAACATCGGCGAAGCACTCTCCATCTCCGGCATTCAAATGCTGCGCTACATGGAGGCTGCGGAGCTGGCACTCAATGCCGCGCTTTTTGAAGAAAAACGCCCGGAGCTGACCACCCAACGCTCCACACTGGAAAGTGACCGCAACAAGGACACCATCGGCAAGCAGTGGCTGAAGCGTGAAGACGGGGCCATCGTCGTCTTCAATGAAGGCGGCTTCCCCAGCACGGTGATCCCAAATCTCCGCGCCAAGACGGCTGGCACTTACAAAGTGCGTGTCACGGGTTACGGCTATCAGATCGAAGAGCCAGTCGTCTTCGCTCTGATCACCGGCAGCTTCAATTTCCGCAACGCGGACAACGTGACTCACAGCTTTCACGAGCTGCCAGCGGACAAGTCCGGCACAGTCGAGATCACACTTCATCTGAACCAAGGAAACGGCATCTGGATCAGCCCCCAGGGCCTAAATGGCCCGGATGGACACTCACCGATCAAAGACGGCCCAAGCAAGTACCCAGGCGAAGGCATGGCGATTCAGGAAGTCACACTCGAAGGGCCGATGATCACCGAATGGCCGCCACGCGGGCAAAAAATGCTACTCGGTGACGCCAAGCTGCGTGAGGTGATGCCCAGCCAGCCTTGGATGCGCGGCAAGTCTGGCTACAAGCCTGTCTTCACAGCTGAATCGGCAGATCCCGCTGCCGATTCAAGAAAACTACTGCCAACATTCATCACTGCTGCATTTCGCCGCCCAGCCAATGCAGCGGACATTGATCCGTATTTGAAGCTCTTCGACAGCGAGTTTTCCGCCAGCAAAGATTTCCTCGTCGCCATGCGCACCGCCGCAGTCGCCGTGCTCTGCTCGCCAGAGTTTTTGTATTTGAAGGAATCGGTCGGCAAGCTCAACGACCATCAACTCGCCTCACGCCTCAGCTACTTCCTCACACGCAGCACTCCTGATGCTGAGTTGTTGACCGCCAAGCTCACACAACCAGAAATCCTCCGCGCCCAAACCGAACGTCTGCTCAAAAGCGCTACGCTGGATCGTTTCGTCACTGATTTCACCGATGGCTGGCTCAATCTCCGAGAGATCGACTTCACCACGCCTGACAAGCAGCTTTATCCCGAATACGACGAGTTGCTGCTGCACTCCATGCTTCGTGAAACACGTGGCTTCATCTCTGAACTCATTCAGAACAACCTCAGCGTCGCCAACATCGCTCAAAGCGACTTCGCCATGCTCAACGCACGCCTCGCCAGACATTACGGCATCCCAGGCGTCAGTGGACTCGAACTGCAAAAGGTCAAACTATCCCCTGACAGCAAGCGTGGCGGCGTTTTGACCCAGGCGAGCATTTTGAAGGTCAGCGCGAACGGCACCAACACCTCACCCGTCGTGCGCGGCATCTTCGTCATGGACCGCATTCTCGGCATGGAGCCACCACCGCCACCGCCCGGCATCCCCGGTGTGGAACCCGACATCCGTGGAGCCACCACGCTGCGCGAGCTGCTCGACAAACATCGCAACATGGAAAGTTGCAACGGCTGTCACCGCATGATCGATCCACCGGGCTTCGCGCTGGAAAACTACGACGTGATTGGAGGCTGGCGTGATCGCTTTCGCAGCATCGGAGAAGGAGAGAAAGTCACTCTCAAAGTCGAAGGCCGCAACGTCCGCTACAAACTCGGCCCTGCTGTCGATGCCGCTGGCGAACTCACGACGGGTGCCAAGTTCTCCAACATGTCCGACTTTCAAAAACTACTCCTCGCCGGACAGGATCGAGTGGCACGTTGCATCGTCGAAAAACTCCTCACTTTCGCCACTGGTCGCGCCATGGGCTTCTCAGATCGATCCGAGATCGACAAGCTCGTGGCACAATCGAAGGCCAAGGGCCATGCAATGCACGATCTGATGCACCTCATCGTTCAAAGCCCGATTTTCTTGAGCAAATAGAACGTTACGACTCAATCCGCCGCGAAGAGCGCATTCATCTCGATGCTGCTGTGGATGAGTTGGTCGCGCAGATCATTGCGGGCGAGGCCGTTGCTGGTGACCATGGTGAGAAAGAGGGTCTTCCGAGTGCGGGTTTGCTGCTGGAAGACATCACGCTTCCGCTTCAGTTCCTCGGCATAGGCTTTGTCGATGATGAAGGGCGAGTCGGTGAACTTCATCTCGCAGAGGTTGATGCTGTTGTCGGCGCGGTCGATGAGCAGGTCGATCTGTGCGCCGGGGTCTTTTTTGCTGCGCGGGCGGTGACGCCAGGCGCTGAGCGTGGTCTGCACACTGGCGATGCCGAGGGCGCGGCGGAGCTGCTGACCGTGTTTGAGGCAGAGCATTTCAAAGGCGTGGCCGCTCCAGTTCCGCCAGCGTGGCGTGCCCCGTACCTGGAGCCAGTAGTCACGCCCGACAGCGGCTTTGGAGCGCGGTTTCATCCAGGCGTGATAAAAGAGCGAGAACTCGTCAATGAGGCGGTAAATGCGATCACGGCTTTCTTTGCGGAACGGCGCGGTAGCGGCGATGAAGCCACCGGACTCAAGCTCCTCGATCATCTGACTCATGCCGCCGCCGGAGCTGAGGCCAGTTTTCTCCAGCAACTCGTCACGGCTAAGACCCTCATCGACGGCGGCAAGGGCCGCTATGATGCGCAGGTGCTCCTGATAGCCCTCGAAGAGCGAGGCGTAGAGACGCTGGAACTCCTCATGCAGCGCGCCTTTGGGATCAAAGCAGAGCTGGTCGATGTTCTGCGCAGCGGAGAGGCTGCCGCGCACATGTTCGAGATAGTAAGGCACACCACCGAGGGCCATGTACAGCTCGACGATCTGCGCCTGCTTCCAGCGCACACCGCGTGACTCGAGAAAGACGGCGGTTTCATGGAGATTGAAGGGCAGCAACTGCATCTGGCGTGTGACACGGGCATGCAGTCCGCCGCGATCACCAACAACGTGACGCAGCATCCACGCGGCGGCGGAGCCGGTGATGATGAGCATGATCTCAGGCCGTTTGGAGGCCCAGGCATTCCAAAACTGCTCAAAGGCCGGCAGGAAGCGTGATCTGGGAGAGGAGAGCCACGGGAACTCGTCAAAGAACAGCACGCGCCGAGGCCCAACTGGCAGGCGCTCCAAGTAGGAGGTCAAATCACTGAATGCTTCCTGCCAGGTGCGCGGGACGGCGGCGCGGATGCCTGCGGCGGCACTGAGGGCGGCGGCGAAGTTTTGGAGCTGCTCGTTGAGCGTGGCTTTGCTGTTACCGATGAGTTCAAAGGTGATGCGCTTCTCAAAGTGACGCCGAATGAGATAGGTTTTGCCAATGCGCCGCCGCCCGTGCAAAGCCACGAATTCAGGCTTTCCGGAGTCGTGGAGCCTGTCGAGAAGTTCCTTTTCATACTCACGTCCGACTAGTGGATGAGCGGCGCGCGTGGTGCTGATGGCCTTCTTGGTACGCATGGTGGAGAGGCGCGGATTGTGAGTTATGGCGGGTTTGATGGCAAGACAAAACTCGCCACAACTAAAAAGTTTTCAGAGTTATGGCGAGATTGAGAGGGTGATCAAACCCGCCATAACTCTCTCGGCGTGAACTGCTCAGTCCACAAACATGAACTCGTTGCTCATCAAAAGCACCTGCGCGAGCTGGCTAAGTGGTTGCTGAGGCTGGGTGCGGCTGAAAGGCCAGCGGTCGGCATTGCAGAAGTCATTCTTGGCATGAGTGAGGACTTCGCCAGTGTCGGCACGGGTGATGACGGGCTGCCAGTCAAAGCTGTCACTGTCGGTGCTGGCTTCGTTGTGAACGATGAAGGACACGATGTCTCCGCGCTTCACCTCGGTGGTGATCTGTGTGGGGACTTTATTGTTCTGTGGCGTGCAGAAGTGCTCGGAGATGACTCCGGCGCGGCTGTTGTAAATCCAAGCGCGCACGCCGTCGCCACGCTCGCTACTGCGACTGAGCACGGCGTCGATGGTGACCTTCATGTCGGAGGGGACGTGCCAGCGGGTGGTGACGACGAGATCCTTCGGCGCGGCGTGGCCGCCATAGTTGGCCCAGAAGGCGTGGCCCCATTCGGGGTCCGGAACTTTCGGGCCGGGGCTCCAGAGCTTTTGGCCGCCACCACCACGCTCGGTGAGATGGGCGAAGGGTTTAAAGTCACTGAAAGCAGGCTTGCCATCCGTTGTGCGCGTGAGCTTCATCAGGCCATAGCTCCAGCGGAAAGGCCTTTCACCATTGAGATTCGTGGCATCCGCTAAGAAGCGTTGGGCGAGCGTGATCTCATCTGCTTTGGGATCACGGGCTAGGATTCGGCGGTAGAGTGCTGTGGGGTCGTTTGTTTTGGCCACGGTATCAGCACGGGCACGCATGAAGGGGCTGTTCATGAGAAACAGGGCCTGCTGCGGCACAGTGGTGTTGAAACGCTGCGGGCTGTGGCTGTCGGGATTGGCGAAGTCAAACATCGCAGGGACACTGGCCTGGTCATAGCGATCCACTTTGAGGTAAAGCGTGCGCCGTGTCTCGGCATCCTTCGCATCCAGCTCGATAGCACGTCCACCTTGCTTCGCGGTATCAAGTTCACCTGTGGCGGCAAGGATGACATCACGCATGGTCTCGTAATCGAGGCGCTGCCGGTTAAAACGGCTAAGCAGATCATTCTCGGCATCCTTGGTCAGCTTTTCCGGCGTGGCGTGGCTGCTTTGCTGCCACGTGCGGCTGGTGAGGATGAGCGTGTGGAGTTTCTTCAAGCTCCAACCGTTCTCCATCAAGTAGGCAGCCAGATAGTCGAGTAAATCAGCCTGCACAGGGCGCGGCGTCTGCGTGCCGAAGTCACTGGTCTGTGATACAAGTGGCTTGCCGAAGTGCTGCATCCACACGCGGTTCACGATGACTCGCGCGGTGAGCGGATTGTCTTTGCTCGTGATGTTTTGAGCGAGTTCGGCACGACCACTGCCATCGGTGTATTTTTTGCCACCGAACATCGTGAGCCACCCACGAGGGGCGACATCGCCCTGACGCGCGGGATTGCCACGGATGTAAACGCGCACATCATTTGGCTTCGGTTTATCGAGCAAGACCATCGCACGTGGCGGTGCGCCAGCGTGTGTGCTGTCGAGCTTGGTGCGCTCGTTTTCCAGTTTCACGACAGTCTCACGATCCTTACGCGTGAAGAAAGCTTCAGCTCCCTCAACCGGCACAGACATCGGCGAGAGCTTTTCCTGCATGAGCTGACGCAGAGGCTCGATTTTGCCCGCGAGAATGATCTGCGCATAGGCGCTGGCGACGTCCTTCATCGACTTCGGCGGAGCTTGGTTAAAGCTGGCGGCGATTTCTGGTGAGCAACCGCTTTCTGGCTTGGCCAAGTCTTGAGTGACACCTGACGCTTTGGCCGCAAAATCACCCGAAGGCAGCTCCGCAAAGCGTTTCCATGCCACCAAGGCAGCATGCGGCTTGGGGCCGAGTGCGTAGCGCTTCAAAAAGTCGCGCCATTTGTCGGCCACGCGGTCACGCAGCTTGAGCTGACCTGCACGTCCTCGGAAAGCACTGTCGTCGCTAATGCTCTGCGCTTCCTGTGCGAAAGCGAGGTATTCAGCAAGGCGCTCCGGCTTGCGAAACTCTTCATAAACGGTGCGCTTGAAATCGAGAGTCTTTTGATCAATGGCCGCGAGTTTGGCGGCGTAATCGAGTGAATCTTTCTCATTCGCAGCCTTGCCAATGATTGGCATGGCAGGGTCATCGGGCTCG
>JANOBP010000455.1:0-5933 GCA_031411715.1 Verrucomicrobiaceae bacterium | reverse complement strand
CACATCGGCGGCCTGGCTCATGTGGGAGTTCTTTGCGCCTTTTTTGGCAGTGATCTCCCAGCGGCGCGTTCAGCCGTCCGCCAACACATCACCCTCACCCATCGCTCTCCGGAAGTCCTCGCGGCGGCAGACGCCATGGTGAGAATCGTCACCGAGGTTCTAGATGGCATGCCAGTCCGCGAAGCTATTTTCACTCACGGCA
This sequence comes from Verrucomicrobiaceae bacterium, assembly GCA_031411715.1. GTDB lineage: Bacteria > Verrucomicrobiota > Verrucomicrobiia > Verrucomicrobiales > Verrucomicrobiaceae > Prosthecobacter. The sequence continues at coordinate 5,731 of JANOBP010000455.1, read as the reverse complement.
CTGACTGGTTTTCCAAACGCAAAGCGCAGGAATGGTCCAAAGATCCCGATGCGGTCGTCGTCGGTCGCCGGGTGAGCCCTGCTTGCTACATTGCCGAGGCCTTCCCGGCCTCCCTCTATCTCGCATGGAAATATGCCGAGGACTTTGAAGCTGGCGTCATCGCCAATACCAATCTCGGCGGTGACAATTGCCATCGCGGTGCGGTCATAGGCTCGCTCATCGGCTGCGCCGTCGGTGTTTCCCGAATGCCGCAAAGGTATGTCGATCAAATAGACGATGCCGCACGGCTCAAAAATCAGATCGGAAGTTTAATCAGCCACTCTTAAAGTGTCGCAGTTCATGAAGTTAGCCTCACGAACGTGAAGTTCTTTAGCCATCTCTATTTCCGTCCATAGGCATCGGAAAGAACTGATTTACCAGCCGCATGGTCTGAGTTCTCATAGAGGACTTTCCTCCATCTATGAAAACACAACGAATCGGCATCATCATGAACGGCGTCACCGGACGCATGGGCACCAATCAGCACCTCATTCGCTCGATCAAAGCGATTCGTGATCAAGGCGGAGTGAAAGTCGGCGATGACCTCATCCTGATGCCGGACCCGATTTTGACGGGACGCAATCATGACAAGTTGGCGGCGCTGGCGGCCCGCACGGGAGTGACTCGGTTTACGACGGATGTTGATGCGGCTTTGGCGAATCCTGAAGACAAGATCTTCTTTGATGCCTCAGGCACCTTGCAGCGCGCGGGCTTCATCGAGAAAGCGGTGAAGGCGAAGAAGGCGATCTACTGCGAGAAGCCGACGGCGGTGGAAGCGGCGGAGGCGCTGCGTTTGGCAAAGCTGTGCGAAGACGCTGGAGTGAAAAATGGCGTGGTGCAGGACAAGCTCTGGCTCTCTGGCATTCGCAAGTTCCGCATGTTGCGCGATCAGGGATTCTTTGGTCGCATTCTGAGTGTCCGGGGTGAGTTCGGTTACTGGGTCTTTACGGGTGAAGATGGTGATCAGCCTGCGCAGCGCCCGTCGTGGAACTACCGCAAGGAAGACGGCGGCGGCATCATCGTCGATATGCTCTGCCACTGGCGCTATGTGATCGATGATCTCTTTGGCAAAGTGAAGGCCGTGAGCTGCCTTGGAGCCACGCATTTGCCAAAACGCATTGACGAAAAAGGCAATGCCTATCCTGCCACCAGCGATGATGCCTGCTACGCCACCTTTGAATGCGAAGGCGGCGTGGTGTGCCAATTCAACAGTTCCTGGACCGTGCGCGTGCGTCGTGACGATCTCTTAACAATGCAAGTCGATGGCACACACGGCAGCGCCATCGTGGGTCTGCGGAAATGCTGGGTGCAAGCCGCAGGCACGACACCGCGTCCGACTTGGAACCCCGACATTGATCAACCGATCAACTTCTTCGACGGCTGGCAGGAGGTGCCGGATACCACGACCTACGACAACGCTTTCAAAATCCAGTGGGAGGCGTTCTTGAAGCACGTAGCGGTTGGAACGCCGTTCCCATGGTCGCTGCGCGAAGGTGCGAAGGGCGTGCAACTTGCAGAGCTTGGCTTACAAAGCTGGGAGCAGCGCAAGTGGCTACCAGTGGAGCCGATGGTCTAATTCAAACGTGCTGCTCTTTATGAAATCACTCATCTCAAAACCCGAAGACCTCTCTCCGAACACCTCTTGGCTAGATACCAAGTGGGCCTGGACGGGCGAAGAAGAACTCATCGATCACACAAGCAAGCCGCGTCTCTGTGCTGCTGCGTTGCTGCCGTTCCGTGATCAAAAACCGGACTGGGACGGCTTCATCGCGAGCATCCGCTGGATGCAGGCGACGGCGGACCACTATGGCGTGGAGTTTGTGCCGGTGCTGAACGCAGACACGGGTTACATCTTCGACATGGATGACAGGCAGTATGCCGAGGTGCTGCGGCGCTTTCGTGCAGAGTTTCCGACCATGAAGTTCATCGCAGGCGTCACAGCTCGCGGCGCTCAGGATGACACTTCGTTCAAAGTGGAGCGGTATCGTCCGCTGATCGACATCGTGCAGCAACATGACAACTGCGAGGTGATGCTCATGACCTCCAAGTGGCTGAGCGCGCTTGATCCTGAACCATGCCGTGATGCCTATTACGAAATCGCCGAGTGGTTGATTCGTCCGGGCATCGTTCATGCCTTGGAGCCAGCCTTTGTGCCATGGGCACGTCCCTTTGGACCGTGGTTGCTGCATCAACTCGCCATTCATCCGAAGTTCGTCGGTGGCAAGATCAGCACGCTCGACGAGCCACACTTCCTCTACTGGGCTGCGATGTGTCGCGACCTCGGTCTCGATTTTGCCCCGCACAGCGGCGATGACTTCGGCATCGCCACCGCCATCAAACTGGGCCTGCCACTGCTCATCGGAGCCGCTGTTAGTGGGGCTCCGCTGATCTGCGCGGCCAAGGACATGTGGCTGAATGACGGCTCAGCCCAGAAGAAATTCCCCACCGGCACGGGTCGCTTTGACACCCGCGTCTATAAGGTCTTCGAAGCCTTCCAATCGTTGGAGGACCAAGTTTTCCGCCTCGATGCGAACATGAGCGCCTCCGCCTACAAGCACAGCACAGCACACGTCCTGCACAATCTCGGCATCATCGCAGCCCCCGAAGCACACCCAGCTTGCAAAGACCTGCGAGGAGCCGATGAAGCCTCTCGCATGGCCGAAGCTCTGCGCCGCCCGAAGCGTGTGGCAGAGAGACTGGGCATTGAGTTCTGACTGAGGTAAGAAAATTCATGGTAAGAAAATTTTCAAAACCCAGATTTTTGAGGCTTTAATTTTCTTGCCACCAAACTTCTTACCTTTTTCATCGTCATGCCGATCTCATGCCCCATCACCTTCCAACGCCTCACCTCGGAAGAGTTCGGCGAGTTGGACTACGAGATCATGAAACATGCGTTTGCGAGTCACGGGGAGCTTGGTCGGTTGGCGGATGAAACGATCTATCAGGCCGACTTTGCCGCACGCTTGATCGCAGCCGGATACTCGGTCCACCGAGAAGTGCCCATCACGGTCACCTTCCGCAGCTTAGTGAAGATATACTACATGGATGTCGTGGTGGTTGGCAAAGCGGTCTATGAGCTCAAGACGTTGTCCCAACTAAACGCAGAGCACGAGGCTCAAGTGATGAACTACTTGCTCTTGGTCGATTGTGGTCACGGCAAGCTCATCAACTTCCGTCCCAGATCTGTCGATTCGCGTTTCGTGAATGCGCCGATGACACTTGAGCAACGCCGGGCCTTCACAGATGATGATCGTCGCTGGCAGAGCGACGGCACTACCAAGGACTGGATGGTGGAGCTGTTGCGCGACTGGGGCACAGCATTGGAACTACCGCTCTACCACCAGGCCATGATTCATTTGCTTGGAGGTGAGGCCGTTGTCACCAAGCTGATTCCCATGCAGCGCGGAGACATCTCACTCGGCAATCAGAGGTTTCATCTGATGGAAGCCGATGCCGGATTTCGGATCACCGCCTTCCGTGAGATCGCCACTGGCTACGATTCTCAGGTGAAGCGGTTGCTGAGGTTCAGCCCTCTGAAAGCGATGCACTGGATCAACATTGGCCTTCACGAGGTGACATTCGCGACGATCTCCTGAAATCCCAACAGACGATTCATGACAAACAAATTTTCTCAGAACCGAGTTCCTGATTCTTCAATTTTCCTACCACTCATTTTCTTACCTTAAATGCCCCTGCCCTGCCTTAGTTCAGCGCCACATTCTCCGGCATATCAGCCATGAGGCTGTATAAGGGGCCCATTTCGTCGAGAATGGCACCCCAGAGTTGCGTGGGCTTTTCGGCAGTGAGGACGAGGTGACGTGCGGTGGTGGTGATCCAAGAGCGGTGCTGGATTTCTTTTTCGAGCTGGCCGGTGGTCCAGCCGGAGTAGCCAACAAAGCCGCGGACGTCATGACCAAGCTTCAGGGCGGCGAGGGCATCGGGCACGGAGAGATGCGTCTGGCAGCGGATGGTGCGCTTGCGCTTGTTCCAATGCAGCGCCGCGAAGGCGAGCTTGTCCGTGGCCACTGGGCCGCCGATGAAGACGGGAACCTGACTAAGGAGGCCTAGATCTTGATCTGGCAGAAGATCCGCCACTCGTTGATCCAGCGGGCGATTGAGGATGTAACCAAATGCGCCGTCCTTTTTGTTGTGCGCGGCCATGAAGATGACAGAACGTGCGAAATTCGGATCATGCAGCGCAGGGGAGGCCAGAAGGAGAGCACCACTGAGCGAAGCTGGAGATTCAGGTTTCTTTTTTGAGGCCATGACGAAGTTGTAGGCGTTGGGGCGATGCATGCACTCATTTTTTGGGTGAAATTACAGACTTGCCTGGTGGGTTCAAATTCTCTGCAAAGAGATGAAGGCAAAAACATGGCAGCCCCAATGCCTCATCTATTTTTGCCTACCCATATTTTTGCCTACCCCCAAAAGGTGAGAGCACCTGCATGAATGGGACTACTGCGGGCTTGTTTGGGCTCATATTGATCTGCGGTGAAATTCTGTTCTTGCGCGGGAGCGGTCTGTTCAGTCATGCTGTGAGCATGATTCGATTTTTAACGATTTTTAGTTTGTTTTTGGCGTCGCTGGTTCAAGCACAGGAAAAGCGTCCGAATGTGCTATGGCTGATCGCGGAGGATTTTGGACCGCATTTGGGTTGTTATGGGACCAAGGAGGTGAGCACGCCGGTGTTGGATGGGCTGGCGGACAAGGGGATGCGCTTCACTCGCTATTACACCACGGCACCCGTATGCTCGGCAAGCCGCTCGGCTTTCAATACAGGCATGTATCAGACGACGATCGGGGCACACAATCACAGGTCACACCGCGATGATGGCTACGCGTTGCCGGCGGGTGTGCGACTGCTCAGTGAGCGAATGCGTGAGGCGGGCTATTTCACGGCGAATGTGAAGGACTTGCCTGCAGAGGCGGGGTTCAAGGGATCGGGCAAGACGGACTGGAATTTTGCCTCGGATGGGAAGCCATTTGATTCGGCGAATTGGGATGATCTAAAGACGCATCAGCCGTTTTATGCGCAGGTGAATTTTCAGGAGACTCACCGCACGTTTCATGCGCCAGCACATGCGGACCCGGCCAAGGTGGAAATTCCGCCGTATTACCCTGATCATGCGGTCACGCGGAAAGACTGGGCAGAGTATCTGGATGCGGCGACGGAGCTGGATCGCAAAATCGGGAAGATCGTGGAGCTTCTGAAGCGTGATGGGTTGCTCGAGAGCACGGTGATCTGCTTTGTGGGGGACAACGGGCAAGCGCATGTGCGTGGGAAGCAGTTTGTTTATGAAGAGGGGCTCAATGTGCCGTTCATTTTGAGCTGGCCTGCGGGCATGGCAGCTCCAGCGGGCTATGAGGCGGGAAAGGTGAGCGACCGGCTGCTGATGTCGATCGATCTAACCGCAACGACGCTTGCTTGGGTCGGCATTGCGAAGCCAAAGGGCATGCAGGGGCAGGTTTTCATGGGTGCGAATGCTGAGGCGGCACGAGAGTATGTGTTTGGCGCTCGGGATCGCTGTGACATGACGGTTTTCCGGCTGCGGGCGGTGCGGGATGCGCGGTATCGCTACATTCGGAACTTCACGCCAGATCGTCCTTTTTTGCAGTTCAATGCTTACAAGGAGAAGCAGTATCCGGTGTGGAATCTAATCAAGGAACTGGCTGCACAGGACAAGCTGACGCC
>JANOBP010000454.1:0-2387 GCA_031411715.1 Verrucomicrobiaceae bacterium | reverse complement strand
GCCATCCTCAACGCCAACTACATCGCCAAGAAGCTCGAGTCCAGCTACCCCACGCTCTACAAAGGCAGGAAGGGCTTCGTCGCGCACGAGTGCATCCTCGACTTCCGTCACTTTGAAAAAGTCACCGTCGAAGACGTGGCCAAGCGTCTCATGGACTTCGGCTACCACGCCCCCACCATGAGCTGGCCCGTCGGCGGTACGCTCATGATCGAGCCCACCGAAAGCGAGTGCCAAAGTGAGATCGACCGCTTCTGCGACGCCCTACACTGCATCCGCGCCGAAATCAGCGGCGTCGAAGAAGGCCGCCATCATCTCACCGACAACACACTCAAACAGGCCCCCCACACCGCTACCTTCGCCACCAAAACCGACTGGCCGCACGCCTACACTCGCGAAGCCGCCGCCTACCCGCTCCCCTGGGTCGCCGAGTCCAAATACTGGCCCCCCGTCGCCCGCATCGACAACGTCCACGGCGACCGCCACCTCATCTGCACCTGCATCAGCGTCGAAGAGGCGGCACAGTAGATACACGCGTGGAGGCAGGTGACACGCGGCAGCTTCTTGGAGTGCGGCGGTCCTCCGCCGCTTTCGAGCGTCTGGCGGCCTGCAAAAAGCTCCAGAGGGCTGGAGCACTCCAGGACGCTGCCACGCCCGCGCATGCCCTGGCTGCACTGGCATGTCCCGGCAACCCCACGTCCCGCCAGGGGTCAGGGGCGGCCATTCGCCCCTGACCCACGGCAAATCATACCGGCTCACATAGCAGCTCATACTGGGCCACATGGAAGTTCGATGTGGCTCACATGCCATTTCATGTTGGCTCCCATGACATCGCGATGTGGCCCACCTGCCAGTTCCGACCCAGCCACCTCCAAGCGTGAAATGGCCCCCTTGGGAATGTGGTTCAGCCCTCTGGGCTGAAAGGAGCAGGCCAGAGGCCTGCAACACATTCTTCAGCTCGGCAGCGCCTAGAGGATCCTGATCGGACAAGGCGAACCCGATGGTGGCAGCCGCCGTGCGCTTCTGCACGCATCAACGAGATGACGCAGCGTGATGGGATACTTGCCGCACTGGCGCGGGCTCTGCTCGATGCGGAGGGTGGTCATGCAGCGCGGAGTCGGGGCTGGCGCTGTTTTCTTGAAGCTTTCGGCCAGCTTGGCAACGGTCCTAGCTCTCTCCATCCGTCTCCCGCAACTTCGCGGCTTCACGCTTCAGGATGCGGCCGACGCGGTGCTTGGCGAGATAGACCTGCGCGGCATTCACGCCGAGCTCTTTTTTCACGCGCTCTGGGCTCCAGCCTTTGATCACGTAACAGGAGAAGATCTGGAACTGACGCGGTGAGACCAGCGCCTTCACACGGCGCATGGCGATGTCCATGATCTTGTCTTTCCACTCGGCATCCCAGAGTTTTTCGAGCGCGACGCCATTGGGATCGGCACAACGGTCGATGGGGGCGGTGTGGCGGTCATCTTCAGGATTGGCATAGAGGTTGGCCTCGCGGTCCTGCTGCTTTTTACGACGGCGGAACTGGTCTAGAATGCGCCAGCGAGCCTGATTGAGCAGGAAGGACTTGAAGGAGCCGAGGCTGGTGTCGAATTTCTTCTTTTGCAGGTTCTTCGCCACGCCAATGAAGGTCTCCTGCACCACATCACTGGACTCATCATCACTGAGGCCGGATTTACGAGCCACGTGGAAGACGAAGGTCGAGTAGGTGCGGTAAAACTCATCCCAACTGGCCCAGTCGTCCCAATTGTCGAGCTTCTCGATCAGCGTCTTGCGTGTGGCTGGCGAGTTGGAGATCTTCAATTGCTTGAGGATCTCTTCAGCTTCGGGGACTTTGGGTTCGGCGGTCATCGGGAGCGTGCGGATATTAGTGCGACTGCTGCTTGGTGCAAAGCAGTTTCCAGCTAAGATCATCCCCTCAACAGCCGTTTGGCATCTCGCCCGCATCATTCTCTCCTTAACATGAAACCCACCGCCACGCTCCTCACCCTTCTCACCTGCATCACACTCGCCCATGCGGAATTCCGCACCTGGAAAGACGCCAGTGGTGCCCATGAAATCAAAGCTGAGCTCGTCGGCGTAGCTGGAGGTAAAGTCACCCTCAAGCGTGAAAACGGCACCACCTTGGTCATGCCCCTCACCAGCTTGAGTAAAGAAGACCAAACATTCCTCAACGGCGGCAAAGCCCCTGCAGTTACCGCCAGTGCAGGCAAAGCCGCAGCCGGTGACTGGCCACAGTGGCGCGGTCCAAACCGCGATGATGTCTCCACCGAGACTGGATTGCTCAAAAAATGGCCCAGCGACGGGCCGAAGCGCGTGTGGGTCAATGAGGAGGCCGGACTCGGCTACTCGGGCTTCTCTGTGGCTGGAGGTAAGCTCTTCACCAT
>JANOBP010000453.1:0-5053 GCA_031411715.1 Verrucomicrobiaceae bacterium | reverse complement strand
GCCGACACTCCGCTTGTCAAGAAGCGCCCCGTGCAACCCTCCGCGAAGCACAAAGAAGCCATGATCACCTGCGCCGACTGCGCCGATGCGATGTTCTTCATCGCCAGCCAGCCGCACAGCATGAGCATCGTCCAACTCCCTGCCTACCAGCCCTTCGGCGGCATGCCGCCTCAGATCACGCTGCCGTATTTGGATACGTTCGAGATCAAGCAGCGCTGATCGGCTGCTCACGTCTTTAAGTGCCGGGCGAGACACTCTCCCATTTCGTCACAGCTTCCGCTTGCCACAGAGAAGCCTGTTTGGCAGAATCTCGCCATCATGAGTGATGGGAGTTCATTCCATGAGCCGCCACCAGATGGCGATTTGGCATCTGGCTGCGAAATGCTGACGAAGGAGCCAAATGACGCCGAGTGGCTGGCCATGCTCCACCAACTGGTCTGCTATCATATGCAGAATGGGCACTGCTTTGTTCCCAAGCGCGACCGTCGGCATCCGCATTTGGCAGCTTGGCTGGAGGCGCAGGTCAAGCTCTTCCAAAAGGGCATACTCTCGCAAGACAAGCAGCGAGAACTGGCGGCGCTGGGTATGGAATGGGATGCCTACGATGAGCCGCCAGCCCGTCAGAACCAGACGGAAGCTCGCTGGGAATCGAGATTGGCAGAGTTGGCGACTTTCAAAGACAATCACGGGCATCTGCGAGTCACGCTAAAGAACCAATTGTCTCCGGGGCTCATGCACTGGCGGGACAACCAGCGCATCCGTTTTCAGGCCGGAGTCATTACACCGGAGCAGCAGACGAAGCTCGATTCGATCGGCTTTGAATGGGAGCCGCCGAAACGTATCAGCCCGGCCATGGAGCAGTATAACGTTGAGCTGTGGGAGAGTATGTTTGCGAAGTTGCTAGCCTTCCGCGAAGAGCGCGGTCACTGCCAGGTGCCCAACTCATGGAAAAGAGAAGCCTCGCTGGCCACTTGGGTGTGCGTGCAGCGCCGACACTATCGGGACAATAAGCTCCTGCCTGATCGGCAGCGTCGGCTGGAGGAGATCGGCTTTGCGTGGAAGTCGGACAAGCTGCACTTCGTGGGCGGCTGGGAGGCGAGATTCGTGGAGCTGGTCGCATTCAAGGAGAAACACGGGCACCTGCGCATTACGAAGAAGAACCAACTCTCCGCAGGCCTCATGCACTGGCGGGACAATCAGCGCATCCGCTTTCGAAGCGGCGTGATGCCACCGGAACAGAAGGAGAAGCTCGACGCCCTCGGCTTTGAGTGGGAGAATCCAGAACGCCTAAGTCCATTCAAGGATGAGCATCATGAGACGCTGTGGGAGACCATGTTTACAAAGTTGCTGGCCTATCGCGAACAGCACGGCCACTGCCAGGTGCCTCATAGCAAGAAAGGCGATGCCCTACTGGGGAAGTGGGTGCAGAGGCAGCGTTACCACCACCGAAAGAACACGCTGCTGCCGGAGCGTCGGCAAAGACTGGAGCAGATCGGCTTTGTGTGGACGTCGGACAAGCTGTACTTCGCCGACGGCTGGGAGGGACGTTTTGCAGAGGTGGTGGCCTTCCAGCAAAAACACGGGCACCTGCGCATCACCAAGGCCAACGAGCCCACCGCTGGCCTGTCTCACTGGCGTGACAATCAACGCATCCGCCTGCGGAACGGTGCCATGAAGCCGGAGCAGAAAGCCAAACTCGACGCCATCGGCTTTGAGTGGGAGCCGCCTGGACGGCATTCTCCCGCCAAGGACGAACACAATCTCATCCATTGGGAGCGAATGTATGAGCGGCTGGTGGCCTATAGAGAAGCACAGGGGCATACCCATGTGACGAAACGCTGGCGGGAAGATCCTCCGTTGGCGAGTTGGCTGCAAAAGCAGCGAAGCAAATACCGCAAAGGCTCCGGCGTGGGTGGGCTGCTCCCTGAAAAGCTGGTGCGGCTGGATGCGCTGGGCACGGAATGGCGTGAGAATCCACCTCCTGCACGGACTCAGCCTAGGCCGACTGCACCTCAAGATCCCAAGATAAAGTGGGAGCAGCGCTATGCCCGGTTGGTCGAGTTTCATCGGCTGAATGGTCATGCGAACGTCCCTGGGAACCCGGACCGCCTCCTGCGCAAATGGGTGCTGGAGCAGCGCGCGAAGCATGCCGAAGGCAGCCTGGAGCCAGATCAGATCACCCGCCTGGAGGCCCTCGGCTTTTTCTGGCAGCCGCCTTCTCCTTCAGTGTCGCGAGACGGACTGCCTAGCATCTGGGACCAGCGTTTTGAGGAATTGCAGGCCTTTGTGATGAAGCATGGGCACTTCCGCGTGCCAAAGAGCAATGAGGAATTCAAGAGGCTCCGCCACTGGGTCGTGGCGCAGCGGGTCTATCACCGGCGGGGCAGCATGTCCGCAGCCCATCAGGAGAAACTTGATGAGCTGGGCTTCCCATGGGAACCGGGGCACAAAAGTCGAGCCGGAACCCGTGACTCCTCCACGAACTGGGAAGATCACTTTCGCGATTTGGCCGCCTTCAAGGAGCGGCACGGCCACACTCGAGTGCTGCATCACCGTGGGCCGGACATGAAGCTGGGCGGCTGGCTTGTGAGGCAACGCAGTTTGCAGCGCCAGGGCCGCCTGCCGCTGGATCGCATTCAGCAGATGGAAGAGATCGGCGTGGACTGGAATCCCGCCGGTGGTGGCAGAGCACCGCATCAATCAAGCAGCTCCGAACAGCGCATGGCCGAGCTGCGTGAGTTTCATGCCCGGCACGGTCACGCTAATGTGCCCACCAAATACCCGCCCAACCAACTGCTGGGCAACTGGGTATCGAATACCCGCATCGGCTACAAAAAAGGGCAGCTCAGCGCTAAGCGCATCCAGGAGCTGGTAGAACTGGGCTTCCGCTGGCAGGGCGATAGAAATAATTCCCTCGGTGCCGCTGCCACTTGGGAGGAGAGCTTTGCAGTGCTGCTCGATTTTCAAAAAACACACGGTCATGTCAACGTGCGCTCCACGGACACCGACCACCCCGTCCTGGCCTCGTGGGTAATCACACAGCGGCTAAAGCATCGCCGCCATACGCTCCAGGAAGATCGCGTGCAGAAACTTGAAGCCATCGGCTTTCAGTGGGGCAAGGCAGAGTATCAGCCCGGTTTGCAGAAGTCATGGGACCAGCGCTTTACTGAACTCATGGCCTTCCGTCGTCAGCACGGGCATCCGCATGTTTCAAAGGCTGACAAAGAGCAACGCAGCCTCGACATTTGGGCCAAAACCCAGCGAATGTATTACCATCAGGGGAAACTCAACGCAGCACAGATCCAGCAACTCGAATCCATCGGCTTTAGCTGGGACGGCAGTGAGGGTTACTGGGAGCGGCAGTTCAGGCGCTGGGAGGCCGCCACACAGCGCCGCCGCACGCGGCACCTCACCGCCATCGGCGATGGGGACGACGATCTAGCGAAGTGGGAGCAAACGCAGCGCAATCTCCACAGCCAGGGCAAACTCGGCGCCGAGAAGGCAACTCTACTAACGCGTGCCGGAATCATCTTTGAGATGAGGCCTCCAGCCAAATCACGGCTTCAAATGCCACACTAAAAACTCAGCTCTTAGCTTTGAACCATAGGGCGTTTCCGCCGCGCCGTGGCCAGTGCCGACGATGGGCATGAAGTCGAAGGTTTTTCCGGCTTTTTGCAACGCTCCAACGACTTGGGCCGTGGTGGCCGGATCGACGTTGGTGTCGAGCTCGCCAACGATGAGCAGTAAGTGGCCTTGAAGCTTCGCAGCGTCTTCCATGTTCGAGCTGAGCTTGTAGCTTTCATCCACGGGCCAGCCCATCCACTGCTCGTTCCACCAGATTTTGTCCATGCGGTTGTCATGGCAGCCGCAGTCGGCGACGGCGACTTTGTAGAAGTCGTGATGATCCAGTAGGGCACGCATGGCATTCTGACCGCCGGCACTGCCGCCGTAGATGCCGACGCGGCTCAAATCCATCCATGGGCGAGTTTTGGCGGCCTCTTTGATCCACAGTTTGCGATCTGGAAAGCCCGCATCCTTGAGATTCTTCCAACACACGTCGTGGAAGGCTTTGCCGCGATGATTGGTGCCCATGCCATCCATTTGCACCACGATGAATCCCAATTCAGCGATCATGTGATTACCAAGTAGCCGACCAAAATCTTTGGGTGCAAAGGCGGAATGCGGTCCTGCATAAATGTTTTCGACGACAGGGTATTTTTTCGACGGATCGAAGTTCGAAGGCTTGATGATGACACCATGGATGTCGGTTTTTCCATCGCGCCCCTTCGCGACGAAGCGCTCCGGCATTGTCCAACCTGCGGCGAGTAGGGCGGTGGCATCTGCTTTCTCCAGTTCGCACACGAGGCTGCCATCGCTGCTGCGGCGCAGTTCGTTGAACGGGGGATGATCGGCGCGCGACCATGTGTCGATGAAGAAGTCACGATTTGGTGAGAAATCGATGCGGTGATTGCCATCACCTGCGGTGAGTTGCTTGAACTCGCCGCCATCGTATTTCACGCGGCAGAGGTGCTCATGATAGGGGTCTTCTCCAGTCTTTAAACCACTCGCCATGAACCAGACTTCTCGTTTGGCATCATCGACGTGCAAAACCTCACGCACAGGCCATGCACCCTTGGTGATTTGATGCTTCGGCTTGCCAGTTTTGGCGTCATAAAGCCACAGATGGCACCAGCCATCGCGTTCGCTCATCCATATGAGTTCACCCGTGCCGCGCAGCCAGTGACGCCAAGTTTTCTTGGTGTAGTCGATGAAGGTCTTCGATGTCTCTTCGACAACAACACGCACCGCTCCGGTCTTCGCGTTCGCCGCAAGGATGCGGTAAAGCTGGTGGCCGCGCTGATTGTAGTCGAAGTAGAATTCGCTGCTGTCTGGCGACCAAGTGGTGTCGATTTTGCCAGACTCATTGAAGGGATTTTCATACAAATCCCGTGGCACACGAATTTTTTGTCCATCGGATTGTGTGATGACCAATTGCGGCTTCGGCAAAGGATCGCCTGGCTTGGTGTAGTCGATGACTTTGGTTTTGGGTTGG
>JANOBP010000452.1:0-7355 GCA_031411715.1 Verrucomicrobiaceae bacterium | reverse complement strand
GGCCGCATGCGGGCTTCGTGGCGGGCTTTCAAATCGGTTGCCTGAGCACGGTACTCATTGCCATCAACAATCTACGGGATGTGAGTGAAGACACGCGCAGCGGGAAGCGCACGCTGGCAGTGCGGCTGGGGGTGGGCTTTGCGCGTGCGGAAATCGTGCTGCTGATTTTGGCCGCGCATGCAGCGGGGATTTACTGGATCGATCAGGAATGGGAAAAAGCGTTCACGCTGCCGCTGGTCACGCTGCCAGTGGGTTTCTTCATCGCGTGGCGCGTGCTGGTGGAGGCACCGGGACGCGGGCATAACCGGCTGCTGGGCATGAGCGGCGTTCAGTTGCTGGCTTTTGCGGGCCTGATGTGCTGGGGCCTGGTCAAGACCGGTGAAGTGATGCGCTGAGACTCATTGAGCCAGCCACTGTGCGGCATCTATGATCACATGCCCCTTGGTACCTTCATTGCGGATCTCCAACCAACCTGCTTTGCCTTTTTCAAAGCGGTACGTGCCCAGTGGCATCAGTACGTCCTTCTCCGTGGCTTTTTTCTGCTGATCCACCATCACCGTGGCTTCACCATCTGCGTGGTGGATGATCACCGGCACTTTCGCCGCACGATTCGCCAGTGCGCTGTAGGTGATGGCGACGCGGTATTGGCCTGCGGCGGGGAGATTCGGCGTGAAGCGGGCTTTTTGCTCACCTTTGAGCAGGTCTCCATCATGACGGTAGCCTTCGCCGATGAAACCCGGTGTGGTGTGTCCCTGCGCGCTAAAGCCTGTCAGTACGGCCTCACTATCGTCCACCACGATGCCGCCGAGCTTCTCTTTGGTGATGGAAGCGTTCTCTGGCATCGGCGGCGATTCGAAGTCCAGCATCTGGCCATCCGCGAGGAGTTTTTCCTTTAGCTTGGCGTAATCGATCTGTTGCAGATCCTTGCCTGAATCAATGGCCAACACCGCCGCCGTGGCCGCGCTCTGCCCCATGACCATGAACACTGGCTCCATTCGGATGCTGCCATACGCGATGTGGCTGGCGCTGAGGCAGACGGGCACCAGCAGATTGGTGCACTCTTCTGACTTTGGTGTGATGCTGCGGTAGCTCACGGGATAGGGCCGCGTGCCGATCTGGATATCGCCCTCATTCCGCACAAAGCCTTCCTTGGTGATGTAACGCTGCACGTTGTGTGAGTCCATGTTGTAGGCACCCATGCCGACGCTGTCTTCGACGATTTCGCGACGTTTGCAGTTCTTCTCGCTCATTACGTAGCCGCCGACCATGCGGCGTGCTTCGCGCACATACATCTGGCGCGGCCAGTTGCCGTTGTCGGTGAACTCATCCTTTGCCAAGCCGAGCTTCTGGAAGGCGGCGCGCATTTTCTCCGGCACACGTGGATGGTGAGCATAAGTCCACATGAGTCCCTTCTGCCAGTCTTCATGCGCCTGCCAAATCTTCGCGCGTGTCGAATAATCCGCCTCCGGGTAGTCAAAGTTCTGCCCAATGAAGTCCGTGCTTACCGCAAAGTTGTTGTTGGTGTCGGTTTTGCGATTCGGCATCCCGGTAGGTGCCCAGGAAATGCGCTCGTCACCGGCTTCGACATTGCGCAGGGCCAGCTCGAACCATTTCTCATCGTAATTGGCAGGCTTATCCCAGTCACGGCGATTCTCTGGCACGTCGGTGGTACACATGCGGAAGTTGTAGGCCTGCAGTTTGCGATCTCCCGTCTCATCGTCGCCGATGTCACCTGGATCAATGCCCGGCAGCACACCGCTCTTCGGATCACCCGGGATCACATAAGGATCGACGTTTTTGATGAACTGATGATGCACGGTCTTCACTTTCTGCACGCCGTTGATCGTCTCGCCATACATCGCGTTCGCCTCACGTCCCACGGCGTAGCTCACACCGGACTTCGCCATCAAGTCGCCCTCGTAAGTGGCATCGATGAACATCTGGCCTTCAAACTCACGTCCGCTCTCCATGATGATCTTGGTGATCCTTGTCCCTTTCTTGACCACGCCCTTCTTCAGATCCAACCGCTCGCTGAAGATTACGGTCACTTTGTCCTTCACGGCAGCCAGCATGGCGTCGTAGATCTCGGTCGCGGCATGCGGCTCGAAGGTCCACATGGTGTCCTCGCTGCCAGTGTTGCCGTGGGGCTTCTTGGCATAGTATTCCTCACGAGTCTGCTGCTTCCACTTCGCGGCATCGCTGTAGTATTTGAAGACGTTGGCATAAAACTCACGCGACATGCCACCGATGGCTTTCTTGTTGCCAATATCCGTCGCCCCCAGCCCACCCGTGGTCAATCCACCGAGAAACTTGGTTGGCTCGATCAACACCGCCGTCTTCCCCATCCGCGCAGCCTGAATCGCTGCCGTGATACCACCCGATGTCCCCCCATAAACGACCACATCATGCGCGGCGAAGGCTGACAGATTGAAAACGACGAAGGTGAGAGCAAAGAGGGATTTCATGACAGCATTCCAACGCTTCTCGTAGCGAAATGCAATCATCCTCCTTCCGAATGCATTTTTTCGATGCAATCCATCCCGCCTTGGGCAAGGAAGACAGATGGCAGACACAAAACTCACCGCACCACGCTGGCGCATCCTTCACTCCGAGGCCTCGGAGGGCTGGGGTGGGCAGGAACATCGTGTGCTGGCTGAGTTGCGCGGGTTTCAGCAGCGCGGGCATGAGGTGTGGCTTATCGCGCACCCGGATGCCAAGCTGGTCCCACGCGCGCTCGAATGCGGTGTGAATGTGAAGACCTGCACGTTTGATCGCCGCCAATTACCACTGGAGGCCATCAAGCTGGCCTTTTGGCTGCGCCAGCAGCGCATCGATGTCGTGAATACTCACAGCTCGCGTGACGGTTGGCTGCTTGGCATTGCCGCACGCCTCGCCCGAGTGCCGCTCCTCATTCGCAGCCGCCACATCGACGTCAGCTACCCCAATCCTTCCATCAGCAAGCATGCGTTCACGACCTTTGCTGACCACGTGCTGACCACCAGCGGCAAGATCACTTCTCACTTCCGCCGCATTTTCCCAATCGATGAAGAACAGATCACCACGCTGCCCACTGGCATCGATGTGAACCTGTATCACCCCCGTGGGAACAAAGCCGCGCTGCCTGTGCAGCCCGGCACGCCGGTCGTCGGCATGGTCAGTGTGCTGCGCTCCTGGAAAGGCCATGACACCTTCTTTGATGCCATCCGCATTCTGCGTGATCAGAAGCGGGCCATTCAGTTTGTTGTGGTCGGCGGCATGGATGTTGAAAGATACACCGCCATGGCCAATGAGCGTGGCGTGGGAGCCGCCGTGCAGTTTATGGGGCACCGTGAAGACATCGCGGATGTTTTGCGCTCACTGGATGTGCTGTGCATTCCGTCCAAAAAACACGAGGGAGTTCCGCAAATCGGTCTCCAGGCACTCGCCTGCAAAACGGCCGTCATCGGCAGCGACTGTGGCGGCATCCCTGAGATCATCCGCGAAGCAGAAACCGGTCACATTTTCCCCGCTGGTGACGCTGCGGCGCTTGCAGCTAAAATCATCGAGACTCTCGAGCAAAAAGTCGAAACCACGCTTCTCTCTGAAAACGGTCGCCGCCTTGTCGAGCAGCAATACAGCCTTGAGGCCATGCTGGATAAGCTGGAAGCCATTTACAGCCGCCACCTCGGCTAATGCGCCTCATTTGGGCTGCGTGAAGCTCCCACCAGACAGTTCGGCCATTTTTTGCAGCAGCGAACGCTCACCCACTGCGGCAGGAACTGCCTCACCGATGCTGATGGTGTTCACACGGACTTGGAAGCGCTGGTGAATCTTTCGCGTGATGTCGAGCACCATCTCTGGTGTGCCATCGCTGGGTGAGCCATCACTCAGAAAGTAGATCGAATCGATGTTCGCATCCGGCAGGACTCGATTGAAGGCATATTCCAAGACCTCCACCATCGGCGTGCCGCCATCCGCTTTAAGTCCATCCACGAAGCGCGTGGCCTTCCTGGCGTTCTCCGGGCTGTTCTCAGCGATGCCTCGACCGAAACACGGCTCGACTTGGTCACCAAACGTCACGATGCCATAGCGCAGCTTGTTTGAGCGAGATTGCAGGATCGTCAGGATATTCGTCATCTGGCCACGCAGCTTATTGATGCGGTTATCTTGATCCATGCTCCCGCTCACATCGAGGATGAAGAGCAGGCCTTTGCCCTTCACATCCAGTCCGTAAAAGGTGTTCGCATTCATCAGCGTGTCATCCACCGGCTTGATCAGCGCCTGCATCTTCAAGAAATTCTCAAAGTCGATGCGCTTATGCATCTTGAACTCGATCTTCCCAAGATGTGCCGCGTGCCACTCGCTCCATTGCTTGGCAGGATCTTGATCAAAATGCTGTCCCGTCAGTCGATACAAACTGCGCACAGCCTGTGGACCAATAGCCATGTCGGCAATGTGCGGAATGAGCGCCGCTACTGCCTCGGCATGCTTCATTCCGCCGAGAGCATCCACCGCGCAGGCACGGATCACATGAGGCATATCCGCAGCCAGTAAACCTGCGACCCGCTTGACCACGGGCTCAGGATTGTCCTCGAAGGCACCCAATCCCTTCACTGCCATCGCGATTCGCAGCGACTGACGCCATTTCGTCGGCACAGCTTTTTGTTGCTCGATGATGCTCCAGAAAAAACTGCGGGTCTCTGGCAGACGAATACTCGCGTAGAATAGCAGTTCATCTTCTTCGCAGTTGGGATGTTTCGTCAGCCATTCGAGCAACGTTTTGCGCCCAAGAGCCAGTGCGGGCCATTCCGCTACGATCTCAGCCACACGCGCCTTGATTCCGCCCCCGATACGCCCGCTGCCGATGATGCTCAGCACCAACTCAGCGGCCTTCTCGTTGTGGTGATCCTTCAAAGGCGTCAATGCCTCCTGATCACCTCTGGAGAGGCCCTTGGTGATGTTTTTGAGCACCGCATCCGTCTCGTCAGCTGCCCGGCAAGCAAGCGAGGCGATGAGAAGGCTAAGTATGACGTGCTTCATTGAGTCCAACTAGTCACAAGGCCTACCGAATGCCAAGCCAGAATGGCTTCGGGGCAACTTGTCCCGATTTTCCGGGGGCTGCGATGGCGGACAGGGAGGGATTCGAACCCTCGGTACCGATGAAGGTACACACGCTTTCCAGGCGTGCTCGATAGACCACTCTGACACCTGTCCGTAAATCACAATGCCTCGGGGGAGGCAGGGAGCGCGGAGTGTGGCGCACGCAGAGGCGTAGGCAAGTTGATTTTGCCCGCGCGGAGGTCATTCATCCGCCAGCACGCAGCGAAAGCCCACACTATCACTGCGGTAACTCTCGGGATCATGCGTGCGGTGGGAGCTTAGCAGCGTCTGTGCCCGTGCGCTCTTCCATGAGCCACCACGCAGGACTCGCCAGTCCCTGCCTTCACGAAAGCGGTCTTCACACCACTCCCAGAGATTGCCGCTGAGATCGAAAAGACCCTGTGGATTCGGTTTAGAGGCCTGTGCGTGCACTTTGCCGCCGGAATACGGGTCTTTGAATCCTGCGATGAAATTTTCAGGAAAGTCCGCCTGCGACTCCATCCCGCATAAATTGCCCGCGCCCTCTGGTGGTGGCCACGCGGCGCCCCATGGATAGCGGTCGGGGATGGCGTTGCTCTTCGACTCCGGCGAGGCACTCGCAGACTCGAGTTGCCCGATTCCCGCCGCGCAGCTCCACTCATGATCCGTTGGCAGTCGATACTTCTGATGCACCGTGATTTTTCCAGCAGCGCGTTCCTTCTGCGTCAACCAGGCGCAAAAGGCCACCGCCTCATTCCAACTGACAAACTTGGCCGGTGAATCAGCCGTCGCTTGATGCTGGGCAGGCGGAAGCCCCGCTTCACGTCGAAACGTCGCCACATGCTCCTCCGTTGCCTCCAGCGTTGCCACCAGGATCTTGCGCGCACGTTGGGCATCCGGCTCCTCACGGCTCACCACTGCCACGCTGGCAAAGCGCATTCCCAGACTGTTAGTCCACAGCGACAACTCCGCCCCAACCAATGATGAAGTGACGCCGCAGTATACCAGGAGCAGTGCAAGTGATCGGCTTGTGAGTAACTGAAAACGATGTGGAAACATAAGATAGTGACTGCAATCGGGTTAATAGATCAACAGTCCGCCCATTTCACCTCAAGAACAAACCAGCCGCTGAATATCTCCATGAAACGCCTCCGCAAATGGCTTCGCAGATTGCTCATGGTGACTCTGCTGCTTGGCTTTTTCTATTGGGCCACGCGCACCGAGGCACCCGTATTGGCGTCAGGCGTGACCACCGAGGTGCGCGTCCTCACGCTCGCGGGTCGTCGTGTGTCCGTCACGCTTTACCATCCCGCGAATCCTGAGTCCGCACCACTCGTCGTCGTCGCGCATGGCTTCATGCGTGGGAAGCGCTACATGGCCGGATGGGGCGCGGATCTCGCCGCCAATGGTTTTAGCGTCGCCGTGCCCACACAGCCTGCTTTGGCGGATCACCCGCTCAATGGCCGAGTCCTGGCCGAGTTGGTCGAAAAGCTCAAATCGAAGCAAAAAGTCGGGCTGATGGGATTTTCGATGGGTGGGCTCACCACGCTGCTCGCTGCTGCACAAACGCCCGTGGACGCCTGGATCGGCCTTGATCCCGTCGATATGAATGGCAGCGGAAAAAAGGCCGCCGCATCCCTGAAGATGCCCTGCGCCATTTTGCGAGCCGAGCCCGAGGCTTGGAACATGCACGGCAATGCCAGCGGCATCATTGAGGCCATCCCAGGCTCAAAATTCTCGATTCAAATCCACGGTGCAACACACCTCGATGCCGAATCCCCCACCGACCTGCTTGGCCAACTCGCCTGCGGCTTTGTCGATGCGAAACGCCAGGCGTCGTTCAAGCACTACGCCATCGCCTTCCTGAAGGCGACCCTGATGGAGGATGCCGAAGCGAAAGAAAAGATATCTGGATTTCAGTGCCCAACGCAATGAAATCAATACGCATGACTACTCATGAATTGGTGCCAATTCTTTTTGGGATCTCATTAGCTGCGCACTTCATATTTCTATCCTCTTGCCGAGAAAAAATAGACGATGCGCAGCCGCTCAGAAGGCCTGTTCCAACTCAACATAAACCTTTGATTTCCATTCAATCGGTTAGTGATGATCAGGTGATAATCATGCTCGAGGAGAGTATTCAAGACCTCGACTCGCTATTAATCCGGCAAATAGATAGCACATAATCACAGGGTGTGGTAAGGATGTGCCCGCATGAAGGAAGACGGACGCAAATGCAGCAAACAACAACAGGTGGAGGCACGCCGTCGGGCGATGCTTCTGCTCAAGAAAGGATG
>JANOBP010000451.1:0-10200 GCA_031411715.1 Verrucomicrobiaceae bacterium | reverse complement strand
TGACATCGCTCAAGCCTTCAATCTTGGCGGCGCCGTCACCGATTTCACGGACGATGCCCACATTGGACTTCGTGACGGCGGTCTTGAGGCCGGCGATTTGGGATTCGATCTCCTGGAGGATGTTGCTCATGGTATTGCGGGGTAGAAAAAGCTGAAGGCTGTGGGCAGAAGGTTAGGAAAGAGAGGCTTTGAGGGCTTCGAGACGGGCTTTGACGCTTCCGTCCCACACGTCGGAGCCCACTTTGACTCGGATGCCACCGAGGAGGTCGGGATTGACGCTGAATTCGAGACTGAGAGTGCGATTGTATTTCTTCGAGAGGCTGGCTTGCAGCTCGGACTGCGTGGCGGGCGTCAAAGCGGTGGCGCTTTCGACCAGTGCACGCTGACGATCGACTTCGTTCGCCACAAGGCGGGAAAAAGCGTCCAAGATGCCGATGTAGCCACGGGGCTTACCCTTGGCGACGCCGGAGACCACCGTGCGCACGCGTGACTCGTCGAGCTTCCCGCCAGCGATGCAGGCGCGGAAGAGCTGGCGAGAGGTGCGGCGGGCTTCCTTGGAGATCTTCATGGTGGCGAGGAGCGGCGGGAAAAATTAAGCGGAAACTTGAGCGGCCGTTTCTTGATTGATGCGGCTCTGGTCGTCCGTGTTGAGCACTTTGCCAGTCACGCGGCTCGTAGCGTCCGAAACCATGCGACCGAACTCACGCTTGAGCTGGGACATGAGCTGCTCCTGTTCGAGCTGGGCAGCCTCACGCGCCTTGGCGATGATGGAGTTGGCACTGGCGACAGCATCCTGCTGGCGACGGTCTTGGAGGGCCTTGGCGGCTTCATCCGCTTCCTTCACCACGCGGGCTGCATCAGCCTCCGCTTTGTCGATGATGGCTTGGGAGTTCTTCGCAGCATCTGCAGCGTCCCTGGAGATTTTTTCGAGCTTCGCCTCACCGTCGGCGATGCGCTGACGACGCTGCTCCAGCATCCCAAGGATCGGGCCGAAGGCGTATTTCTTGAGGATCGAGAAAACGATCCAAAAAATGATCACCTGGGCGAAAAATTTCGGCCAAGCGAGACCGAACTTCTCGACGAGAGCGTCCACTTTGCTGGCCGCGAGAATCGTGGGTAGGGAGGAGATCATGTTCGGTGTTAAGGTGATCGATTGAAGAGTAAAAATGAGAAAAAGAGGAGAGAGAAGCGCGGCGGATCGCACAGGACGACCCGCCGCAGAGTCGAGAATTACAGACCGCCGAGGTAAGCGATAATGCCGAGACCTTCAGCGAGGGCCATGGCGATAATGCCAAGGGTCAGGATGTTACCGAAAGCGCCAGGATTGCGACCGACGGCTTCCACAGCCTTGGAGCCGACGAGGCCCACGCCGATGGCAGCGCCAGCGCCACCAAGGCCCATGGTGAGGTTTCCAGTGAGGCCAGCAGCAGCTTCAGCGTGTGCGGCGGCAGCTTGTGCCATAGAGATGAGTTCCATTGTCATAGTGTGATGTCGTGTTTGGGTGTTGTATCGCTAGCGTCCACGCGTTGCGCATGGTCCCGCAGGCAAAGTCGAGGCTAGTGGTGCTCCTCCTCATGACCGTGGTCGTCATGCGTGGTGGAAAGCTGAATATAAACAGCGCAGAGCAGGGTGAAAACGATGGCTTGGAGCAATCCGACGAGCAACTCCATGAAATAGAACGGCAGCGGGAGGAAAACGGAGCCGAGGAAGCTGGCCACCGGCCCCTTGGATGCCATCATGTCGCTCATGACGTGAATGACGTTTTCGCCAGCGAAGATGTTACCGAAGAGACGAATGGAGAGCGTCACCGGACGAATGATGATCGAGACGATTTCGATCACACCGACAAACAGGAACACCACCGCCACCACCATACCCATCAGGCCCTTCAAGCCGCCTTTGGGTCCGAAAGTGTGAACAATGAAACCCCAGACACCGATTTCTTTAATCGTGAGGAAGAGCCAAACCAAGAAAGCTGAAACCGAAATGCCGATCGTGGCATTCAAATCAGCCGTCGGTGGACGAAGTAGAGGATCGTGGGCTTCTTTAACCGAGAGGAAGCCAGTGGATTCACCCCAACCAATCGTGCCGACGCCAGGAAGGAGTCCAAACCAGTTTGAAACGAGAATATAAATGAAAAGCGTGCCAAGAAGCGGAAAGGCCAATTTAGCCTGCTTCACGCCCACGATAGCTTCCACTTGGCCATAGAGAAACTCGATGATGAACTCAAGGAAATTCTGTGCCTTGTGTGGCACCATCGTCATGTTCTTGGTCGCCTTGCGTGAGAACCAAAGGACGATGCTGAGGACGACAAGCGCCACGAGCACTGAGTTGGTCAAGAATGCCAGCGTTCCACTGTTATGAAACAGCTCCGCAGCCTTGCTACTCACGTTAGCGAGCAGCGGCGAAAAGGGGGCTGGTTGGGTTAACAAGGACGACATGTGAGTAGGGTCTGCCGGGGATGGCATTCGTAGGGTCTAGGCGGGATGGCGGCTGCTTTTTTAGCCACATGAGATAGAGGAGGCAAGCCCTATTTGTGAAATTTTTCACAAAGTCGCCGAAACGGCCATTTCACGGCGTTCCACTGCACTTTGCAAAGACAGAGACTTGGTCACTCTGGTTCGGCTTTTTGAGCTGCGGCTGCTTTTGCGGCGGCCTCCTGCTCTTCGAGCCGTTTCTCGTTCTCCCTTGCTCTTGCCAAGGCACCAGCCAGAAGGCCTGTCGGGACTGCCACAAAGCCCAGGCCGATCACAAGAATCAAGGAGGTGAAAACACGGCCACCAAGGGTGATCGGCACCGCATCGCCATAGCCCACGGTGGTAAGCGTGACTATGGCCCACCAAAATGACTGCGGTATGGATGCAAAATGCTGTGGCTGGGACTCACCCTCAAAGTAGTGGATTCCCACAGCGGCAAGGTAGAGAACGATCAACGCGGCGCTGCCAAAAAGCACCATCTCCTCCCGCACTGAGACAAAAGCATGCTTGTAACGCCGAACTGCGGAGCTGTAACGAGTCAGCTTCAGCAAGCGGAAGAGCCGCAGCATGCGGAAGGCACGCGCACTGCGAAAATCCATGCCCGCAGAAATATAAAACGGAAGGATTGCCAACAAATCCACCAAACCCATCACCGAGAACGCATAACCCAGCATCGGTCTTGAGAGCAGGCAGCGCGCCAGATACTCGACCGTGAATATGGCAATGCTGATGACCTCAAACCCGTGCAACGCGTTCTGCTGCTCATGGGTCAGATTCGGCACAGTCTCCAGGGCAAAGCTGACCAGGTTGGCCAGGATCAGTGCTTGCAAAAACAGCTCCAGCCAACGCGGGAAGATCACATGGCCTTTTTCGTCGCGACTCATCATAGGATTCACTTTCTACGCCCATTCTAAACGGTACATGAATATGGTTGTGCCGATTAAAATCAGAAGACCAACCCCAAAGAAACTCCAACGCATGCGGCTTTTGAAAACGAGGCTCAAGCCGGCGAAAAACAGACTCAGCGAAAAATACACCCCGCTTAGCGAAAAATTATCTCCCACACTGCCAACCTTGCGCCCCTGCTCAAAGAGCGCCTTGGCGTCAGCGTATCGTTTCTCACTCTCTTGATACATGGCCTCATAGTATTCAGGGCCAAATTCACGGCGCTGCACCTCCACCAAGTCCTTTTCGGGGATGTCTTCAATGCCGAGGTCTTGGTAGTTTTTCCGCGAATCGGCAGGCAGCTTGAGTGCGTCATACGCCTCGTCGGAGGCTTGGCGTAGATACAGTACACTGGCCTGGTGAATGTAAAAGTCCCGATCCTCTCCAGGTGGCGTCTGCTGGGCCTTCCAGATGATCTGCATGGCTTGGACGTTCACATGGTTGTCATGAGCGATGAGTGAATTGGCAAAACTGGCGACTTCCGCAGCGCGCGTGGTGAGTGTGGAGGCCTCACTGAAGCACTCGACAGACTTGCCACCCCAAAGTCCGCCTTGATGACCCGCGACACCACCGAGGGTGGCACCAAGCCCGAGTAAGATGGCCGTGAACAGCTCAAAGAACTCCGTGGACGCTTTTTCTTCCGCCACGGCCTCTGTCACCGCCTCCATATGCTCCAGGGCCTCCCGTGCATCACTCGCCGCTTCGGTCGCCACCGATTCCGCATGCAAGGCGACATCCTCTGCCGCTTGTGCGTCCTCTGCTGCGGCTTGGGCATCTTTCGCCACCATTTTGATGACCTCGGTGTTTGTTTCGCTCATTGCTCGCTAGTTTTGAAACAGAGCGAGTAAAACGGCAAGATCATTCTGGCACGCGTGATGCTGAGCATTCTGAGGTCAGATGGAATCTACACGCATCATCCCCATCAGCGGCGCACGTACCACGCAGCCCGCCAACATCATCCGCATGGAACCCGACCCCGGTCTCATCAAACTGGAACGCCAGAATGGCCGAGAGTCGCTCTCTGGCGGTGATCCTGAGTCCGCCCAGCGATTTGCCGGGGAGGTGAACTACGTCAGCTACTACGCCGCCCGTCTGGCTGAAA
Organism: Verrucomicrobiaceae bacterium; assembly: GCA_031411715.1. Lineage (GTDB taxonomy): Bacteria > Verrucomicrobiota > Verrucomicrobiia > Verrucomicrobiales > Verrucomicrobiaceae > Prosthecobacter. The sequence continues at coordinate 5,676 of JANOBP010000451.1, read as the reverse complement.
CACTGGGCATGCGCCGACTCCAAGTGGCCATTCTTGAGGATCGTGAAGGTCAGGCCGTCATGTGTGCTGAACAACAGGGCGAAAACTGGCATGGCACGATCAGCAGCAGCAGGCGCTCGATCAAACAAGTGCTGGAATCTTTGGGGCGCTAGGACTGTGCATTCCGTATGAGTCTTGAGCCTGCCATCTCCGCCACAGCTGCCCTGCAACGTCTCGACGGCGTTGCGGGCGTGATGCTTTTTAAAGGTAATCACACCATCCACCGCCAGATGCCCTTTGGTGAAACCCGGGCAGAGGAGTTGCGCGCACGCATTGAGGAAATGCTCGCCGGCTATCGCCAGGTGCGGCGGCGTATGCGGCAGATCTATCTCGAATTCGACGGTGGCGTGCTTCTCATCGCCGCTCAGGAAGAAGTCGCGCTCGTTTTCTTTCTCACCTCACGGGCGGATCCTGATCTCGCCGCCAGCGCTGCCGCCGTATTGCTCACCGACCACGGCCCAGCTCTCGCCGCCGCATCTAGCGCTGCCAAGCCAGCTTCAACGGGCATTGAGGAACTCTTTGTCACCAGCCCACGCGCACTCACGCAGATCACGGAGAAGGCCGAGCCCGTCGTGAATCACTGGGGGGCCATGCGCAAGTGTGTGGAGGGCATCCTTGGCAAAGTCATGGGTCGTGGACAGGCCAGCAATCTCGTCGAGCGCAGCATCGAGGCCGCGCAGATCACCGATCCCTATCGCCTGCCGCAGGCAGAGGTGCGCAAGCTCGCCGTCAGCATCCTGGACCACGTCCCCAACACTTCGAAACGTCGCCAACTCATCACCGAGCTCGAAGCATCACTCGACGAACTCAAACTCTAGCCACTCATGAAACACCTTCGCATCTTATGGCTCTTTCTAGGTGCCTCTTGTCTGCCCTGCATCGCCCAAGATGTCAGTAAAATGGAGTCCAAGCTCGATGTCATCATTCAGAAGCTCGACGTCATCAGTCAAAACACCACTCTTTCGGCCAAGCCCGCAGCACCAGCTATGGCAGCGGCTCCAGCGCCGGTGGAGACGGCTTCCGCGGCAGCCATCGAGAAGGTTCAGCTCAATTTAAACTATGTGTGGATGGTCGCCGCAGGTGCTCTCGTTTTCCTCATGCAGGCAGGCTTTGCCATGGTCGAGCTCGGCTTCGCTCGGGCTAAAAACAGCATCAACATCGTGATGAAAAACTTCCTCGACTTCTGCATCAGCTCCATCGTCTTCATGTTCGTGGGATTCGGGCTCATGTTCGGCACCAGCGCAGGCGGTTGGATCGGCATGGACAGCTTCTGGCTCTCTGGACATGCGGGCGATGACAAACTGTGGGCCTTCTGGTTCTTCCAAGTCGTCTTCGCTGGCACCGCGTGCACCATCGTCTCTGGTGCCATGGCAGAGCGCACCAAGTTTGTCGGCTATCTCGCCTATGCGGCACTCCTTGCGGGAATCATCTATCCTCTATGCGGTCATTGGGCCTGGGGCAGCTTTGGTGGAGCCTTCGGCGTCGGTGGAGCCAAGGGCTGGCTCGAAAACCTGGGATTCATCGACTTCGCCGGCTCCAGCGTTGTGCATGCTTGTGGTGGTGCCTGCGCGCTCGCGGGCATCATGGTCATCGGACCAAGGCATGGACGCTTTTCCAAAGATGGTACCCCACGCCTCATCGCCGGACACAATATCCCGCTCGCAGCACTCGGTGTCTTCATCCTGTGGTTTGGCTGGTTCGGCTTCAATGCAGGCTCCACACTCATTGGGAACGCCAGCATCGGCCGCATCGCCGTGAATACCACCATCGCTCCCGCTGCTGCGGCTTTATCAGCCATGATCTCCATGTGGTTCGTGCAAGGTCGGCCGGATGTCGGCATCACACTCAATGGCTGCCTCGGTGGAGCCGTCGGAGTCACCGCCTGCTGCGCCAATATCTCTCCCGCTGCGGCCTTCATCGTCGGCATCATTGCAGGCGTGCTCACCACCATTGCCACCATCGCGCTGGAGCGCATCAAGCTCGACGATGCCGTCGGTGCCATTCCAGTCCACCTCTGCTGCGGTCTCTGGGGCACCATCAGCGTTGCGCTCTTTGATGAAGCCGGATTCAGTGCCGAAAAGCTTGGCGTCCAGGCACTCGGCACCTTCAGCATCGCACTCACGGCATTCACACTCTGCTTCGGCATCTTCAAGCTCGTCGATCTCCTCATTGGCCTCCGCGCCACGGATACGGAGCAACTCGATGGCCTCGACTTCGCCGAGCACGCCGCCAACGCCTACCCCGACTTCCACACCACCGAGCAGGCGTGACCTCGCCTACTTCAGCGCAGCACGCAGCACGGGCTCAAAGATGTCAGCCTGGCGCATGAAACCGAGATCGGTCGCGTGGGAGGCGTCGTTGGCACCTTCGGTGTCGGTGCCATAGAGCGCGTCACCGCCGATGTAGCTCAGATTGGCCACATTCTCCGCCTTCAGTTGCTCAAAGGCCGCTTGGAGTGCTGCATGATTGTCATCGTGAAATTTGGCCTTCGCAGGAGTGATCCATGAGTTCGTGTAGCGACGGTCCTCGACGAGGATGATGGGTGTGCTGGCGTGCTTGGAGCGCAATTGCTTCACCAGAGGCACGCATTTGGCCGTCACATCCGCAGGCCCCATGTTCGGCAGGCAGTCGATCACGATGACGGCGGCATCGAGTTCGTTGATGAGATCGCCCACCGCTGCATCCATGCGTCCATTGCCCGAGAAGCCAATGTTGATCACCGGACGGTCAAGACGACGGCCGAGGATCGCCGTATGCACCATTCCAGGTCTCGAAGCATTCGCACCATGCGTGATGGACGTGCCGTAAAAAACGATCGGCTTCTCACGCGGTGCCTGCCCTTCAAACTTCGCCTCCTTTGGCACGCCGATCTCCAGTTTCTCGATGCCATTGTATAAAGGCAGATACGCCGCGAACTCGTGCTCCCCAGGGGCCAGATCGCTGATCACCACGGCCTCGACGGCCTGCTGGCTTGGCTTGGTGCAGTTGACCCACTTCCACTGGCCTTTTTCATCACGGGCATACAGATCCAGACCACTCACGCCTGTCGCAGGCATGGCAGGCATCGACAGATTCGCTTTGGAAAGCTGATAGCGTGTGTAGATCGCCTTCGCGTCCGTTTTGAAGCGCACCATCATGCCCGCGCTATCTCGACTCAGCCCCCAAACCGCAGGCGTCACCGTTTTTTCCGCCTTCGCCGGCAGCCGATCATACCAGCGCTTCCGCTCCTGATCACCCCATCCACGGCCTTCCACACCCCAAGTCGTCACATCATGCCACTGAGCATCTGCGGGCACCGCCGGGCCTTTGGGTTTGGCAGGAGCCTTGGGTGCGGCGGTTTGCGCCAGCAGCGTGGTGCAAGCAAAGAGAGTCAGGAGGATGGTTGGTTTCATGGTGGGTAGCTGGAAAGACATGGAGTCCGACAACCAACGCACCCAACCGCCCATCCATTGCACCTTCCGAAACCGCCCCGCCTGCTGTCCAAGCCGCAGCTCCGAGATGGGGTGGCCTGCTTGGCGAGTTTGAAGGCGAAGAAGTGAAACCTCAAATCCACGACCCTTTAGCCTCATGCGGTCAATCATCGACCCCCGACCCTTTCTTGCTGCCAAAAAAAGGATACAAAAGTGGCCGATGTTCCGCCATAGATGCACTTCATGAACGAAGCCGATCTCAATAACCTGCTCAAACGTGCCGCCTCCGCCACGGCGGTGGCTGCGCCTGCATCGCTGGAGAGCACGATCATGGCGCGTGTGCGCACGGATGATGGGCGTCAGCGGCGCTGGCGCTCGTTTGTGCAGTGGCTGCTGATTCTGGTGGCGCTTTCAGGCATCATCACGGCGGGCATGGTGTGCTGGTCGATGGCATCCCGTGACACGACTCACTCACTGCCACCATCGATGCCACTGTTTCAGGAAGGGCTGTCGAAATGACCTCGCGTGTGAAGTGGCTCATGATCTCGATGGTTGTTTCGGTCCTGCTGGCTGGTGGCACGGCCTTGTTGGTCACGGACTGGGCACTGCACCGGCATGGGGAAAGCCATGCGCAGGACAGAGCGGAGCCGGATTTTCATGCCTGGATGCATGCGCACCTCGACCTCACGCCTGAGCAGCATAACACGCTGGAGCCGATTGAAGCTGAGTTCGAGCAGCAGCGAATGAGACTGCGAGGAAAAATCCGCACGGCAGGTCTGGAAGTGGCCGGAGCCATCGGCGAGGGAAATGTGGATGACGATCGTTTGAAGGCGGCTTTAGCGCAGCTCAATCAAGCGCAGGGAGAACTCCAGCGCATGACGCTGGAGCATTTCTTTGCCATGAAGCGCTACCTGCGACCTGCACAGGCGAAACGACTGCTGGAGTGGACCCATGACAGCCTTACCCGCGAGCCTTGATCTGCTGATTTCAGCATCAGACGCTGCCAAGCTGGAAGGCGTGGAGCAGCAGAAAATCCGTGCCGCGCAGGCTGGGGATATGGCGGCGTTTGAGTGGATCGTGCAGCAGCATGAGGGGCGTGTGTTCACGTTCTGCTGCCGCTGGCTGCGCTGTGTGGAGGATGCGCGTGAGGTGTGCCAGGATGCCTTTGTGCGGGCGTGGCAGGCGCTGCCGGAGTTTGAAGGCCGTGCGAAGATGGCGACGTGGCTGTACCAAATCGCGCTGAATCTATGCCGTGACCGCGCCAAAACGCGCGCATCACGGCAGCGTGACAGCACCACAGTGCTCCATGAGCACGAGAGCGATCTCTTCTGCCCCAAGCAGTCCCCCGACGCGACTGCGGAGTGGCGCAGCGAGGTGCAGAAATTGGAGCGCGGCCTGACTCTGCTCCCAGAGAAACTGCGCGTGGTGCTGATACTCACGACGATGGAAGGCCTGAGCCAAGAAGAGTGCGCGGAAGTGCTCAACTGCTCCGTGCGGGCCGTGGAGGGCCGCGTGTACCGCGCAAGGCAACTGCTGATGCAGTGGTGGGACGCGGGAGCGTGAGTCTTTTCAAAATGTGATCTTTTTCATGGGGTCGCGCGTGGGGGGTCGTCTGAGGTGCTGACGACTCCTCGACCTTTCATGACGTTTTCCCGCTTTCTTCCACTCCTCGGCCTGTTTTTGACTCCAGCGCTGCTTGCTCAAACGACGCAGCCTTCTGCGGCGGCCACAGAAGAGCTGCCGGAGGTGGTGATCGAGGGGAAGGCGCAGGATTTGCCAGGTATCGCCAACTCGGCATCGAAAGGACATGCGACACAGGCGGACTTCATGTCTCGGCCGATGCTGCGGCGTGGAGAAATCGTGGAGACGATCCCTGGCATGATCGCCACGCAGCATGCGGGTGGTGGTAAGGCGAACCAATACTTCCTGCGCGGCTTTAATCTGGACCACGGCACCGACTTTGCCATGAGTCTGGAAGGCATGCCGCTGAACATGCGCACGCACGCGCATGGTCAGGGCTATACGGATCTCAATCCGCTGATCCCAGAGCTGGTGGAGTCGCTGGACTACTCGAAGGGCACTTACACGGCTGCGGATGGTGACCTCTCGACGGCTGGTAGCGCGAATTTCCTGATGTGGGACCTGATGCCGCAGGGCATGGTGAAGCTGGAGTATGGCGCGTACAATTATTACCGCTCACTGGTGGCGGGCACGCTGCCGATGAAGG
>JANOBP010000450.1:0-5347 GCA_031411715.1 Verrucomicrobiaceae bacterium | reverse complement strand
CAGGGGCTGGTGCCGGTGCGGCTGCAGGAGCTGGAGCCGGAGCGGCAGCATCTTGAGCACGTATGTCTCCAGAGTGGAAGACGAATGAGGTGAGGGCGATGACGGCAGCCGTGGTTAGGCTGCGCCAGAATCGAGTGTGGTTGTGTTTCGGCATATGACTGGGGTGTAGGATTGATCTCCGTTGATTGTCCAAGCATGGCCCGTGCCAACTTTTTCACGCATTTCTTTCCAATCTCACTTCACTGTTGGTTTCACGCGCAACTTGCCCAGCAAAAGCTGACGACTCATGAGCCAATAAAATTCTTTCACACTTCATTAACCCATACATCCACCACCCAGCTGATGAGTGCCCGTGAGAGACGCTCTTCACTTGATCTCCTTCCCTCCCCCGCTACCTCCCATGACGACCATGCCCACGACCTACCACATCATCCCGACCGTCAATCATAACGACCTCGTCCGCGCTGCATATAAGCACCGTGGCTACACTGCAACGGAAGCGGAAGACGCGGCACGCTTCTGTGAATTGGCTTCGACACATGGCATCCGCACGCACAACGCCATCAAGGCTTTGCATCTCGACCATCTTTTCGGCAGCGCCACTGGTGGTTGCGTGCCAGGTGCTGAGGTCGAGGTCATTGCCAAAAAATTCGCCGCCAGCGAGGCATGGGACGGTAAATTAAAGCTCGGTCAGAGCGTGGCCTTCCGCGCCATGGAGCGCTGCATGGAATTGGCAGACAAATACGGCATCGGTCAGGTCAGTGTGGACAATGCCTTCCACTACCTCTGGGGCGGCGGCTACGTCATGGATGCGGCCAAGAAAGGCTACATCGCCTACACCAACTGCACCTCCACGCTTGGCGAGGTGGTTCCCTTTGGTGGCAAATTCCCCGTCCTCGGCACCAATCCTCACTCCTGGGGCTTGCCCACTCAAGATGCCTGCGGCTTCCCGATCGTCATCGACTGGGCCACCAGCACCGTCGCCATGGGCCGCGTGCAGGTCCTCAAGCGTGAAGGCAAACCATTGCCTCCAGGTGCCGCCGTTGATGCCGCAGGTCAGCCAACCACTGACCCCAACCAAGCAGCTTGGCTCCTACCCTTCGGTGCCCACAAAGGCTATGGCCTCTCCCTGCTCATCGAGATCATGGGCGGCATGATTGGTGGCTCCCTGCCCACCCTTCGCGGCGGCGGCGCACATCACGACATCAAAGCCGCAGGCTTCCCAGCGGATGAAAAGCGCACCAGCAGCTTCTATTTCCAAGTCATCCATCCAGATGCCATCAGCAGCGGCCTCTTTGCCAAAGGGCGCAACTACCAGCAAAACATCAAGGCCGTCATCGACGACATCCTTGGCCACGGAAACGAAAACTGCATGCTCCCCGGCCAACCCGAGGCAGAAGCCGCCGCGCACACCGAGAAAGCAGGTGGCCTGCTCTTCACCACCGCCGAGGTCGAGGCCCTCAACGAGATCGCCACCGAGTGCGGCCTGCCCGCCTTCAATATGGCGACACTGAAGACCTACGACTGCTGATCTCCACCACAGATGGCACCGAGCTATATGATCTTAATTCGGTGCCTCTCGCTGGTGGTCTTTTGGGCTGCGCTGGTATCCACCGCCACCGCTCAGGAGCGTTTTGACTTCGAGTCCATCCAGATGGCCACGCGGTTTCGCATCAGCATGCATGCAGAAAGCCGTGAAAAGGCCGAAATAGCCGCCGAGGCGGCCTTTTCACGTGTTTCGGCCCTCACGGCGATTTTTTCCGACTACGAACCCGAGAGCGAGCTCTCCAAGCTCAACCGCACACCACGCGGACAGCCCTTTGAAGCCAGCAAAGAGCTGTATGACATCATCGCTCTAGCCAACAACATCTCACTCGTTACCAACGGGGCTTTCGACATCACCTGCGGCAATCTCACACGCCTTTGGCGGCGCACCCGAGATCAAAAGAAGCTCCCTCCGCCTGAGCGCCTCGCCACCGCCATCGCCGCCACTGACTGGCAGTCCATGAAGCTCAGCCCATCGGTCAAAACCATCACCTTCATTCGTGCTGGCATGCTCATCGACCTCGGAGGCATCGCCAAAGGTTACGCCGCTGATGAAGCCCTCCGCATCCTCAATGAGCAACATCACATCACCCGCGCCATCGTCATCGCCGGAGGCGACATCGCCATCGGCGACGCACCGCCAGGCAAACCCGGCTGGGAAATCAAGCTCAAGACCTCCGCCACTGCCGAGACCACCCGCATCCTTCGCAACACTGCCGTCTCCACCTCCGGAGACCTCCACCAGTTCACCGAGATCGGCGGCATCCGTTACTCCCACATCATCGACCCCAAGACCGGCCTCGGACTCAGCACCCCGGCCTCCTGCACCGTCATCGCCCCCGAATGCGCCATCAGCGACGCCTTCGCCACCGCCATGTGCGTGATGGGAAAAAAACGCGCTCAACAAACCGCCCTCCGCATCCCCGGCATCACCTTGATCTGGCCCGAGTAGCGCCCACAGACTTTGATTCCCATTCTCACCATGAAGCCCCTGCTCCTCACGCTCTCACTTGTTAGCGCTGCCTTTGCAACGGATGTCATCACGCATGCGCGTGAGCACGCGGATGGGCGTGTGGCCTTTAGTTTCGATGCGCAGGCTTGGGATTCTGCGGAGGAGACGCGAAGGCTGCCCATCGGCGTGTTTGATTCGGGCATTGGCGGACTCACGGTGCTGGAGGCCATCCTGAAGCTGGATGCGTTCCACAATGACACGCTGGAGCCTGGGGCGGATGGCGTGCCGGATTTTGCGCAGGAGCGCTTCATCTACTTTGGGGATCAGGCGAACATGCCGTATGGCAACTACTCGGCAGCGGGGCGCACGGATTACCTGCGTGAGTTGATCGTGAAGGACGCGGTGTTCCTGCTGGGACGGCGTGCGTGGGCCAATGAGCCGCACATGGATAAACCGCCCGTGAAAGCCATCGTGATCGCCTGCAACACAGCGACGGCCTACGGCCTGGAAGACATCCGCGCAGCCGTGAAAGCGTGGAAGCTGCCGGTGATCGTCGTGGGCGTTGTCGAAGCGGGCGCACGCGGAGTTTTGGAGGCCAAGAGCACGGGGGGCATCGGTGTACTGGCGACGGTGGGCACCTGTGCGAGCGGCGCGTATCCGCGCACCATCACCAGCACTCTTGGCTTGGCCGGAAAAAGCGTGCCGCTCATTGCCCAACAAGGCAGCGCGACGCTGGCAGGTGCGATCGAGGGCTATGCGGCTTTTCCAGAGTCCGTGGCGGCCTATGCGCTGCGCGAAGCGCGCTCGCTTGCGGCGGCGTATCGCGATTTGAAGCCGACGAAGCCGCTGGAGGCCATCGTCTTGGGCTGCACGCATTATCCATTGGCCGAAAAGGAGATCGACACGGCCTTTAGCACCCTGCGGCAGGAACCTGAGTGGAAAGACCTCATCGCGGAGCAGCGCATCTACGTGAATCCCGCTGAGGCCACGGCGCGTGAGTTGTTTCGTGAACTTGCCAAAGCAAAACTACGCCTGAAGGCCGGTGAGAGCTGCGTGATGCCGCAGGAGCAGTTTTATCTATCCGTGCCCAATGCGGCATCTGCCGGCGTGAAACTGGCCGCCGATGGTTCACTGGACCGCGATTACAAATACACCCGTCTTCCCGGTGATCTTGAGCGCGAAGACACGAAGAACGTCCCCCTCACGCCTGCGATGCTGCCAGCACCAAGTGCACGGCTCTTGAAAGAGCGCCTGCTGGAGGTGTGGAAGCGACTGGGGAACCCGTAGCCCCTCCTTAAATCGAGCGCGCGTGCTCAATGAACAAAGCGACGCGGGCCAGGTCTTTGATGCCAGGGCTGCTTTCGACTCCGCTGGCGACGTCGATGGCGGCGGGTTGGGTCTGCGTGAGGGCGGTGCTGATATTGTCAGGAGTCAGGCCACCAGAGAGGATGATGCGCTTGTCTGGATAGAGCTCGCTGGCTTGGCGTGCAAGGTCCCATGGGAAGGTGTGGCCGGTGCCGCCGTAAAGTGCGGGATTGTAGGCATCCAGCAGGATGTCCTGGCAGGTGTAAGCGGCGATCTGCTCTAGCGATGCCGCATCACCGACGGGAAGTGCTTTGATGATGTTCAGGCCTCGCTGGATGAGGTCAGCAATAAGTGCGGGCGGCTCATCTCCGTGGAGTTGCAGGGTGCGAAAGAGTCCGGAGCGGATGGTGGCCTCAAGAAGTGCCGCGTCTGGATTCACCAGCACGGCAACGAGATGATGATGCGTGGCGATCTCGGCGAGGGTTGCCTGTGCTTGCTCCAGCGGCATGTGGCGCTTTGACTGCGGCCAAAGATTAATGCCGATAGCGTCTGCTCCGAGATCCAGCACATGCTGGACTTGCTGCGGATCTTTGAAACCGCAGATCTTGATGCCAAGATGGTCGGAGGGTGGGAACATGGCGAATGAACGACTAGCTGGAGATGCGCGGTGGCAGGATGGTAGCCGTTAGGGAGATGAGGGTGTCGAGCTTGGGCGGAAATGGGATTTGGCCGCGGACACGGGCATCACGCTGGAGCTCCTGATAGCGCGTGAGGTCGGTGTGACGTGTGAGATAAAGAATGGGCGGCGCGGTATGGGCACCACGGTGGGCGAGTGGGTAGGCTTTGACGATGAGTCGATCCAGCAGGTCGCCTGCCAGATCCGGCAACTCGATGGAAAAGATGAAGAGGCTGTACTCTCGACGGAGCGCCATTTCGAAGGCGTGCTCGCCGCTGGGTGTGTCATCGACTTCACAGTTCCGGAAGGCCATCAGCGCCTCCCGGATCACACGGCGGAATGGCAGGCTCTCCTCGGCGAGGAGCACGCGTGGTGGGGCTGTGGGGCGAGCTGCTGCTGGAGGAATCTCAAGCGCAGGAGTGGCTACGACGGGCAGGTCGAGTTCCAGTGGTGGTGCATCGTCTGGCGCATCCGGTTTGGGGCGAAGACGTTTCGTTGACATAAAGCAGCGGGCTAGCTCTCAGGGTAGACGGCAACGGCCATCACACCTTGACTTGGCACCCACCCGACGACTTCGACGCGCTTGAGGGCCTTGGTGGCCGAGCCCATTCCGCTCTTGACGGTATCGAGCACCTTTTTCTGCGTTTCTGCGTTGGCGGTGTCGCCAAAATAACCTGCGAGGCTGCTCAAAACGGGAGCGGGGGCACTGACACCGCGGGACATGCTCACCGGCGTGCGTCCGGCGCTGCTGGAGAGGATAAAGTCACGAATGGCCTCGGGCGACATGCTGGCATCGACGACAACGAGTCGGCGCAACCGGGTGTCCGGCGTGGGAGCGGAGACGATTTGCACCGGTGGTGCGATCGGTT
>JANOBP010000449.1:0-1232 GCA_031411715.1 Verrucomicrobiaceae bacterium | reverse complement strand
CGCTGGCGATGTGGCCGTAAAACCACAAGATAAGATATGGACGATTACATCGCAGATCCACGCACGAAGCTTGTCAAAGAAGTGTTTGTTACCGCCTCTCTAATGCTTGCGATCCATGGAACGCTGTTCGGCGTGTGTTTTCCCAGCAATGGCTACCTCACTGAATCTTATCTTGCGACGGTCTGCGTGGCGTTGCCGCTCGTATCCATTGCAATAACGATCTACATGGTTCGCTGCCTTCGATGGACCACGGGGCCATCCATACTGTTTATGGTCATCTCCACGATGTTTTCGGTGTTGCAGCTCCTATTGTGGGCTGAGGGCATGCGCGGCTGTGTAACAGCTCATTTTCCGCGAACAACCTTTACCAACTTCCCCGTCAACTCACCCTCTAATCGGATCGCCTCATCAATTCGATGCGCAAACGCCCCAAAGTCACGGTTTTCCGTGCAGATGATAATGCCAGCGTGATCGGGGAAGCTGCGGTGAAGGCGCATGAAGTCCTTGCGATTGATGGTCACTACACAGCGGCCTGATTCCACCGCGAAGCGCAGCACGACATCGTCTTCAATGCCTTGGTTGGATTTGCCAACGTCGTGGGTCGTCAGCACATCATGTCCGAGATCCCGGAGCCGCAGCACGACTTCGACAGGGAAGTTCTCGTTCGCGTAAAGCCGGGCCATGTCATTCAGCCACCTCGTTCTCCTCAATCTCGCGCTCAATCTCGTGCGGATGACGCTCCACGTAGCGCCAAGCGTTGACCAGATCGGAAGACCTCAGCGTGGGATAATTCCGAAGAAGTTCCGCATCATCCGAGCCGAGCCGCCGCCAAGACTCCAGTGACCACACCGGAATGCGCGATCCCACGATCCGCGCTGATCCACCGCAGATACGCGGATCAAACTCGATGCCCGGTTGCTGGTCCGCCATATCTTCGGCCATCCAGACAAACAGCCGCGCACGCTCCTGACGTGGCAGGGCTGCCACCAGATGCTGGGCTTGATCAAAAGTCGCTGTCATGCCGGAATGATGACTCATCGGTAGCGACTCGTCAATGGGGCCGACACACGTCTCCTCCTCCATCAGAGGTTCCCAAAAAAGGTCTCGTGATGCATCTTTTCGTCATCTTTCGTTTTCTTCGGCCAATTGCCTTCCAAGGTGCGAGCCCTATGAACTACTGGCTGCTCAAATCCGAACCCGACACGTTTTCTTTCGACGACTTGAAGAAGCGA
>JANOBP010000448.1:0-8171 GCA_031411715.1 Verrucomicrobiaceae bacterium | reverse complement strand
GAGGAATCGTGGTTGGGTAGCGATGCAGTTATTAACCACAGAGGCACGATGAACACAGAGTTTTAATGCATGATCCGTTCAGAACTCTGTGTTCATCGTGCCTCTGTGGTTTCAAAATGTGCGCCCAATTAGAGCGCGACGCGCTTAATACCTGCCACCATGGTGGTTGAATTGAAATTAAGAATTAGTCCCTGTTTCCATTTGCCTTGGCGGAGACGAGCCAGAGCCGAGGCTGTATGGAGTGCGGTGATCGAATCTGCGCTCATGGGAAAAACCGGCACTGCGTCTTCGATTACGAGAGGGATTTCGGCCAGGATGCTCAAAGGTTCACCGTCCAAAAGGATGGGGAGTAGTTTCTTCTTCTCGAAGGCGATCTTGCGAGTGGCAAACTCATAGCACAGGCACGCTGGATAAGAGCTGGCGAGCATTCCAGGGCCGACTTGACGATGCACTTCTATAGCTGCAAGCACGACCGCTGCGGAGATGGGGTCAAAGGCTTTAAGCGTATTGATCTCAGATGCAAACTGGGCGGGCGGTGTCCAGATTCGTGTCTCTGCGCTGCGATGGATGCCTTGCTTGAGTACGGGGACGTTGAAGTTGATGAGCAAGCCAAGGGGAAAGCGTCCAACGCGTTGGTAGGTCAGAAGCTGGGCTTCATGCGTTCCTACTGTTTCGATGACCGCTTTCAATTCCAGCGGAAGTCGGTTCTCGACTAAAATGTCCATCCGATAACCGCATTCGAGACGAATATCCTTGTAGATGAGAGGTAAGGGGACTTGTCGACGGTTGTCGATGCCAAGTTTGGTGAGCTTGAGAGACAATGCTTCCTCGTAAGCGATCTCGTCCAGGTCTGGGCCGAGCTGGCGATGCACGTTAATTGCTGCACCGATGACAGCTCCCGTGAGTTGGTTGTCTTCGCTGATGTTGATGGCGATTAGATTTTAAACCACAGAGTCACGATGGACACAGACTTTCAATGCATGATCCGTTCAGAACTCTGTGTCCATCGTGCCTCTGTGGTAAATGACTGTATTGCCAGCTTACAGGTTGGCTCCCATCCACTGTGCCATGTCGGCCAGCGCGCGGGCGCGGTGGCTGAGTTGGTTTTTGGTTTCGGCTGGCAGCACTCCGAAGCTGTCGCTGAAGCCGTCTGGAATAAAAAGCGAGTCGTAACCGAAACCGCCGGAGCCTTGTTCTTCGAGCAAAAGACGGCCTTCGACGGTGCCATGCGAAACATGGAGCACTTGGCCGTCGCGCACGAGGGACATGCAGCAGCGGAAGCGACCAGTGAAATCGGCGGCGGGCAGTTTGGAGAGCTCTGTCTTGAGTTTCACACGATTGGTGGCGTCGGTGGCGTTTTCACCTGAGTAGCGTGCGGAGCGCACGCCGGGCGCGCCGTGGAGGGCATCGACTTCGAGGCCGGAGTCGTCAGCGAGGATCAGCGTGCCGGGTAGTTGCGCGCTGGCAGCGGCGGCTTTGAGAATGGAGTTGGCTTCGAAGGTCTCGCCGGTTTCCTCAGGCTGGGGAAGCGTGGGATGCGCGCGGAGATCGGTGATGTCGAAGTCCGGGAGCATGGCGCGGACTTCATCAGTCTTGTGCGCGTTGGAGGTGGCGAAGAGTAGGGGAGTTTTCGGCATGTTGAGGGTGCATGATCTTTGCCATTGGGCTTTTGTGCAACTGCCAGTCAACGGAGTGGAGAGTGCATTGTGTTGCTCGTCTTTGCCGCAGAGGAGCGGAGGAGCAGAGGGGGCAGAGTTTGAAATAAAAATTTCTCTGCTCACTCTGCCTCTTTGCACCTCTGAGGCAAAATGAAGTCCGATGGACGCTCTTTAGTCGCAGAGACGGGATCAGAGCAGCGCCTTGATCTCGTCAAGCGCTTGTTTGGTACGCTTGATGCCTTCGAGCTCGGTGTGCTTGTCGCCTTCGTATTCGATGCCGATGTAGCCGCTGTAGCCAGCACCGACGACGATTTTGATCAGGCGCTCGAAGTCGAGCGTCATCTCGCGGCCTTCGCGGCGGTCTTCGGTGTAAAATTTGCCTGCGCCGGTGTCCCAGTCATAAGCCTTCGCGCTCATGGCCTGCTTGACCCATGGCATGAACTCACGCAGGCCCTTGTAGGGATTGTAAAGCTCACCTTTGACGCGGTCCGTGTAGAAATTGCCAAAGTCCGGCAAAATGCCAACGCGCGCATGATCCGCAGCTTTCATGACGGCAGTGAGCCACAGACCGTTGCTGGAGAGGCCACCGTGATTTTCAACGACGACGAAAAGGCCGCGCTTGTCGCCCTCCACGCACAAGCGGTGCAGACCATCAGCCGCGAGCTTCATTTGCTCATCTGAGGTGAGCTTTGGATCACTCGCCGCATTCACGCGGATGCTGTGGCAGCCCAGCGTCGCCGCCGCATCCAGCCACTTGAGATGATTTTCGACCGTCTTGGCGCGCTTCGCTTCGTCCGGGTCGCCGAGGTTGCCCTCGCGGTCACACATGATGAGCAGGCCCTTCACACCTTCGTCATCCTGGCGCTTCTTCATATCGGCGAGGTAGGCTGCATCGGTGGCCTTGTCGAAGAACATCTGGTTCACATACTCCACACCATCTATGCCGAGGCTGCGAGCAATCTTGCAGAAGTCGAGATGCTCATGCCGCTCAGCATTGCCCTTCCCAAAGATGCCCTTATTCAGCGACCACTCGGCGAGGGAGATTTTGAACGGCTCTTTTTTCTCAGCCGCTGCGAATAGCTTGCTGCTAGCGAGTGCGGAGGCCGCGAGAGTGAGGAAATGACGACGGGATGAGGTGTGGGTCATGGTGATGGGTTGGTGGCTTAACACGGCCTCCTTTAGGGCGAAGACGATCATGTGCAACCCAGCATTCCAAGCCTAGATTTCGATCACCCGCTCCCCAAAAACACCCAGCACGGTGCTTTCATCGCAAAGCGTTGCCGCATCGATGTGTTGATGCCCGTGAATGAACAGACTGGGCTTCGCACGCTGAATGTAGGTCGCAAATCCAGCGAAACCCTGATGCACATCATGATCCCGTTCGTGGATGCCTGCGGGCGAGTTATGTCCGACAAACACATCCACAGCCGGAAAGTGCCGCATGAGGTTTGAAACCTCCGCTTGCTCGAAAAGATGGTGCCCACGTGGCTTGTAGCGCCAACTGCCCGCAAAGCCGCCAAAGGTCACGCCTTCAAAGGTCTGATAGTTCAGGTGCAAATCGACGATTCCTGGTGCGAATGGCGTGCTCGGGTCATGATTGCCCCGCACGGCGAACACCTGGCGCGGGCGATAGTGAGCCACCGCTCGCTCAATGGCTCCATCGTAAAGGTCACCGCATGAAATGAGCACATCGACCGGTCCACAATCCAGTAAGCCGATCTGCGATTCATCATCGGCGATGGCTAGGATGGTCATGGATCCAATAGCTTGAACGGATTGATCACGTCGAGCAGCGGAAAATCACGTTCATTGCGGGTTACAACACGCAAGCCCCACGTGCGAGCCGTGGCGGCGATCAAGCTGTCCATGAGAGGAGGTTAATGCCTGCGACGCGAACTTCTCGACAGTAGCGGGACCATTCCCAGGCGCAGGCTTCATCAAAGACGAGAATTTGATCAGCGTAGTCCTCTTGGAGAAAAGCCAGTCTCTGGCTCAACGAAGCTTTTTTCTTGCCGTCGGCGAGCGCTTCGACTCCATCTGCCAGCTCCGCGAGTACGAACCCACTCAAGGCACAATCCTCATCGTGCTGGTTTAACCACTGCTCCAGAGCAGGATCGGGGTCCGGCTTCATCAATTCGGAAACCACGTTGGTATCCAGAATGTATCTCACAACTCGATGGGTTCGGGGATTGCATCTCGGCGGCGCTGAATTTCCAGTCCCTGTAGGCCGCGAAAGTGCTCACTCAGCGTCATCCGGTGCTTCCGCATCGGGCGCAGGGTGATCACGCCGCTGGCGGAGATCATGACATGATAATCCTGACGTGGCGGCAGCTCTGCTTCACGGTCCACCTCTGGGGGCAGCACGATGTGGCGTTGTTCTGTGAGTGTGGCGGTCATGACGGCAGAATAACGGCAACCCCGACTTTTGCATCACCGAGATTCGGGTTCGGAGTTACTTGGCCGCTTTTGTCTCATTCACAAACTCCTCCATCAAATCCATCGCTTTCGCGATGAGTTCGGGAGCAGTCGCGTAGCAGCAACGAACAAAGCCTTCGCCGGCGCTGCTGAAGGCGCTGCCGGGGACAACGGCGACGCTTTTCTTTTGCAGGAGGCCGATGGCGAATTCTTTGCTGGTGAGGCCGGTGCTGCGGATGTCCGGGAAGACGTAGAACGCACCACCGGGATTGAAGCAGTGCAGGCCCATGCCGTTGAGGCGGCTGACAATGAGGTTGCGGCGCTGCTCGTAGCTTTGGCGCATGTCTTCATAGGCGCTGGCTCCCATTTTGAGGGCTTCCAAGCCGGCGATCTGGCTCATGATCGGTGCGCAGAGCATGCAGTATTGATGGATCTTCATCATGGCCTCACGCAGTGGCGCGGGGGCGCATGCATATCCGAGGCGCCAGCCGGTCATGGCAAAGGCTTTGCTGAAGCCGTGCAGCAGGATGGTGCGCTCACGCATGCCGGGATACTCGACGATGCTTTTGTGCACGCGGCCATCATAGAGTAGCTCGGAGTAGATTTCGTCGGTGAAGACGAAGAGGTCATGCTTCACGGCGAGTGCGGCGATCTTGGCCAGCTCTTCATGCGGCATGATGCCGCCAGTGGGATTGGTGGGGAAGTTCAGCGCGATGACTTTGGTCTTCGGCGTGATGGCTTTTTCCACATCAGCAGCCATGAGGGCGAATTCGTTCTCCTCACGTGTCTGCACGACGACAGGGACGCCGTAAGCCATCTTGATGCTGGGTGAGTAGCTCACGTAGCAGGGCTCGTGGTAGATGACTTCGTCGCCCGGATTCAAAACGGCGCGGAAGGCGATGTCGAGTGCCTCTGAGACGCCAACGGTGACGAGGATCTCTGTTTTGGGGTCATAGGTGACGCGGAACTGCTTCGTCACATACTCGCTGATGGCGATGCGCAGCGACTCCAGGCCGAGATTGGAGGTGTAGCTCGTTTGTCCCTTCTCCAGCGAGCGGATGGCGGCCTCGCGGATGGGCCAGGGCGTGGGCTTGTCGGGCTCGCCGACGCCGAGGGAAATGACATCGGTGCGGCCGATGACAAGTTCGAAGAAATCACGAATGCCGGAGCGCGGCAGATCGCGAATGGTGGTGTTGATTTTGCTATCGTAATCCATGTGCTTACTTGCTCACTCGTTCATGGACTCACAGGTAGGCGGACTTCGTCGTCCGTGGGATTGACCAAGAAGCCGCCTTCCTTGTAGGCCTTCAATTGGAAGCGCGTGGCGGTGGAAAGGATGCCGCCGAGCGTACTGAGTTTTTCCGCGACGAAATTGGCCACATCGAGCAAATCCTTGCCCTCAACGATCACGGCGAGGTCGTAACCGCCGCTCATGAGGAAACACTCGCGCACTTGGTCAAACTTGGAGATGCGACGTGCCAGACGGTCAAAGCCACCATCACGCTCTGGGGTGATACGGACCTCAATGAGCGCGGTGACACCCCGATGCCCCGCCTTGAGACGATCCACCACAGCGCTGTAGCCGAGGATGGTGTGGTCAGCCTCCGCAGCGGCGATGCGCGCCTTCACCTCGGCTTCGGTGATGCCTAAAAGTTGAGACAGCTCGGCGTGTGTGCGCCGAGAGTTGTTTTGCAAGAGTTCGATGAGCGGGTCCATGAGGAGCGCGGATACTAGCTGGAACCGCTGCTTTGAACAGCGCGAAAACGTTTCTTGCCACGCGTGGCCGATCTGGGGTAAAACGGCGGCTCTATGAATGCCAAACGTTTCCTCATTTGCCTCATCGCCGCCTTCGTCACGATCTCCGCCACGGACTACCTCATTCATCAGGTCATCCTAGTGCCTGACTACATGGCCACCATGAGCCTCTGGCGGACTGAGGAGACGATGAACGAGCACATGTCGTGGATATTCATCGGTGAACTAATCGTGGCGCTGGGCATGACGATGCTGTGGCTGCGTGGTTTCGCTGAAAGGGCCACCATGAATTGCGTTTTTGGCTTTGGCCTGTCCACAGGTATGCTGCTCTCGGCTTATGCGGCGATGTTTTATGCCGTGATGCCCATCCCTGGCCTGCTGTGCGTGAAGTGGGCGCTCTATGGCCTCTTACAGACCATGTTGACGTCCGCAGTGCTCTACATGCTTTCGCGTCCGAAGGCCGCCTGATGCGGATGCCTTCCAAAACGTATGCCCGCCAATGAAATCCGCGATACTCCTGGCCGCCTGCTGCTGGGCTGGGCCTTACTCCTGACCACGCTGGTGATCCTGGCGTGGCGGATTCACCTGCATCCCGCAGATTATGAGTGGGTGGAGTATCCGACCGCTCTTGGTGACCGGAAATACTACACCTCACCCAGCAACGAAGATCGCTACGAGCCCAATCTACGCTTCAAAGGCCATGAAAGTGGCCTGTATTGCCGCAGTGAGGCTCCAGTGGAGTTTGATGATGCCGTGATGATGAAATATGCCCAGGAAAGCAGTGGCAATCACTACGTGTATCAGCCAGCCACCACCGACCTGAGCGGCAAGCCGCCAGTCTATTTAAAGACAGGCGAGAACCGCTACCTGGAGTTTGGATCGAAGAAGTTTTATCGGCCGTATGAGCCGGTGGCCAAGTAGCCTCAAGCCGCAGCGACTTCGAAGCCTTTGCGGTACTCTTTGGTGAGCAGTTTGTCGGCTTCGGGGGCGTTGGGGAATTTGAGGTTGGCGGCGTCCCATTCGAGGACTTTGTTGGCCTCTTCCATGCGGCCGGTGACGGGGTCGATCTTGGGGATGGCGAGCCGGGTGGCGACGTTGCCGAGCTGGACGGTTTCGGCGAGGGGGCCGGCGTAGTGGAAGCCGTCGCTGGTTTTTTGACCGGCGAGGCAGGCGTCGATCCAGGTGTGCCAGTGGCTGCGGCCGACTTCTTTGGGGTAGGTGAAGCCGGTGAACTTCTCCACGGGATAGAGGCGCGGTCCGGCGACGTGGGCCTGCACGAGGCAACCGTTTTCACCGATGAAGATGCTGCCGCTGGAGGGAAGGTCGATGTTGCCGGGCATCTGCGCGAGCTTGTGGCTGGGTTTGAGGCCGCCGTCCATCCAGGTGAGTTTCATGGTCTTGTCGGCGGTGTAGGCGGTGCCAGGGAAGACGTACTGAATGGTCTCATGCGTAGGCCAGATCTGGTTGTTGATGCCGCTGTTCTTGGCGATGACGCTGAGGGGCGCGGTGAGCTCGAGCGCGGTGAAAACGGGGTCCATGATGTGGCAACCGAAGTCGCCGAGGCCGCCACCACCGAAGTCCTGCCAGTCACGCCAGATGAAGGGGTGGTATGCGGGCGCGTAGTCACGCATGGGTGCGGCACCGATCCAGAGGTCCCAGTTCAGATTGGATGGCACCGGTGCGGGCGCTGGTGGCTGGAACATGCGAGTGCGCTCATTGCCAGTAACGCCGACCCATGAATAGACTTCCTTCACTTTGCCGATGGCACCTTCTTTGATGAGGCGTGTGCCAAGGCGGTACTCGATGGCGGAGTGGATTTGATTGCCCATCTGCGTGGTGAGATTGTTTTTCTCCGCCCACAGCCGCATCTGACGCGCCTCCCAGACGGTGTGTGCGAGCGGCTTCTGGCAATAGACGTGTTTCTTGCGCTGCATGGCCGCGACGGCGACAGGCGCGTGCATGTGGTCTGGAATGCCGACGGTCACGGCATCAAAACCGTCGCCAAGCGTGCTGAACATCTCGCGGTAGTCACTGAAGTGCTTCACGCCGGGATGCGCCTTGTCAGCCTGATCAAAGCGGTTGGCATCGACATCGCAAAAGCCGACGAATTTCACGGCGGCATGCGTGCCGACGTTTTTGAGATCGCTGAATCCCATGCCATTCACGCCGACACAGGCGACCTGGAGTTTGCTGTTGAGATTCTGTCCGCGTACGACGGCGGGGAAGGCAAGTGCGGCGGTGGTGAGGAAGGAACGGCGTGTGGTGTTCATGGTGTGCATGAACCAACGCGCTCAACTGTCAGTCCCTTGCGCGCCCTAGTAGGGTCATCAGGCAGCCTACGTG
>JANOBP010000447.1:0-1447 GCA_031411715.1 Verrucomicrobiaceae bacterium | reverse complement strand
CAAATCATCGGCAGACTGATCTCCTGCCAGAAGCAGCCCGAGCATATCCGCTCATTCTTCACCTCAAGCTCAACGCAGTATGCTGCTTGATGTTCTTTCTTTATGCCGGATTAATAACTTCCAGTGTCATTTCCCAATCCGCGATTTGACGCCCACCATCTCCGCCCTACCCTCCGCGCCCTCACCTTACACACACTTCTCATGGCCATTCTCGTCGAAACAGACACACGCATTCTCGTTCAAGGCATCACCGGAGACTTCGGCTCCCGTCACGCGAAGGCATCCATCGACTACGGCACTCAGCTCGTCGCGGGTGTCACACCTGGCAAGGGTGGCCAAATTTTTGAGCATGGCGGCAAGAAAGTCCCCGTCTTTGATACCGTGGGCGAGGCTGCACGTGCCACCGGAGCCACCGTCAGTGTTATTTTCGTCCCGCCGCCCTTCGCCGCTGATGCCATCCTCGAGGGCGTCGATGCCGGACTCGATCTCGTCGTTGCCATCACCGAGGGTATCCCGGTGAATGACATGATCCGCGTCAAAGCCGCCATGCAGGGCAGCAAGACACGTCTGATCGGCCCCAATTGCCCTGGCCTTGTCACCCCAGGTCGTGGTGAGAAATCGCATGGAGGCTGCCGCATCGGCATCGCCCCTGGTCACATTCATTTGCGTGGCAATGTCGGCGTCGTCAGCCGCAGCGGCACGCTCACTTATGAAGCTGTTTGGCAGCTCACCACTCGTGGTTACGGCCAGAGCACTTGCGTCGGCATCGGTGGTGATCCCGTGAATGGTACCAACCACCTCGACGTGCTACGCATGTTCAACGACGATCCAGAGACCGAAGCCATCATCATGATCGGCGAGATTGGTGGCAACGCCGAAGTCGAAGCCGCCCGCTGGGCCAAAGATC
Source organism: Verrucomicrobiaceae bacterium (assembly GCA_031411715.1). Classification (GTDB taxonomy): domain Bacteria; phylum Verrucomicrobiota; class Verrucomicrobiia; order Verrucomicrobiales; family Verrucomicrobiaceae; genus Prosthecobacter. The sequence goes on along the minus strand of JANOBP010000447.1, from coordinate 540 downwards.
ACTGCAAAAAGCCCATCGCAGCCTTCATCGCTGGAGCGACAGCACCTCCAGGACGACGCATGGGCCACGCTGGAGCCATCATCGGTGGCGCGGACGACACCGCCGCAGCCAAGAAGCTCATCATCGCCGAATGCGGCATCGCCGTCAGCGACTCACCTGCCGACATGGCCACCACGCTGCTCCGGCATTGGGGCAAGGCGTGAGTTCAATCCCACTTCCCATGTCCCCAACGGTCAGCTTCAAGACGGGCAACGAAAAGCTCATCAAAGTGCTGCCCAATGCCGCAGACCGACTGCTTGGCCTTTTGCGTAAGCAGGGCCGAGCTGAAAACGGTGCGTTGCGTGTCGCCGTCGTCGGAGGCGGCTGCTCTGGCTTGCAATACAAGATGGACCTCGTCGATGGCCCCGCCAATCGCGACATCATGGTCACCTCTGCCGATGTCCGCGTCGTCATTGACCCCAAAAGCGCGCTCTTCGTCTCCGGCTCCGAACTGGATTATAGCGATGATCTCCAGGCCGGCGGCTTCAAGGTGAAGAACCC
>JANOBP010000446.1:0-2135 GCA_031411715.1 Verrucomicrobiaceae bacterium | reverse complement strand
GGCATCCCGGTGAGCGTGCAGTACGTCACCGACGGTGATAACCGCGTCATCAGCCGCGTCGTCATTGACGATTGATTCTCCCTCTTTTCATCTGCCCAAAGCCCACCCACTGGTCTGCGACAGTTGACTTCGGCACCTCATCCTGAGGTGCCGATTTTTTTACCCTCTCCGATCCTGCGAACAAGAAAACCGGCAAAGATGAACCAAACGCTCGGCGCATCATTCTGGCGAAAGCTCCTCGGCCTTTGCAGGGGCCGCAGGGCCTCTACTTCTTCCCGATGCACCACAGGTTCTGATAGCCGCGAATGAACAACTGTCCGTCACTCACCGCGATGGAGCCGATGACTTTCTCGGCAAGGGAGTTGGTGGCGAGGAGTTCGAACTTCGGCGCGGCTTTGAAGACGAAGCAGTCGCCGACTTGATTGGCGGCGTAGCAGTTGCCGTCGGCGCTCAGGACGAGGGATGACCAGTTGTTGCCTTTGAGACGCTCATTGAAGACCATCTCGCCTGTTTTGAGGTCGCGGCACTCCAGGATGCCGCCGTCGCTGAGGATGTAGTGATAGCCACCATGCAGCACGCCACTGCCGATGCGCTGGCTGACCTTTGGCAGGTGCCATACGCGGTTTTTCTGGGTCACGTCGCCATTGCCACCCGCTTTTACCGCCATAGCGGCACCGCCATAGCCACTCATGGCCACCATCACGCCATCGGCATAGAGCGGTGAGTTATAAACCAGCGCGGTTAGTCCTTCACACGTCCACAGCTCCTTCCCTGCCACTGGATCAAAGGCACAAGCACGCGTGGGATAACTCATGAGCAGCTCGGAACGCGCGCCGACCTTCCGCAGCAGCGGATCACTCCAGGAGCCGAGCCATTTCTTGTTCGCGCCCTCGCCAGAGGCACCGCCGGGTTCCTGGTGCTGCCAGATGGTCTTACCCGTCTTCTTGTCGAAACAAAACAGCACCGTGTTGGCACCGGGACCATGATTGAGAAACACCCGGTCTCCCGCGATCACCGGTGAGGTGCCATTCCCCCAAATGTGATGCTGCTTGCCCAAATCCGTGCGCTTCCACACCTCCTTACCCTTCATGTCATAGCAAAACACACCCGCCGAAGCAAAGTAGGCGATGACCAACTCGCCATCCGTTGCTGGAGAGGCGGCACAGTAGGGATTCGTTCCATGCGTGAGTTCAGGCTCTTTATAAAGGGTGCCCGCATCCCACAGTTGCTTGCCCGTTTGGCGGTCAAAGCACAGCAGCAACCGCTTGCCCTCCTTTTCGATGGCCTGCGTGACAAACACCTGATTCCCCCACACCACCGGCGTCGAGTTCCCGCGCTCCGGCAGTGCCACCTTCCACACCACATTGTTATCCTTGCCCCACTTCAGCGGCAGATTGGACTCCGAGCAGGTGCCATCCCCATTCGCACCGCGCCACATGGGCCAGTTGTCGGCATAACCCAGCAGAGGACAAAGAGCAGCGAGTAAAGTGATGGTGCGTTTCATGGCTGGCTACAAACGCAGCGAAGTGGATGATCATGTCATCCACTCTCTTGGCGGCCTGATCTTTTGACCATCGGTGAGCTGTTTGCAGTGCGGCTGCGCAAACTCGCGCCACGCCTCCCGCAGCACCCATCCCTTTTTCCGTTCTCTCCCTAACCTCCCGTTCCAATCCTTTCCTCACAGGAGATCACAGAGGTAACAGAGACCAGCACAGCAGCTCCGCCTGCGCCAGCACGGTCTTCACGGCCTCCTCCTGCAAGCCCGGAGGGTAGGGTTACGCCCCAGTGCATGCAACGGCGCTTCGGCTAATGGGTGGGATGCGCACGACAAAACCCACTGAAACCTTAAATCACCAGCCATGAGCAGTCCTATCATCATGAAAGTCTTAATCGTCCTCACCTCGCACAGCGAATTGGGTGACACCGGCAAGAAAACCGGCTTCTGGGTGGAGGAGTTTGCAGCCCCCTATTATCAACTGGCCGATGCCGGTGCGGAGATCACTCTGGCCTCGCCCAAAGGCGGGCAACCGCCGATCGATCCCAGAAGCCAGGAGGCTGAGGCTCAAACAAAATTCACCCATCGGTTCAACAAGGATGCACCGCTCCAGCAGAAACTCGCGCACACGTTGAAATTG
>JANOBP010000445.1:0-7860 GCA_031411715.1 Verrucomicrobiaceae bacterium | reverse complement strand
TCGCTCCCGCTCCTGTCAGTGTCACAAGACCCGTATAGCCCTGCGTTCCTGTCGTCGTAATGTCCGCTCCAAGACTCGTTGTGCCGCTCACGCTGTAGTTGGTCACTCCGGTGATCGCTCCATTGACCACCGCATTACCGGCCACTGTGAGTCCATTTCCTGTACCAGCGAGAGCACCGGTGAATGTCACGGCTCCAGCACCATTATTGGTAAGAACTCGGGTTCCGCCCAGAGAAACTGCGTTGTTGTATGTCTGTCCGCCGTTCGAGGTGATATCGGCGTTTAGCGTGATAACCCCAGTGGTTGCTGTCATGGTCAAAGCACCGAGAGAAGTAATGGTTGAGTTAATAGTGAGATTGTTTCCTGCAATTAAAGACAGGCTGTTGGCACTCGCGTTGTTAATGACTCCGTTGACGATGATGTTGCCCGTTCCAGCCCCAGCGGAGGTCGTGGTTATGATAACCGCAGCGGTGGCAAGTTGCTTTAGCAGCGTTGGATTCACATCACCTGCACCCGTGCCAATAGAAATCGTGGATGCGTTATTTGCACCACCATTGAATGTGTTAGGATTTCCCCCGCCAAATGCACCAAAGGTGGGAGCGACATCTCCAAGCGCACTAAGGGTGATGTCTGTGGGATCTAGGAGCAGTGTACCAGTGGTCCCGTGAGGAGCAAGGAGGTCGACCAATCCCGCATAACCGAGCCAATTTTTACCGGACACCTCTGCAAATCCACCATTGCCAGACAAAGCACCGCCTCGGGCACTGATCGTGCCACGATAGAGGGTGGCACCATCTGCCCACACAATGACTCTGCCACCATTGCCATTTTGCCGCGCATCCGCGCGGACGGAGGCACCCGACTCGATCTCGGTGGTTTGCGCCGTTGGAACTGTGCCCCTGCCTTGGTAGTCACCACCGATCAGCACATTGCCGCCACCGGCATCTCCGCTGGCATTGATGTTGGCACCGGAGGCGATTTTAACGTCGTTGCCGGTGACCTGGATGTCACCGCCTTGATCGCCTTTGGTGGCGGTCAGCGAGCCGCTGTTGGTGACCTTGCCACCACCAGCACTGAGAAAGATCTTGCCGCCCTTCATCACAGCCCCGGTGGCACGCACAGCGCCGCTGTTGTTGACTGCCATGGAGTAGATGTTGCCGCCATTGGCCTTGAGCTCAGCCTGAACGGCCTCAATGGTGCCTGTGTTGCTGACGCCGGTGCCGCCGACATCTCCGCCGCTAGCGGGCTTGACTTGAATGCGCTCCGCGCCCGCTTTGACGAGCGTCACTTCCTGCCCGCCAGCGAGGCCAGCATCCCCGTTGGGCGCGCTGATCAGACCGGCATTGTCCACATGACGAGCGAAGAGCATGACGTCACCTACGGAAGCGCGGATCTGTCCGAGATTCTGAATGGATGCCGATGAGGAGCCAGAGAAAGTGACCGAGCCAGACTGCCCAGTGGTGTAGTTGACGAAGTCGGCATTGGCCACATCCAAAGTGGAGGCGAGGAAGCTGCCCGTCTGGATAACACCTGCACTACCGACCAGTGTGCCATTGGGATTGATGAGCCAGATGGAGCCGTTGGCGTTTAATGCGCCATTGATCATGGAGGGTGTAAGTCCAACCACTCGATTGAGAGCGGCACCGCCAACCGGTTGATTGAAGGTAGTGGATTCTCCGATGCCGATGGAAAAACTGTTCCAATTGATCACTGCCGCTTGGCTGGACTGATTGATGATCATGTTGGCACCATCAATCACGGGATTGGAAACAACACCGAGCTGGAGGTCGAAGCCATCTGGATTGGCCCATACCATGTGAGGAGGAATAAGGCTGATGCAGGCGGCAAAGATCAGGCTGAATTCACGGATGGCACGTTTCATGGCGATTGAGTCAGTTATTTGAGTTAAAACTTGATGCGCGCCGAGAATGGCAGGACGCCAATAGATGTCTAGACAAAAGTGTTCAAAAAAAGAAAAAAAAGACAATTTTCGCATAGTGAGCGCATTACAAAGGACTACAAACTTGACCTTATGATTAGTCGGAGCCCCATAAAACCAAGTTGATTGTACTTCGTCAAGAGGTGTGCCACCTAGAAGGCGGGTTGATTCTCGAGCTTTTAGTGAGGGAAAATCAGCAACTGCGGACTCCAGTGCAAAATCGAGTTGAATACGAAATGATCCATAACCAACCAAGATCGATCCTAATAACCCCACCAAGTTAAGCAGCCATTTTATAGATGTCCCACGAATCACCGCAAAGCCCATTTCAACTGCGTGCGAAAAAGACTATCGCCTTTCATAGCGGCCACGCGCAGCGTGCCAGCATCCAACCACCGGTAGGCGTGCACCTGCTCTGGTCGATCCCAGGCTTTGCGGCCGTTCACACTTAGCATCCGGCTCTGCGTCGCAGAGCCAGGAACTTCGGAGTTGATCAAACAAGCAATGGCTTTGGAATCTGGGGAGAATTGAAGCTCTGAAAAACCGCCAAAGGAGATGGGAAGGACCAACGGCAGTTTATTGACTGTGACAGCGGCAGTCTGGAGCAAGTCGTCATTCAGGTGCAGGACGGCAGAATGGGGTTGGGCCTGAACGCCATCGGCACCTTCCCTAACGCTGCTGATAGGATGCAGGCTCACCAGTGCCAGCTTTTCCCCGTCTGGGCTGAAAATAAGCGAGTCCATCTGAATGGAAGGGTAATATCCAACCAAAGCACCATCGCGGATAACCACGGCGCTGCGACCTGCGGCGGCAAATACGACATGCCGACTATCCCCGCTAAAAATGATCCGTGTAGTGGCAGTCTGGCGGGATAAAAGTGTGCCATCCTGCTCTTGGCCACTCAGTTCCACGCGCACGGGTTGAGCACCTTCCAAATAAAAGACTGGCTGCCCAGAAAGTGGCACCACTGCCCAAGCCAGGCGTTGACCGTCTGGTGAAAAGGTAAGGTTGCGGATTTCTGCTTCATCCGTGAAGGCGACCTCGTGGACCTGTCGGTCTCCATTGTATAAAGCCTGTCCGCCCCCATTACGATGCGCAACATAGGCCACGCGGGTGCCATCTTGGCTTAGTGTCAACTCACGAATATGATTATGCACGGCACTGCGCCAAGAATCCGTGACCACCCTCTCGCCAGGGGGCACAGCGGAACGATCACGCTCCAGTTGCTTCAATGCAATGTAAGCCCAATGCCCACCATGATCACTGAGCCGCAGATCTGAAATATGGTGATAGGAGGCTACCCACTTGTCATTCAAATGCAGATGGTCCTCGTCAGCAAAGCGCGTCACATAAGCGAGCGAGGAATAGTCATGGTTTCCCACGAATGAGAGAACTTCCCCCTCGACGATGTGCTTGCGGTCTGGCTGCAAAATGACCCTCTGACCCCCGCCATCCGTGGCGCAGATGATCCAAGAAGAACCATCCGGTGAGAAACGCAAATTGCCCTCTGTGGAGACCTGTACGCCCTCCCGAATCAACTCTTGGTCAAGCCAAACATCGACAAGAGCAGGAATGGTACCGGGTCGCTTTTTAAGATGAAGAACGTGATCCAATTGGCTGCTCAAAACTGGAGCGCTCGATCGGCCACCAGACTCGGGTTGGAATAGAATCACATCATTTGGGGAAAGAGACGTTTCAGTAGGGGTTTGGATGGTTTTTGGAGGGGGATCCAACGAGGGCTCCTTGAGCATGCTGAGCAATGCTGGAGAGGGCTTCTTGGCGGGTGGCTCAACTGGCACCACGGGCTGAATAGGAGGCTCAGGCTTTTTGCCAGCAGTGGGAGGAAGGGGAAGGACTACTTTCACAACAGGCTTTTCCAGAACTGCTGCTGGAGGTGGAGCAACCGCAGTGCTCGCTTCCGTCACGCTGCTAGATGGTGGCTTATTGGCACCGCCTATTTGTGGCCAACCTATGGCGATCACTCCCACACTGAGGGATATCAACGCAGCGATTTTGAGCCACCCACGGCTTGGAGCGCTAGTCGTCACGGGAGGCAGTGATGCCGGACTGATCGCCACTGAAGGAGCAGGCTGGGCCACGACTACAGAAATCGCTTCCGCTAAAGCATGATCCGCCAATGCCCCTGGATCTTTCGCAGGTGGTTCAGCGGATCTTTTGAGAGGGGCTGAAACAGGTGGTGCCTCGCTACATGCCTCCACTGGTGGTGATTTCGGGGGCGTGTCCTTTTTGGCAAGCGGACGGCGTTTTGCTTTACCCTTCCCTACTGGCTTGCTTTTGGCTGCAGGAGATTTGGAGTCAGTTAAAACCAGACTGCTGCCACCGCGTGAAGCGAGCGTGAATCTGAACTTGTGCCCACCGATCTCAAAACTAGCCCGGTCATCCAAGCGCATTTCCTTAACGGCTTTCCCATTGTGAAGAATGCCATTGAGGGAGTCAAGGTCACGCAACCACCACACCCCGTCGATGAGGAGCACGAGTGCATGGTTACGCGAGACATTGCTGTCATCAAGCACGATCAGATTGTCCCCGCCCCGCCCGATGCTGATATCGAGATCGCCAAATTCATATTCGACGCGCTCAGATCCGGGGAGTGTGACTTTGAGGTGTGGCATGTGGACGAAAGTACTGGGATTGCTGGCGCGGAATGTCCCCGATATCAAGCGATGGCCCAGTCATGCGTTTGATTTTCGGCTGGTTCCTTGAAGCTGCCCATGTCTTGGAATGGGTGCCTGAGCCATGCTTTTCTTGCAAATCACCCTGCAACAGCATAAATAAATGGCATGTCGTCCGCGGTTCAGCCCATCCAAAACGAAACATCGCTTTCGAACTCGCCCATCTGGCGGTCGCCATGGATGCTTCTTTTGGGTGCCGGGGCATTGCTGTCTGCGATTGCAAGCGGCTGGGCGCTCAGTTCGCTTTTCACCACAGCGAATACCGGCCTGGCAGCTAGGGCATTTCTGAGTGGTGGTGCACTGCCGCTGCTGCACGCACAGGAAGAGAGAGAGAAGGCGGCCCAGAAACTCGCCGGCGCTAAAAACGCAGAGATTGCCGTATTGACGAGTACTGTGGACGGACTCAAGAGCCAACTGACGGCACTGGATACTCAGGTGCATGAGTCGCAGAAGATGTTGAATGACTTGGAGAAAAACTCCGGCGACGAGGAACTCCGAAAAAAGTCAGTGCTTGAAGAAAAATCGCGACTGGAAAAACTCTGGGCCGCCTTTGTTGATGCAGATAAGGAGCGCCGGACCGCAGACACTGCGAAGCAGGCCGCCATGGCCACCTCCATGCCTTCCGTGCCAAGTCTTGATCAGCTAAAGAGCGAGTGGCCTGACGTTACGGAGGCCACAGAACAGATTGCAGCGGCCAAAAAGTCATTCACCGATTTAAATGCAAAAAAGACCGAATGGGAAACTGGCAAAGACACTTTTTCTCCGGATGAACAAAAGACAATGCAAAGCGAGTTGCGCTCCATGCACGATGATACCAGCAAGAAACTCAAAGCGGCTCGCGAAGCCGTGGCCAAGGTCGAGAAGCCACTAAACGAAAAAATCGCCGCCCAAAAGAGCCTGCTCGAAAAGGCAAAGTCTGACATGAAGAAGCCCTGATCCCTCTGTCATGACCGCCACCCTCCCCCAACCCCTGCGCTGGCAACTTGGCACCACTTCGCTGCTTGCTGTGACCTGCGCGCTCGCAGCTGGCGCGTGGCTGGTATCAGCTTCCGGAAACCGTCACCCTAGCTTCCAGACAAAATTGACAAGGACATTTCCACAAAGCAGCTCTGGGGAAAACCCTGCCGAGGCACTGCAGCAGCAAAAAGAGGATGCCTTGAAAGAGCAAGGGCGGCTCGAAGCACAGCTCAAGCAGCGAGAGAGAGAGCGAAATCAGATTCAGGCGAAAGTCACCAAAATAGAAAGCTCAATGAAGGCCGCTGCGGGCACCAGCAGCCCAGAACAACAGGAAATCATCAAGCTGCGTCAAAAAAATCCCAACTGGAAAGACCTGAGCCTCCCGCAGACTGAATTAGACACCATCATACTCGTGTGGGAATCGAAAAGCACCGATGTCAACAAGGCCGTCGAGCACCTGAGCAACAGTCGCAAAGCCTGGCAGGACAAGGCGGCCAACGAATCGAAAGCCAGCACCAGCGACCGCGCCGCGCGTGAGCTAGCTGTGACCGATATGATCAAGCGCTTCGAAAAAGACAGCGGTGAAGTCGTCGCGGTTCTACGCTTGGATGAACTGAGCACTGAGGCGACGGATCAGGTCTTGGCTGCTGTGAAAAAGCTCTTCATGTCCGGCGGCAACCGGGCTGAGCCTAGAGAAAACTTCACCAACAGCGTGGGCATGGAGCTGGTCTGGGTGGCCGACGGCGGCTTCTGGATCGGCAAGACGGAGGTCACTTCCGCCGCTAGAAATACCCTTATGAATACCGGAGGCGGCAGCAACAGCCCTGCCGAAGGCATCAATTTTATCCAAGCCGTGACCTTGTGTGAAAAACTCACCCAGCGTGAATCCCAAAATGGCGATCCAAATGCGAGGATGATGCCACTCGGCGCAGGTTACACACTGCCCGGAGTGAAGCAATGGCGGATGGCCCGTGATCAAGCGGAAGCACTAGGCCTTAGTGGATTCTCTAACGACCTGAGTGAATGGAGCGCCGATAAGCACAGCTCAGGACTGGCCAACAGATCGTTAAATTTTATGCCGGCCCAGGCATCATGGTTTCTGGCTCTGAAAGGCGATGAAGCAGTAGCCCTTCCTTCTGACACCACTGGCAGCATCAGAACAACGGGTAAAGATACAAAGGCTGTTAAGGGTGGAACAGTGGACCACTGGCAAGGCCGCATCGGCTTCCGCGTGATCTTACTTCCGCCGCAGGCTCGTTGATTTATAAATCATTGGCCATGACAACGATAGCCCACCACCCCTTGCGCTGGCAACTTGGCACCACTTCGCTGCTTGCTGTGATCTGCGCGGTCTCGGCTGGCGCGTGGCTGGTATCAGCTTCAGGAAACCGTCACCCTAGCTTACAGACAAAACTGGCAAGGATACTTCCGCAAAGCAGCTCTGGGGAAAGCCCTGCCGAGGCAATGCAGCAGCAAAAAGAGGATGCCTTGAGAGAGCAAGGGCGGCTCGAAGCACAGCTCAAGCAGCGAGAGAGCGAGCGACAGCAGATTCATGCGAAAGTCACCAAAATAGAAAACTCAATGAAAGCCGCGGCTGGCACCAGCAGCCCAGAACAACAGGAAGTCATCAAGCTGCGTCAAAGAAATCCCAACTGGAAAGACCTGAGCCTCCCGCAGACTGAATTAGACACCATCATGCTCGTCTGGGAATCGAAAAGCACCGATGTCAGCAAAGCTGTCGAGCACTTGAGCAACAGCCGCAAAGCCTGGCAGGACAAGGCGGCCAACGCATCGAAAGCTAGCACCAACGACCGCGCCGCGCGCGAGCTAGCGCTGACCGATTTGATCAAGCGCTTTGAAAAAGACAGCGGTGAAGTCGTCGCGGTTCTACGCTTGGATGAACTTGGCACTGAGGTGACCGATCCTGTCTTGGCTGCTTTGAAAAAGCTCTTCATGTCCGGCGGCAACCGAGCTGAGCCTGGAGAAAACTTCACCAACAGCGTGGGCATGGAACTGGTCTGGGTGGCCGACGGCCGCTTCTGGATCGGCAAGACAGAGGTCACCTTCGATAGCATTAAAGCAATTAGAGGCGATGGCAGTAGCGGCGACAACCCTGCCGATGGGATCTCTTGAGCCTGTCAGAAAGTTTGTGTGGAGGGGGAAACCCGAGGACAGGAATAGATGAGAAGAACCAAAACGAAGGAAGACAAAGCGCTCGATGAGGCGCTGGACGTATTGATCGCCAAAAGCGGACATTCACCAGAGGCGATC
>JANOBP010000444.1:0-37739 GCA_031411715.1 Verrucomicrobiaceae bacterium | reverse complement strand
TGTGGAATACCAATCAATCGGAGTCGCGTTGGCTGGATTGTCCGGCAGATCTGCACCGGGCATGTCTTTCCAGAGGAATTTTTGGAAGGTGCGGATGTTCGCCGTATCGATGGGATACTTGGAAAGCACGACAAAGGCGTATTGACCAGGGTGCGTGCCGAAGCCGAATGCGTCCTCACCATAACTCGCAGCTCCTGGGGTGGAAACGACGCTGCCATTGTTATCGAGATCGAATCCGGAGTGAACGCCCGTGTTTGCAGGGGCAATGAAGGCGTATGGATAATAGACGGGGTTTTCTCCGTTCTGAGCGACTTCGAGGTAATTCTCTTTGAAGCGTTTGAGTGCCAAACCTTTCGCATCGTAATCAAACTCGTTGATGAGGATGACGTCAGCATTGCTGTTCTGAATGACGCGGGCGATTTTTTTCGCCTGGTCGCTGGTGACGGTGCCGAGTTCAGTGATCAGTGCGCCCGCAGTATCCCGGAAGAGCGAAGTATTATAAGTAGCAGCTTTGAAGTTATTGGTCGTCGAGACGATGGTGTTGGTGACATTGATCGTCACTTTTTCCAGCGTTGAATTGCTACCGTCAAAGGACTGCACACGCAGCTCGTGAGAACGTGGGCTGTCGAGTTGAAGAGCTGCGGGATTGGCGAGAGTGATCGCACCGGAGTTCGGGTTGATGGCGAAGGCACCCGTTTCGAGTCCTTTTTCCAAGAAGCAGAGCTGGCCCCCTTCAAAGAGTGTCTTCGATGCAACGAGGCCAGTGTTTACGGAGTGGGCCTGAATGTCAAAAAGGAAGAGCGAGCCTGCTTCTTCACCGAAGAGTGTGGAGACGTCGATAATACCGGAGGATTCCCAGTTGCCGACATCGCTTACATTTGTGTCTGTGGAGCCGAGCGGCAAGACTGTGGAGCGATCTGTCTGCGCCACACGCACTGCGGCACCTGTAGTCGTATCGAGACGCCAGATAGACGTCTCAAATCCAGCTGCGCCGAAGCTGCCGACTTGGTTTGACTGATCTTCCTGCACATAGATGAAGCCATCATCAGCCCAGTCAAGATTGTCGGGGCAGCGAAGACCTTCTTCCGGCGAAGAGAACTGACCACCGCCGGCAGTGTCGCCATCATAAAGGATGCGCAGCGCACCGCTGGTCGGCACGCCTGAGGCGAAGTCGATGTCGATGATGTAAGTGTCGCCCCAGTTATCCAGCGGATAGAGCGAGCCGCGCCCGGTGGAGGTGAAGGCCACAATGCTACCATCCGTCGGACTGGTGCTGAGATCTTCAGGACGCGAGAAGGAGAATGCACCCGCTGCATCAGCCTCAGCTTGCAGCGTTGAGTCATTTTTATATCCAGCGGCATCATGTCCGGCAGTGCCAGCATTGGCGGCGTTGCGTGCATTGATGGCCACCCAGGTGCCAGCACGGGTTAAGCCGTTGCCATTGGTGCCATTAAATTGCTGCGGCGTGAGATTCCCGTTTGTGGCTTTCCACACATAGAGCTGGCCGCCGCTGAGACCATTGCGCTGGAGAAAAGTGCCTGCTGCATTCTTCACGCCGACATAAAGATAAAGCGGAGTACCTTGCGCATCATCGCCGAGCAGGAAGGCCACATGGGTCGTGTTACCAGTATCGACAAGCGCGGCATTTTCCCAAGAACCACGTCCCAAGTCAGGCAACGCCCAGAAATCACCATTCGAAGTGTCCAGCGCCCAGCAGGTGCCGCCATGCGGGTGACCAAAGGCTGTCGATGTTTCTTCACCCGTAATGTAAATGCGATCCGCAAGACCACGGTCAGCGCCCCAGAGATTTGGCTCAAAAAGTGATGACGAGCACATGCGATCCAAGCCGCCAAGTTCAAGCTGAGCTACGTTCGCAGGCGTCACTTCAGCACCGCTACGGTTGTACATGCGATTGATCGCGAGTCCTGTGTCCACGACACGACGGCTGCCCTTGTCGATGTCGAAGTAAGTGACGCGTGCGCCGCCTTTGCTGAGAACCGCACCGCTGGCAAGCGTGAAGGGATAACCCGAAGACCCAGTGGTTGGCAGTTCGATCTCATGATTCATGAACACACGAACCGTGGTCGCATTCAGCGAATATGCACCGAGACCATCCGGCGTGCCGACTGGGGAAAAATTACCTGCGGTCGTGGCATTCAGCGCACCCGTCGCGCCCTGAAATGTATCGCCAACGGTCCAGACCGGATCAACGAGGTAACCAGCACCAGGAGTGCCCTTGATCATCGTCGAACCACCACTGCCGCCGAGGATAGCGTATTTGACACCTTCGTTGCCGATGATGGCTGGATTGAGATCACCGACGACAGTGCCCGCTGGCGCATTTTCGGAGATGCTGAAAGGCCCAAGTGCGGTGATCGGCGGTTGCGATGTGGTAAAGTCCCAGGTGGTCGTGTCCGTGAAGCCTGCGTAGTCGTTTCCAGAAACGTCCTCGATAGCGCCAGCAGTGACTTGCACATAGTAGGTGTTCCCAGAAACCAGCGGACTGGTTGGATCAATCGTCACCGTGGCATTGCTCACGGTGACTTGTGACGAAGTGACATTGATGGCTTCCACCAGGACATTGCCACTGGTGTTAAAGATGGAGATCGTGCCGGAAGCTCCCTTCCGAACCAGTTCATTAAAGCGAATGGAAAGGTTCGAGCTGAGCGGGAAGCCACTGAAGCCATCGGCTGGAGTGAATGCGGCGACGGTTGGCACTGTGTTGTCAGTGCCAGGCGTCTGGTTGACGGTGAGCTTCAGTGATGGGTCGCCTGGATCGAAGGTGTTGCCTTTGCCTGAGTAAGTGATGGCTGCGGTAGGCGTGGTGGCGGCGAGGATGATGCTGAACTCGGCTCCAGCATTGAGCTGGGCGAGCAGCGCGGGTTCGACTGCGCTCAGGTTCAGAGTGAAGGTGTTCGGCAGGCCGCCCTGTGCCCCTGTGGTAGCCGGTGTGAAAGGGAACACTCCCAGTGAAACGGGAGCGAAGGTGTAGTTCGCGTTATTGATTCCGTTGGTTGTTGCCGTGTCAAAAGTCTTGCCGGTAAAGTCACCGTTCATCTGATCGGTGGTGAGGAAAAACTCCAGGGTCGAGCCTGCGGCGAAGGTGCGGTTATTCGTCGTCAGCGTGTATTCCGCAGTGACGATGTTGTCGATGTTAGCCGAGCCTGGGAGCACGAAATCCACCTTGTTGAACCTGAAGTTCGCGATGCTATAGACCGCAAATTGGCCCAATGCGCTTCCTTCAGCATAGTGATCCGCCGAAGCGGAACCTCCGGTTGGCCTAGCCGCACCAGTCGCGGAGGTGACATTGGTTGCCACGTAGGCTTGCTGAGTGATCCCAGTCGTGAAGTTCCACGTCGTTGGATCACTGATGCCCACATAATCATTGCCAGCGATGTCTTCAATAGCACCTACAGGAATCTCCAAATAGTAGCCAGTAGAGTTCGCGAATGCTGCGGTCGGCGTGATCGTCACCGTGCTGCCAGCAACCACGACTTGCGTGGAAGTCACGGCGATCGTGTCAAAGATGCCGCCGCTGTTTTTGATGAGAATATTGCCTGTGCCTTTTTTGACTGCCTCATTAAAAGTGATGGATGGCGTTGCCGAATTGGAAACGCCGATCGCATTGTCCAGCGGAGAAAAGCTGGTGGCAACTGGCGCAGTCACATCAGGGGTGAGTGTCGTGAAGTTCCATGCCGCATTGCCACTGATCCCTGCGTAATCGTTGCCTGCGATGTCCTCGATAGCACCTGCTGGGATTTCGATGTAGTAGCCGGTCGTATTCGCAAACGCGGCGGTAGGTGTGATCGTCGCCGTGCTGCCCGCAACGACGACCTGGGTGGAAGTGACGGCGATGGTTTCAAAGATCGAGTCATCGCTACTGCGCTTGATCAAAATGTTGCCCGTGGCGCCTTTTTTCACAGGCTCATTGAAGGTGATGCTAGGAGTCGCGGAGAGGCTCACACCGGTCGCATTGTCGAGAGGAGAAAACGTGCCGACGAGGGGGGCGATCGTGTCGCCGCCGCTTGCTGTTGCATTGACTTGCAGATTGTCGATCCGGTTGTTTCCTGAGGCGGTCGTGGCACCGCTCACGGTGTAACGAAGACGAACATTAGATGCGCCATCAACCGCATTGATCGCCGTGAGATCGATAGCCGGTGCCAGTGCGAAGGCGGTGGAGGTCGAGGCCGTGTTAACCCCCACATTGGTAAAGGCTCCACCAGCCACGCTGTAAGACCAGATGCCGCTGTTATAGCCAGACGAAGTGCCGCGCGTGGCAAAGGTGACGATTGGGTTCGCGTAGTTCGTGAGATCGAGCGTGATCTCAATGTAACTGTTGTTGCCAGTGACAGCGGTGACACCGCCCACGAGGCTGAGCGATGCGCCCGCTGCGTCTGTGCCGACGGCATTGATCGTGCTACCTGCAAAGTCATCCACAGCGCCCGTGTAACCTGTCAGAGAAAGCGTGCCCGCGCCGCTGGTTACTGCCACCGAGGTGGGAACGCCACCCACGCCGGGCACGTTGGCCGTGGTGATGGCTGGGATATTGTTGAAGTTCCAGTAGGCTACCGTGTCTGCAAGAGCGCCGGAGGCGGTCATGAGCACGGTGAGGAGGGAGAGAAGAGATCGTTTCATGGCGTCGAAAAAAATCGAGCCATCTCATTCATCACCTCATGCTCTGATGCATCGCATGCCGCGTGAATGATTCGACACTGCCATTTTGTTCACTAGAAAGAGTGTAACCGATGTCGAGAAAGAGCATCATGCGGCAAACCATGGAACTCTGAGCAGAAGATCGTCCGAGCTGATGTGCTCGGGATGTCTTATTCAATTACGGCGCTGACTGCTTGCAGCAGCGCCTCTTCACATGCCTCGACGCGGATCAACTGGCGCAGCCGTACGCGTGTGCGATGCGCGGCGACACGCATGGCGGGTGTGGTCGGAGCATCCGCACCTTGCAAAGCAGATTCGAAGGCCATCCATGCCGCGGGCTTAATGCTGCTGCGCAGGCGTGAAAGGCAACGATCCAGCACCGCACTGGCCCACTGGCGGTCAATATCACCCGCAGGTGTGCTTGCCGAGGAAAACTCGACGCCGTCTTCGATGAGCAAATCCAGCGATTCGAGCGCATGACCGCCTCCTCGACGCAGTCTTGTCCTTCGGCGGTGCAAATTGATCAGCATCCAGCGCAGCGTGCGCAGCAGCCACGCACGCTGCATTTCCTCCGTGCGGGAACAAAGCGGCTGGATCATGCCGAGCCGGAAGGCACGCAGAAACAACTCCTGCACCAGATCCCACGCCTCATGCTCATCGCAACCACGCAGGCAGGCGAAGCTCACCAGACTGGACTGATGGCGACGATACAGGTGGTCACAGGCATGATCGACCGGACTGCCTGATCTTGCGACGGACATGAGAGGCAAATGGGATGCGAGCTTGGATGCAGGCGGGCCAGATCAAGGCGCTGTGTTCACCTGGATGCGGAAGAACTTGCGGTTGTTCGGGCAGATGGTGATGCGCCAGGCGGTGAAGACGGCGTCGTTGGTGATGCCGCGGTCGCGGGCATCGCCGTAGGTGACGAGGGTGCCGGCGGCATCGACCATGCGTACGTCGCTGGACTGGAAGTCGTTGTCGTTGGCAACGAAGAGGAAGTAGTCCTCGGTGCTGGCGGTGGAGGTGTCAGGGACGAGCGACATGCCCTCCATCTTCTCATTCACGGTGAACTGGTTCGGCGCGGCGGTGTTGGTGTTGAAGCCAAACTTGGCGAGGTCGGCGCTGGAGAGCAGGTTCACGACGACGGTGGTCTTCGCTGGGGTGATGGTGGCGCGCAGTGTGCCGCCGGGGCTGATCTGATTGCCTTCGCCGTCGTAGAGACCGAGGACGTTCGTGGCGGCGGAGAAGTCCACGAGATCGACGGTCTTAGTGACGATTGGATCGGTGGTTCCTTTGCCGAGGCCGTTGCCATCGCGTGGCAGCATCAGGAACTGTGTGTTGCTGAGGGCGACAACTTCCGATTGGGCGGCGGTGGTGTCGAGTGCGGAGCCATTGCCATTCAGGTCGTAGCGGGGGAGCTGCACGGCGTATTCGCCGATGAGCACGGGATTATCCACGTTCGCACCAGCAATGTCATAGACGAAGAGGCGGGTGTTGTAGCGTGTTGGTGCGGCAGCTCCGTCCTGGATGGTGGCGCTTTGCAGCAGGGCAAAGAGGCGTGAGTTGTCAGGTGAGACGGAGAGGCCTTCGAGTCCCTGATTGTTGCGGCGGCCATTGGTCGGGGCCGTGACGGCGTCGTAGTTCAGCGTGCCGAACGGCTTGTGCGGCTGTGCGGCGGCAGGAAGTTGGATGAGCTTGGTGAACTGCTTGGAGCTGTTGAAGCGGGCGAGGTAGGCACCGTATTCGTCAGAGACGAAACCAGAGCCATCGGCGAAGACGTGGATGGCCTCGGCATCGAAGCTGATGAGGTTTTCCGTGGCTCCACCAGGGCCGTTGGCCGCAGGAGCAGTGCCAACGCTTTGTCCCATGATCGTGTTCACTGCGACGGCATTCAGGCCAGTGGTGAACTTCGTGGTGATGCCATCAAGGTAGGTGAACTTCGTCGTGCTGTTGTAAGTCGGCACGATCTGAGTTTGAGCGACCGGACCTGCACCGTAATAAGGCACGAAGGTGAAGGGCACCTGATGGACACGGGCGGCGTAGTTGGAGAAGATGGCGCCGCTGTTATAGCCGCGATCTGGCAGGACGTTGAAGGTCCCGTTGAACTGGCCGGTGCCGGAGTTGTAGCTCCAACCGGTGATTGAGAGGCCGGAGGCGGCCCCCATCGTTTCGCCAAAGCTGTCGAGAGCTTCACCCGTGATTCTGCCTGCGCCGACCATGCCGTGATTGGTGATGGTGAGCTGATCAATCGCGCCGCGTCCGACGGCGGCGGTGAACGGTGTGAGATAGGTGAAGGGACCTGTCGCTGTGGGTGTTGGATTGCAGAAAATGCGGAAGCGCACGCTGGTTTCAGCACCGTTCACGGTTTCGGTGATGACTTCATAGTCCACACCCGGAGTCGCATTCGCCCAGGCGACGAGGTCTTCGGAGCACTGGAGGAAGCCTGGGAAGACCGTGCTGTTGAGATAGGTGAAGCGGAACTCGAGATCACCGCCGTTCATCGTGACGGTCGGCAGGTTGTCACGATCACCGCCGCTGTTCGGGCTGGAGTTGAAGAAGTATTCCAGTGAGTCAGGCACGCCGTCGTTGTCGGTGTCGCCGCCCGCCGTGCCACTGAAGCCGTTCTGCGCAAGCCAAGCTGCGAAGGTGGCAGGACCATTGAGGGCGGTGTCGCTGCGGAAGGCGAGCTGCTGGATGCGGGTGTCGAGTGCCACGGCGGTGTCGGCCACGTTGTAGGCGGTGCCGAGGCTGGGGTGGCGGGCGACGAGGAAGTCGGAGAAGGCTTTTTGTTCGCCGAGGATGTCCGTGATGGTCAGGCCGAGGCCTGTGAACGTTGCGGTGGCGGTGAAGTCCAGCGCCTCGCTGACAGCGGCTGAAAGGGAGCCGGTGGTGAGCAGATAGCGGAAGTTATCGGCATTGGCTTTGATCGGATAACCATCGCCGCCGTTGGCGGTGAAGTTCAGCGCCACGCACTGGATCGTGGCGGGCGCACCGGGCAATACAGCGCCGTTTTCGACGATGCGGGCGGTGATGTGACCGGCTTCGTTCACCATCGCTGCGGAGCGGACTTTTTGCCCGGCAGGAAGCGCGGAGTTATATGAGAAGCGGATGTTGCCGACCTGCGGATAACCGCCGTTTTGCACCGTGGGGCCGCTACTGAGACCAGCGGCGTAGTTCAGGATGGCAAGGAGGCCACTTGGTGTGGTTTCGAAGACCATGAGCTTGTTGTCGAAGCGCAGGGCGTTTTCGATGTCGAGCAGCGAGATGCCTTTGGCGGGCTTGCCGGTGATCGGATTGGCCAGCGGAGCGACTTTGGTTCCATTGGCCAAAACAGAGCCGAGTGAGGCACGAATGCCGCCACCGTTCTTCAGCGAGAAGACCGCATCCGCAGCACCGAGGCCGAGCGCGGTGCGTGCTTTCCAGGCATTGGCATCAGCGGTGATGTTGCCCTGATTGACTTCCTGCGTTCGGCCAAAGACGCGGTCACCTTCGAGATAGACATCGGTGTAGCCGAAGACGCTGCTGTCTTTTGCCACGACGATGCTGTTGAGCGCATTGGTGATGTTTTGCACGGCGGTGCCGATGGTGCTGCCAGCGATGATCGTGGAAGCGGGATTGGCCGTTGCATAAGCGGCCTGGAGATTGGCTTCGGTGGAAGCGTAGGCTCCATTGATGACGGTGCTGAGGTTTGGCAAGATGAGCACGCCATCAGCATCGAAATCGACCACGAGACGGCCGAGGTAACTGAACTCGGTGTCGGTGGTGACGATGAGGGTTGGCTTGCCATCGGCAGCGGTGGTGACGATCGGGTAAGCATCCGCGATGAAGTCGGCGTCGTGGCCGTTGAAGCCGACAGCGACGTCATTGGCGTCTCCCATGCGCTCGTGACCGCCACCAGCGACCATGATGTCGATGCCGGAGACGAGACCGGCGAGATCTTTGTTCCGCTGAAGTGTATCGAGCTGATCGACGAGGATGATTTTGTTCACGCCGAGGCCTTGCAGTGCGGTGATGGCACCCTGGAGGTAAGCGGCGACTTCTTGGAGATCGCTGGTGGCGACATTCGCGTCATCTTTCGGCACGGTGCCATTCGGCGAGGTCTTGGTGAGCAAATCCCATGTCGTGGCACCGACGATGCCGACTTTCTGACCACTGATGGTCTGCACGGCATACGGAGCGATCTTGGCCTTTATGGCAGTGGTTTCAGAGCCTGCGATGGCTCCACCCGTGCCACCGAGCGTGGTGTCGGCGCGTCCCTTGAGTGAGCTGTCACCGGTGAAGTCGAGATTAGTCGTGATGAAGGGGAACTGCGCTCCGACCCAAGCACCGGACGGGAAGAAGGAACCCGAGAGCACTGGCGAACCGAGGTCGAACTCATGATTGCCGAGCGCGGAGGCATCTGTGCCAAAGGCATTCATGATGGCAAAGTCAGGGCGGCCAAGAGCAGTGGCTCCGATACCTGCGACGGCATTCAGCGAAGGATCAGCGCCCGCGATGAGCCATGGGCCTGGGATGAAGCTGTCACCTTCCGCGAGCACGAGCGTGTTCGCATACTGATCGTCGAAGCGGTCGATCATCGCGCCCATGATTGGCGCGGTCTGGATGCCGAGCAGGCCACTCTCACCGTAATAGTGGAGCACTTGCAGCGTGTAGTTGGTGGCAGGCGTGAGTTCGAAGACGCTCAGCGTGTTGCTCACTTCGTTGGTCACGATCACGAGCGGGCGGCCGCTGGGGCTGTCGGACTCGGAGACAACGACGATGCCTTCAGGATTCGTGTCGCCCGTGCGGACCAAGGATGTGACGTAGGTCGGTGCGAGCGGGTTGGTGACATCAAACACGAGCGTCATGTGCGAGCGCTCCAGGCCGACGAAGGCAAAGGTGCGTGCGCCGAGTGTCGCTACGGCCACGCCTTCGGGCTCGGGGCCTTTGTTGTCACTGCGGCCATCATCAAACTGGCTGCCGTGGAGCGAGGCAACGATCATTTCGATCATGTCGCCGCTGTCGAAGACGATGGCACCCGTGGAGTCGAGGATGGAGAAGCTGCGAGCGCCATACATGAGGATCTCGTCGATGTCGCCGTCGCTATCGGTGTCACCGCGAAGGCCAGGGAGGTTGGAAACGGTGAGCTTGCCGAGGTTGGCGTTGAGCTTCAGATCGGCTTCGTTCGAGAAGACGGTGTTGTCGAGGTCGTAACCGCCACTGTTGACGGTCGTGGTCTCGTTTGGAGCGATGAAGTCATTGCGATCATCGCCTTCATTCGCGGTGACGTAGTAGGTTTGACCGCCGGATGAGAAGGAAGCGATGGCGTCCGGCATGTAGAGGCCGAAAACGGGCTGGCCGGTGCGTGGGTTTTTCATGCCGTCGGCATCGCTGAAGTCGGCGCGGAGGGCGCTGAAGTTCTTTTTGCCCAGCGGAGCGACGCTGGTGAAGGTGGCGCTGGCGATGTCTAGCACAGCGACCGCATTGGCCTCCTGCAGCGTGACCATGGCCTTCGTGCCATCGGGCGAAATAGCGAGGTATTCCGGCTCAAAGTCGGTGGAAGGCACGCCGTCGTCGAAGATGCGAACACCAGCGGCTTTCAGCGCGACGGTCTGCGCATCGTAGGCGATGAAGTCAGCCGTTTGCACGGTTCCGGGCATGCCAGCGGCATCAACAGGGATGATGCTCGCAGTGCCCTGGGCGGCATCCGGCACGGCGGCCTCGATGGTGACTTCGGGCGTGGAAAGCTCGCCTTCATTGCAAACGAGCAGTTTGGAGCCATCGGGCGTCCAGGCGATGTGATCCGGCACGATGCCGACGGTGGCGTGACCGATGAGATCACCCGTCGCGGCATTGAGGAAGACCACATGACCAGCGCTGGTCTTTGGATTGTTGATGATGGCGGCGGCGAGGACGCTCGGATTGGCACCCGAGCCTTTGCGCACGGCCACGGAGGAGATGTCATTGCTGACGATGGCAGGCACGCCGAGCGTGGCAGGCGTGATCGTGTTGATGAACACGGGAGCCGCTGGATTGGCGAGATTCACGACCTGGATGCCGACGCCGGATGAGGCAAAGGCGCGATCCGAAAGTGGATCGAAGGCTGGAATCTCCGCGCCAGCGAGTGCGATGCTGCCTTTGACGGTGGAGGTGAGCGAATTGCTGGCGGGGAAGACGACAGGCGTGGTGTCGTCATTGATGAGGGTGCCCGTGCCGGTCGCATCCGTGATGGCAGCGGTGCCTGCGGTGTTCACAACGTTCGAGAGCGTGACAATGAAGGTCTCATTTGGCTCGACGGTGGTGTCGCCGGTGAGCAAAACGGAGACGTTTTGCGTAGCGGAGCCGCCGACCGTGAAGGTGAGCGTGCCTGTAGCTGCTGTGTAATCGCTGCCTGCGGTGGCGGTGCCGTTTGAGGTGGCAAATTTGACCGTGAAAGCACCCAGCGTATCGCTGCGAGTCACGGCGAGGTTCAGCGTGGTGGTGCCAGCATTTCCTTCAGCGATGCTGGCATCGGCGATGGTGATGGTCGTGTCATTGCGCGGAGGAGTGACCGTCGTGCCGGGGGAGCCGATCTCATTCGCATCATTCACGGCAGCGAAGGCACCGTTTGTGTCGATCGCGCTCTGAGTCGCGAGGATCGGGAACGATCCAACGACCGTGCCACCAGCACCCGCGGCATTGTCGAACGTGGTGAAGGGCGCAACCGTCGGTGAAGCACCAAAAGCAACACCAGTCACGATGCCGCCGCTGGCATTGAAGAGCACGACTTCATCGCCCGTGCTGCCAAAACCGATGCCGGAACCTGTGTAAGTGCCAATTTGCAGACCGACGGGAGGGCTGGCTCCGAACCAGAGGTTGCGGAAAGTAGCCGCGATGGTGGCGGGCGCCGCGGACTCGATGAAGATCACCGATTCGCCGGGAGCGATGCTCGTGATGCCGTTGAGCAAAAGAGCGCTACCGAAGGCATGCGAATTGTCGTCAACCTTCCAGCCTGTGATGTTCACCGCGGTTGCGCCGGTGTTCTTCACTTCAAACCAATCAGCGGCCAGCGGGCTGTTGGCCACGGTGCTGGACCAAGGCGAGACTTCCGAGATGATGATCGTGCCCGGCGCGATGAACTGGGTGATGTTCAGCACGAAGTTCGCGGTCGCATCAGGTGTGCTGCCGACGGTCGTGTCATCGACATTTACCGTGACGTTGTAAGTCGGCTTCGTCGTGTAGCTGAGTGTCGTGCCTGCTTTGAGATAGAGCGAGTTGCCGGTGATGACGAACGAGGCTGCATCAGCACCGTCCAGGCTCAGCGTGTTCGTGCCGTTGCCATCGTCGGTGATGGTGATGTCAGCCACGCGCACGTCGGCTGCGGTGCTAGTGTTTTCCACGAGCGAGGTGACTGTGTTGCGGAACACGACAGCGGTCGGCGCCGTGTTCACGTCGTTGTCTGTGATCGTCACGATGGCGGAAGCGGGTGAACCGACATCGTAGCTGCCGGTGTCGAAGAGCGTGAGGCTCACTGTTTCGCTGCCTTCGATGCTCGTATCGTCCACGGGAGTGATCACAACATCCACAAACGTCTGGCTGGCGCCGATGGTCGCACTGGTGCCGATGGCTGGCGTATAGTCTGCGGCATCTGCCTGACCTGCGCCGGTGGTGACGGTAAAATTCACCGTGAGTGATGAAGCGGTGCTGCCAGTGCGTGTGATGCGGAATGTGCCGGTGTTAGTGAGTTCTTCGGCGGCGTTTGGATCCACTGCGGTGATGCTGATGATCGGCGTGGAGCTGGTGGCGATGGTGCCGGGCGAGCCGATCTCATTGGCGTCACCCGCTGCGGTGAAGGCACCGTTTGTGCCGACGACGCTGGAGGTGGTGATAGGCAGCCCCGTGATGCCAGGGGCATTGTCAAACGTGGGGAACGGGCCTCCTTGCGATGCGCCAAATGACACGCTCGTGACGATAGTGCCACCAGCGTTAAACAGATTCACCGAATCGCCGCCGCTGCTGAGGCCGATGCCAGAGCCGGAGTAGCTGCCGATTTGAAGTCCGGGTGGCGGACTCGCACCGAACCAGAGCGTTCTGAAGTTCGCGGCATTGCCGGAGTTTGTCTGTGTGCCGGAGGTCTCGACGAAAATCACGGACTCGCCTGCGGCGATGCTTGTGATACCGCTCAGCGCGATGGCCGTTGCAAAGGTAGGGCCATTGTCGTCCACCTTCCAGCCCGTGATGTCCACGGCGGCAGTGCCGGTGTTGGTCACTTCAAACCAGTCAGCCGTGAGGCCGAGGCCGTTCGTGCTCGACCACGGAGCGACTTCAGAAATGATCAGCGTGCCCGAGCCGGAGCCAGTCGTGATCGTCAGCGTATAGTTTGTGCTCGCGTCTGGTGTGATACCGACGGTGGTGTCATAGACATTCACCGTGATGCTGTAGGTCGGCTTCGTCGTGGCATTCAAAACCGTGGTCGCTTTCAGAAAAAGCGCGGTGCCGACGATCTCGAATGAGGAAGCGTCCGCGCCGGAGACACTCAGCGTGTTGGCACCGAGGCCATCGTCAGTGATCGAGATACTGGCGACCTTCACGGCTGCGCTCGTGTTCGTCGTTTCAGGAAGCGAGTTCACGACACTCGACAGAGTGATCGCCGTCGGCGCGGTGTTGGTGGCATTCGACGGGGCATAAACCCAGAGCTGCGGAACGTTCGCGTTGCCGCCACCGTTTTCGTTCACGACGTAGAGGAAGCCGTCGCGATCCATCGTCACGCCTTCCATCGTCATGTCTGGAACGGTCAGCGGGCTGCCGACATCAGCGACAATCGTCAGCGTGCTGCTCACAGCACCCGTGCGATCCAGGTGAAGGATCTGACCCGACTCCTGACTGAGAAGAATCAAGTGGCTGGTCGTCGGCTTGCCATTCAGCGCAGGAAGATTCGAGAGCGCAAAGATGTCCGAGTGATCGAGCACGCTGAGCAGCGCCGGGCTGAAGAGATCCGTGGAGTTCACTGTCGTCGGTGAGCCATTCGTGGCGGTGCCAACACCGAAGTCCACACCCGTCTGGAAAAGGCCGCGCGGGTCCTTTTCCTTCAAGACGATGAATCCATTCGTCTGCGGATCATACGAAAGCCCTTCGAGGCCGATGTTGCCAATGGTCGTGCCGAGTTTCACACGTTGCGCACCACCTGCACCGAGAGTCGTCCCTACTGCATAGGTGAACTTGAAGAGCTGACGATCACGCTCCTCTGTCATCACAAACTGTCCGCCACCGATGTAGGTGATGCCTTCCGTATCGTAGAATTCCGTGCCCTGAGGGCTGCTGCCGGTCGCCAGGGTCATGAAATTGATCAGTGTGCCTGTTTTCGACACCTGCACGACCGATGTGCCGCCATCACCCGTGACGAAGAGCGTGTCCGTGTCCCAATTGTAAGTCACCGCCGAGGCCTCGCGGCATTGCAGCGCGTAATCACCCACCGTCGAAACCGGCAAATCGTAGCGCCCGACGCGAGTGTAACGCGAGAGGTCGATGGCCGTCTCATTGTCATCAATGGTCACCGAAGCCGTGATCGGGGAACCGAGATCATAGTCAACGGTGTCCGTGATGGTCAGCGTCACCGTTTCATCGCCTTCAAGCGCCGTGTCATCCACCGGTGTGATCGTGACATCGACAAAAGATTCCGCAGCGAGGATCGTCGCACTGCCAGTCAGCGCAGGGCTGTAGTCTGCGGCGAGCGCCTGCCCAGCGCCCGTGCTGATCGTGTAATTCACGGTCATCGGATTCGTCGTATCGCCCGTGCGCGTGATGCGGAAGGTGCCCGCATCAGCAGGTAGCTCAGCAGCGGCCGCATCTGTCGCAGCAATGGTGACCGTCGGCGTGGAGACTGGCGCGACTGGAGCAAACGAGATGCCGCGGAAAGCGTAGTTGGTTCCAGCTGTGGCCAGTGTGGTTGCCGAGCCATTGTTGTTGACGTTGAACCCAGCAGTGTCAGTCAGGGAGAAAATTCTGCCAGTGGATGCCGTCGTGTCTGTACCATACAAGGTAACGGTGCTGCCACTCGTCGTGCCAATGATGTTACCGATCCCTGTGACTGCCACCGCGTTGTTCAGTGCCCAGGTCGTGCCGTTGAACGAAAACTTCGAGAGGTTCGTGCCGTCTGCGGTGTAAACCGTGTCGAAGCCGCTGGAAGCCCAGTTATTGCCGCTGCCGAGATTGGTGAAATAGAACGATTGGATCTGGGCGGCGGTAGTGATGCTGCCAGTGTAAGTCTGGGGACCGGATATCGGCAATCCTGAGCCGACCTTGTGAACTCCAATCCCGGGATTTCCAGCACCGGATGAAAGGTAGATGTTACCTCCGAGGATGAGGATCTGCCGAGTGTTTGGATTGCCCGTGTTACCATTATTGATGGGCACAGAGGTCGTGGCCGACCCCGCTGTTGCCAAATAGCGCACGCCACCTGACGCGCTCGTTCCCGCGCCGGAAAGGTAGAAGGAACTGCCATTCATTGTAATCACACTACGAAAGGAGTCCGCGCTAAAGCCATCGGTGACTGCGGTGGCCACGTTTGGGGCGCTTCCGCTGACCCCGACGTAACCGATGACGCGGTTGGTGGTCGCTGTCGTATCGCTCTGCGGGTTAGTTCCACCCGCAGCTTTGCGATACCCACCGAAGGTTAGAAGAGTGCCATCGGTAGAGCGATTGAGAGTCCCTTGAGTGGCTGAACTCCCGGTCAAGGTAAGACCCGTTGCCGTGGAGTCCACGCTGATCGTTTGCACAGGTGAAACCTGACCAGTGGCAGTGGTGTATTCCGCGAGACTCACCGCAGATGCAGTGGTGCCAAGTGCCGTGCCGCCGTCGCCCACGCGAAGTACAACAAGATTGCCAGCGGTGAAGGACGCAGCCTGAATTTTAGAGGCACCCATCGTCGCCAACGAGGCAGTTAAGAGTGTGATGAACAGAGTGAGCGATCGTTTCATAGAGGAGTGTGAGAATGGAAGCGCGCCCTTTATGTCCTCTCATTTTCATCTCGCTCGTATTTCAAGGTGACTATTTCGACCATATTCCCCTTATGCGTCAAAGCTGTCACACAGGCCGTCTCGTTCATGGCCGCATGTTTATTCTAGACACTTCTTTTGATCCCAGAAGTCTGTTTCACGGACTGGCTACGGATTCGTCACACGATGATTCTGGCCACGCTTCGATGATGTGGATTGCATGGAGCTGTGCAATCACTCTACCTCATTGATGCCATCGGACCCTTCTTCCGCGGTCATGATGTGCGCACGATCAACTGGTCGAAGATCCCGTGGCAAGTCGTGCCGCATGCGGATGATGATGCGGCAAAAGCATGGTGGGCATGCGTGAAGGATGATCTTCGTTTCATCGCAGCAAAGGCTGCGGCGTGGGGATTCAATGCCGTTTCGCTCGATGATGTGGCACATCTCGCAGATCATGAATGGCTTGAGCCGGAATTGCGTGCACGCATCGCGGTGTTTCGGCGTGAGTTTGCCGAGTGCTTCATGATTTGTGCAGAACATGGCTTGCGCGTGTTCATCACGATGGATGTGATGACTCTCACGCCGGCGTTGAAAGAGCGGATGCTGGCTGAGAAGGTCAATCCGCTCGATTACTTGGCTCAACTGCTGGAATCTTTTCTCACAGGCTTCCCACAGGTTGCGGGCGTGATCGCCCGCATCGGCGAGGCGGATGGGAAAGGTGTCCATGACGCATTCCGCAGTGAATTGATCGTCCAAACTCCTGCACAGGCGCGCACACTGCTCAAGACGCTCCTACCAGTGTTTGAGCGGCATCAGCGTACGCTCGTCTTTCGCACCTGGACTGTCGGCGCGTATCGAATCGGGGACCTCATGTGGCACCGGGGCACGTTTGAGAACGTGTTTGGCGGCATCACGAGCAACGCGTTGGTAATCTCGATGAAATATGGCGAGTCGGACTTCTTTCGTTATCTGCCGCTGAACAAAAACTTCTTTCGCACATCGCTGCCGAAAATCGTGGAGCTGCAAACGCGGCGTGAGTATGAAGGCTGCGGCGAGTATCCGTCTTTTGTAGGCTGGGAATACGAGCGCTATGCGCGTGAGTTGCAATTGGCTGACAACGTGATCGGCTGCATGGTGTGGTGCCAGACGGGCGGTTGGGTGCCATTCAGGCGGATCGCGCTGATTGATGCGGAGGCACTATGGATTGACCTGAACACGTTTGTGACGATCAAGGTGATGAAATCTGATTGGCTGGTCGAGGAGGCGGTACGTGAATTTGTGAAGCAACGCGGCCTGCTGGATGCGGATGCGCTGCTGGAACTGTTGCGGCTCTCTGACGAGGTGGTGCGCGAGCTGCTCTATGTGGAGGAGTTTGCGCGGCAGAAGCTGTTTTTTCGCCGTGTGCGCATACCGCCGCAGTTGCAGGTGTATTGGGGGAACATCTTCATCAATCATAGCGTGAAGAAAGTGCTGCGGCACTTTGTGCGTGACCCAGAGGCGGCGCTGCGCAGTGCCCTACGGTGCATGCACAGCCTGGACCGCATGCTGGAACTGGCGCCGAAGGCTGGTGTGCCGGTGGCGGACATCCAGTTCATGCGGGACACGTTTTATCTGCTGGCACTCGCTAGAGAGTATTACTTCCAGGAATTCACGCCGGAGTTGGAAGACCGCCTGCGTGAGGCGAAACGTGCTTACAAGGCCGCGTATGCCAAACGCGGCCTGCGGGCGCGCTACCGCGTGAAACTGGACTTTCAGCCCTTCTGGTTGAAACGGCGATATCTCGGCTGGGCCATCGAGATCTTGATGCGCCGCCGTCGCGGTTACCGGATCATCGACCGACTGCTGACTCTTCATCTGCTGTCGATGATCTACCGCGTCATCGCTTGGCGGAAGCCGCACTGGATTCCCGGTTTCGCCAAAGAAAGCGCCATGGGTGTGGATGTGGTCTTCAAGTGAGCTGTTTGCGGCCAATGAACGTGCCATACTGCCAAACACCGGCATAAGCGGGATAGCGCTCGTCAACAAGCGGGTCGAATGACGCGCGCAGTGAAGGCCACAGATGTCCCTCCATGCGAACATGATTGACGCCCATCCACCGCTGGAACATGACGGAACTCGTGTGGGAGAAGTCCACCACCGCAATCATGCCACCTGGACGTAAATCGGCTTTGGCGGCCTGCAGTGCCTCCTCCCAGCCGGGATTGAACATCGACAACGCGTACGAGAAGAGCACGACATCATGGCTACCAGTCAATGGAGCCGTGTAGGCCTGCTCGACGAGCTTCACGCTGCTCACTTTGCGTTGAGCGATCTTGAGCATGTCGGCGGAGAGGTCGAGGCCGGTGATTTGCGCTTGCGGGAAAATGCGGCGCAGGCTTTGGAGGTTGCGGCCGGTGCCGCAGCCGACCTCGAGGATGCGCTCCGGCCGCGCCATGCCGGCGATGCGGTGCAGGATGCGCTCCCGGCCAAAGAGGAAGCTCCAGCGAGTGACATCATAGATCCGCGCGTGCAGGGCGTAGTATCGCTGAAGCGAGTTCATGCGATGACTTCAGCAAAATGGGTGCTGCCATAGGTGCCCACGCGATCGAGGCGATGCAGTGCCTCCGTGCGCTGAGGCTGGAAGCGCAGGCGGTCACGCACTTCCACGGGCACAAAACTCAGATCGAGCCCTGCAGAGCGCATGAGAATTCTGGTGCCTGGACGGCTGTTGGCGAGAATGAGATCCCATTCTTCCCGCAAGGCCACGGGATCATGCCAGGCGAGCCAGTCTTGATGATCCAGCAGCACATAGTGCGAGTAGTGGCCGGGATGCTCGCGCAGAAAGTTGGTCAAGGTGCCTGTATGAGGCTTTAAGCGGCTGATGCGCTGCCGCAGAGCATCCTGATTCTCACGACGGAGGTAATTCGGACAGCAATGCAGTGTGTAGGAGCCGGTGATGTACACACGCCAGAAGTAGTTGTCCTCAATGGGCAACTCGGTCATCACATGCTTCAGTTTATCCTTCACATAACCGGTGAGTCCGCCGGGATACGAGTCTTCAATCAGCTTGATCTGAGGACGTGGCACACCGAGCAGCGCCATGAGTGCGGGCTGTCGCACCAGCCAGTTGCTAAAGCCGCCCCAGACCTCATTTTCGATGAGCGCGTAAGCCTCACGCTGTTCCTCGAGCGTGCGGGCGTCGAGCAGGCAGGTGGCGAAGTTGCGGATGTTGGGACGCAGTTTGAAGAGCGCATTGCCCATGACCCAAGCGGCAATGCCGGAAGTGCCATGGTAGAAAAAGGATTTCTTCATGCTTTGAGGATTGAAAAAGCCAATGCGCTTGTCCCAAAAGCCCTGTGCGGGCTCACTGAGCTGAGCACGCACGCTCGCATAGACCTTCAGGTAATCGACATGTGAGCCGATGCCGAACATTTCGAAGAGATCATCAAAATGGTCACGTGCGATAAGAGCCTGCTTGAGCTCCAGCAGCGCGTTTTGGCGGTGATTCACATCGATAGCGTGGATGCGGGCAGGATCGTCCAGCAGATAATCGAGCGCGTTGCACCCGGCACTGGTGATCATGACCACCGTGCTGTCACGATCGAGCTGCATGAGCTTACGGTCGATTCGTGGGTCTTCCCAAGCGCAGTTATAAATGAGATTGGAGCCGTGGACGTGCCTGAACAGCATGTCGTGAGCAGCTTTTAGATAGGGGACAGGATTGGACGGAGAGAGTTCTTTCACCATGCAGTGCCACTGCCTCAATTTGAAAGGCGCTGCTAGAAACCAAACGTAGCGCTTTCGTCACTGGGCCAGTTTTAGGAATGAGCGCTCTTCGTCGAGTAACAGCGACGCTGGGATTTTTTCGGCGATCTGGAAAGCCCGGTCGGGCTTACCCGTGGTGGCGAGAAGACCGGCGAGGACGGCGCGGTGGCCAGCAGGAAGGCCATCGGTGACGGGAAGCCGCAGGACATGCTTGAGCACCGCTTCACGGTCACTGAAGCGGAAGGCGGCGAGGGCCTCCAGCAGGCTGACGGGGATGCGCTGCACTTTGTTGGTGGAGGCTGTGGCGTCATCGAGAGCACCGGTCTTTTTCAAGGCGGCTAGATCAACTTGCTCCATCTCCTCACCGAGCAGGAGGCGGAAGTAGGTGAGTTGATCGGCATAAATGCCATTGGTGGGATGGAGCTTTTGGAGCTGGCGGGAAACCTCGAGCACGGTGCGCGTGTCTTTGGTCAGCATGGCAATCTCGCGCGTGCGCTGTAATAACTCTCCTTGCCGCGCAGGCAGTAGTGTAACGAGGCCGAGGTGGGCTTTGAGCGCCAGATCCAGCATGCCGAGTTTATAGCTAAGGCCACTGGCGAGTTCGAGTTCCTCGCTCTCTTTGCTGACGATGGCGGCATCAACGGCAAAGGCCAGCAGGCGGCGAGATTCGTCGAGATTGGGTTGGAGATGGCTTTCGGCGTCCGCCATCCAAATCTTTGCAAGGGTTACGGAAACGGGCGGCCGCCTGGTCGTGAGCATGGCTTTGAGTTCCTGCCAGCGGCCCTGGCCGGCGAGGGCTTTGATGACACAGGTATAGAGCGGACGAGAGCCGTCAGCGAGGTTGGACGGGATGAGTTTGAGCAGCTGCGCGTGTTGCTGATGCTCAGAGAGCCAGCCGGCGATCTCGATGAGGCTGCCGTTCTTGGTGGTCTGGAAACGAGTCACCTCCTGCTGGATGAGCTGGTCCGTCAAAGCCGGCTGGAGAAGGATCAGTGCGGAGATGACGGCCAGCCGGGCGATCAAGGTGCTGTAGGGATGGCTTTCAACGAGCGTCAGCAGGCCCTGCGCTTCCCGGAAGTTCAAGCGGGAGTCTTTGGCGAGTGCCAGGGCGGCATCCAGGCCGGTCTTGGTGTTGAGCTTCGTGAGCTCCCACAAATCCTGCCATGAGCGGCGTCGAAATTCTGGGTAGGTGTGGCGGCTGTGTTGAATGGCGATCTCGAGACGTGCCTCGGGGCTGTCTTTCTGTAGTTGAAGTGCCTGGCGAGCGATGTCGCCAGCCTCGGCGGTCTGGCCTTCAGCAGCGCGGAGTTTGGAGAAGAAAGAAAGGCCGTCCGCACTGGACATGACCGGAGGAGGGAGATTGTCGTAGATGCTGCGGGCTTCGGCGGTGCTGCCGAGTGTCAGCAGAGTGGCACCATAAAGAATCTGATCTTCCACCGCGAGCGGCTGCTGCTCGGCGAGCAGTCGGAGATGATGAGCCAGCTCGGCAGGATTGGCCTCAACCGTCTTGAGATAGGTGATGAAGGCATGCAGAACCTCCGGGTCATTGGGTGCCCAGTCGCGGGCGGTCATGAGTCTGGAGATAGCGTGGCCGAAATCTTCCGTGGCCAGCGCGGTGAGAGCTTCACGCGCTGACTGCCGTGCCCAGGCACCTTTGAAGGCGGCTGAGAGAGGCTTCCAAGTGAAGACGGTGAGTAGCAACAAGGCAAAACTCACAAACAAGAAGATGTTGAACTTGCCGATGCCTGGATTGGGCCCCTGCTGGAGTTCAACAGGCCCGCGGTCATTGGGTTTGAAATCAAAGGACATGATGGTGCTGGGTTGGATCGTTTTTATTCGCCACCCTGTGTGGCGCGACGACGACGCTCTTCTTCATCCTCCGTGCCGGTGCCACCACCGTAGCCGAGGACTTCGACGGAGATGATGGAGGGAGTGGTTTCACCGGCCGACTGCTGCGGCTTGGCATCAGCTGCCTGTGACGTTGGGGTGTTGCTAGTGGCTGCGCCCGCAGATGCCGCAGATGCCAGTCCTCCTAGGCTGGGTGAGGCTACGGACGGTGCAGCGGGTGTGCCGCCGCTGGTGCCACCGACGGAGATGTTGCCTGCATTCAGTACGATGGATGCCGCGATGTTGAGATTGCCCGTGGCTCGAATGCCGGCATCACCTGCATCGACGGCCCCGACGGGTGCGATCAGGTCGATATTGGAGAGCTTGACGGAGCTGACTGTGGCCAGAGCACCAATACCACCACCCGTGGCGAGGCCAGCGAGGTCCGTGGCCACATCGGCGCTCTGCGGATCAATGATGACGCGGGTGGGGGGGGCGGATTGCACGGTTTTCGCCGAGGTACCTGCGGCGATGTTGCCCGTGGTGGACCAGATGTTGATGTCGCCGCCTTTGAGGGTGAAAATTCGGGAGATGCCGATATCCACGCTATCGTCGGCAAAGATGGAAATGTTCCCGCCTGCCTCCGTGATGATGCCGGGAGGGGCGAGTTGCTGGCCGATGGCGGTAGGCAAAAGGGTAAGACCACCACCAGGCACCAGAATGCTGATGTCGCCGCCGCTTCGGGTGCGGATGTCACGTGCCTGAGTCTGAATGCTGCCTTCGGCGGTTGAGGGGAGCAACGCGGCGATCGCGGCGTAACCGGCAGCATACGTTCCTACATCCGGACTCTCCGGGTCGTTGCGATCACGTCCTGCGTCGCGGAGTACGATGTAGAAAAGTGCCAGTGCGAGCTGATTCTTCTGCTCAGGCGTCAAAGCCGGGTCATTGATATCCACCGAAGGCACGCCGAGAAGGTCGGCGAGGTCGTTCAGATGACGAGTGCTCGTGCCAAAGGAGGTGAGGAAGGCGGCGAAATCAAGCGTGCTGGATCCCAAGCCGGCAGGCACGCCGCCGAGCCCGACACCAACAATGATGTCAGCGCCTTCAAAAGGCAGGTAGGGATTGCGACCGTTTCCGATACTCGTGATGCCGACACCTGTGCCGTCGGCATTGTTGAGGCCAGCCCCGAGGTCTAGATTGCGTCCGGCAAGAACCTGGAGAGTGCCCGGGCCATTGATCTGGACGTCGCCAGCTTGGGGAACCTCACCAAGACCCGTCAAATTTCCGGTGGCGCGTGAACTGACACGCTGCGGCGTGCTGGCGTTATACGCGATGACGTCACGACCGGCAGAAACCAGCGAAAGGTCGGACGAGCGGTTGTTCTGTAGATAAAGCGACACATCCGCCACATCGAGACCGCTGATGATGCGAGAGGATTTGGCGGAGAACAGCGTGAAACCGCTAACCGAGCCGCCGCGGGCGTAAAGGTAGGCGGGCGTCAGATCCGACGCGTGCAGGAGGCCTGCGGCATGCAGCGCCTGCTTTGTCTGCAGAACAGCAGCGCTACCGCTGTTGGAGCCGGTTTCGAGAAACAGGTTGTCCAGCGAGGAAAGGAAGCCGCTACGCGTCGTATTAGCCAGCGTCGAGGTACGCGAGCCGATCACGTTTTGATATGCAAAAGGCGTCAGCAGGCCGGGGATTGCCTCTGGGCTTGTGTCCGAGAGGTTGACGCGGCCGGCGTTCCACACGTGCTGGACGACGCTATTGATGGTCGTCGTGCCGGTGACATTGAGACCGTTGATGTCACCCGCCGCGAGCAGATCAAGACTACCCCGTGCGGACGGTGAAAGATTCATGCTGCCCACGAGGTCGAGCGAGCCGGAGAAGGCGGTGGCACGCAGTGTGCCCGGGAGCAAGGTGAAGGGTGTGAGGAAAGGCTGGACGCTGCTTTCCGAGAGGCGGAGCCAAGGCTGGTAGAGAGAGACACTCGGCCCGGCGTTCGCACCGGTGTTGGAACCGAGCAGCATCACGTTCTGGAACCATGCCTGAAGCACGGGCAGCGCCGCGCCGGCGGCACCTGCCGTCGGAAGTGTCACGCTGGAGCGCAAGGTGACATCGCCCGCCAGCGAGGTGACGCTCACGCCGCTGTCTGGGCCATAGGTGGAGAAGTAGGTCTTGTACCAGTAGGTGTTGCTGTAGCCTTGCGGCAGGAGGAACGGATTGACCACCGGACCAAGGAGAATGTCTCCGCGTGCGCTGACATCGAACCTGCTCTTGCCGACGAAGAGGGCGCTGGGCATCCACGTTTCCGCGGCAAGCACCGACGGGGTTGTAAAGGAGGCAATGTATCCGAGCGAAGGAGAACGCGTGCTGTTGGTGCGAATCGTGTCCCCTGCGGTGAGCGTACCGACACCGCGCTCCACATAATAGACCCCCGCGTCGATGTGCCGCCCAGCATGAACCACGACATCGCCCCCACCGAGTTCGACGAGACGGCTGGCATCCGGCACCAGGGCACTGCCCGCGAGGTTTTTGCCCTGCATTCGCGCATTGGTGGGAGCGACGGCATCCACGTTCACGACATCCCGGCCGGCGATGAGCGTCACATTGCCGCCACCCAGCGCGCCCACGTTCTCGAAGAAGTTGCTGAAATCGACCCACCAAGTCGTCGAGGCGATGTCCGGATTGGACGCATTGTCATATCGCGAGCGCGCAAAGAGTCCGGTGGCAGGATCCGTGGCTCCGCGTCGGTAGAGCCAGTTTGTGGGCATCTGCCGGCGTGAATCCGTGATCAGATTGTTGGCGGTGTTGCGGGTAAGTTGAACGAGATCGCCGCGCGCCTGAATGGTGACATTGCCCCCGCTCATCGTGTATTGCGCGGGATAGGCAGGCGTCTGTTGATTCACGCCGAGCACTCCCGCATTGGATCCTTGCATGTTTGGACGTGGCACATCAAAGGTCCCTCCCATGGTGGCATTCGGCAAAGCCGCTCCGGCGGTGTAAATGGAAGTGAAGATATTCAGGAACTGTACGTCACGCGCGGTGGAGACATCAATGTTTCCCGTGCCGGTGCGGATGACCTGGAAGCGTCCGGTCGTGGTGGTGGGATTGATCACCAAGGAGGTCAGGGCGCTGGCATTGGGCGTCGTAGCCACCGCGAGTCCCGCATTGCGCCCGAGCATCAGGGATCCCTTGTCGGAGGCCAGCGCGGACTGCGGCATCACCTGACGGAAATCCGCCGCTCCGAAATCCGCGCCGGCCACCAGCCGGTACGACCACGATTGCAGGTTGCCCGGCAGGGCGTTGTTGGCACCGATCAACTGGGCATTGTAGGCTCCCGTGGTGAAGCCGTCATTGAGGCTGTTGAAAAACACCAAATTGCCGAAGGCGCGCAAGGTAAGCACCCCAGGAACACCCTTTGGACCATGCCGCGCGGTGGCGAGGTTCCAATCACCGGCAGCGACGGTCGAAGTGTTGGTGCCGAGCGTGAGATCGCCGGTGCGGTTGATGACTTCCGCTCCGGGAATGACAAAGAAGACGGGATCGAGCGCCGCATTGGCCGCCAGCAGGCGTGCGGTGATGGCGGCGGTGTTCCCGGTGAAGGCACCGGCATTGGACGTGATGCTGGAGAGCGCCGCTGCATTGAGCGTGCCGCCTGCCGGTGTGAAAATGCGATACCCCTCCGCCGTGACGAGCGACGCACCGGTTATTAGAGCGTTGAGAGGATTCATCTGCATGTCCGTGGAGCCGGCGTTCTGCGGTGCGCGGAGTTGGAGTGTGCCGGCGTGCCGCCCCCATGCGGCGCTTCCAGCAAAGCTCACCACACCGTCCGCAGCGAGCGTGACCGAGGCGGCTCCGAAAACACTGACCGGTGCGTCGGCTGTCAGGGCGATGGTCGAGCCGTCGGCCAGGGTGACCGTGCCCGTCTGCGTGGCAGTGATGGTGTCATACCCGTTCACGCTGACCGGCGTGCGCAGCACCGCGCCTGCGAGCACATTGTGAGTGCTGCGCGGGATGTGTCCGGCGACGGAGAGGTCAATCCCGGAGCCTGTACGCAGATCCAGGAGCGCAGAGGTGCTTGCCACGCCGTTGCGCTGCGATCCGGCCATGAGCGAGACCGAGCCTCCCTTGCCGGCACTATCATAAGTCTGCCCAGCGACCGTGATGCGCGATCCATTGGTCAAAATCACGCTCTCAGCCGCCTGGAGCGTCACGGTGCCACCGGTGACGCCGGAGGCATCGATGAGTCCCGAGACGGTGATCGATCCGGTGTCCGCAGAGAGATCAAAGACCCGCGAAATGGTGGAACCATCAACTTCCACGTTGCCGGACAGGACGCGTATAGTGCGAGACCCGCTCAGACCGGCATTGTTGAGGCTGGCGCTCAACGCGGAAAGAGTCGGGAGGCTGCCTGCGGTGAGCTGGAAGTCACCTCCCCTGCCGCCGATGCCTCCACGACCATTCAGTGTGCCATTAAGTGCCAGCGTTCCAGACGCGCTGGCGGTCGAGACACCGAGCGTGCCCGCATTCCCGCCGGCGGGATTCGCGGCGATGTTCACCACACTGCCGGCCAGGAGGTTTACGTTGCCGGTTGTCGAAACGAGATCAATCCGACCCGCGCCCGTGTACCGGACCTGGTCGAAGAAAACCTGCGCCGTGCCACCAACATCCAGGGTACCGCCCACATCAAGATTGCCGCTGCTTGCCGTGAGCATGAGCTGGCCGCTTGGCAGCAGAATGTCACTGCCGATGGTGAGCGCAGAACCAGCGATGCCGAAGGTGGCACCGAGACCGCCAGAAAGAGCAGTGCCCACGAGCGCGGATTTCTGCAGATTGACCGCGCCGGTCGCCGATATGGATTTTGAAGAAAAGGCATCGCCCAAAATCACCGGGGTGGTGCCTGTCAACGTCCCTGCGATAACCAGCCCGCCAGTGCCCTGGCCCAGAATGCCGCGCGAAACGTTCACCTGCATCCCCGCGAACTGGCTCACCCGCAGCGTGTTGACTCCGAGGCGCAGCACCTCGCTGGCGACGGCTAGAGTTCCCGCCGGAGCCGCAACCGCGCCCGGTGCGCTGCCGAGAGCCAGGTTGTCGAGCAGGACATCCCTGGCGGCCAGCACCACCATGCCGCCGTTGTTGAATCCACGAATCTCTCCCGCTCGCAGTTTGAGCGAGGCCATGTCCGAGCGTCCGAGCGTTCCGGTGCCATAAAGATCGATGGAGGAGTAGCTGAGGAGGGAGAGGGAGTCCGCCACCTGGAGACTGGCCAGCGCCGTGCCTCTGATGACAAGACCGGGCTGCGGCTGCAGGGCCACGGACGTGTCCAGCAACACGCTGATGCGTCCGCTGTTGATGTTCAGCGCCTCGCCATCAAGGACGGCGAGCGGATCGATCACCAGCGCGTCCGTGGAGTCGAGCGTGATGCTGGAACCTTCGAGGAGGACGCCTGTGCCGAGGTTCAAGAGCGGGCCGGCTGCGGCCGTGATGCCACTCCGCAGCATGCCGGCTGTCGCGTCGGCGGAAACGCGCAGCAGCGCTCCGTTTCCGCTGCCAGGGACCGCCGAGGAGCCGAACAGCAAGGTCTCGGCGCCCGCGCTCATGGTTCCGCGCTCCACAATGGAGGCCCCCGGGGCCAGCGTGATGCCGCTGCTGGCCACGAGGATGATTTCAGGCATGGAAAGGCTGCTGGCCGCCGAATTGGCCACCGTGATGTTTGCGGTGCGGGTCGCGACGGATGTCCCGCTGGCGGTGCTAGTGCGCTGGCCGCCGATCAAGAGGCTTTCAGCTCCAAAGGAGCTGAGTTGCGCGGCATCAAGCACAAGCTCGCCGGGCAGCCCCGCCGCTCCGTTCTCGACGATGCGGATGCTGGCAGGGCTGCTGATGTCGATCTCGGCACCACGCCCCCCGGTTCCCGCGCCACCATTCACAAATCCGGCGAACGCCATCGTGCTCACCGACTGGAGCAAGAAGCGGCCGGCATCGACCGGCAGGCGTGGCGCGGCCAGGTTCAGTGCAAGTGCGCGATCTCGCAGGAAGGTGCTGGCAAAGTAGTTCTCATACTGCGCCCGAACGCTCACCACAGGTCCCGGTGCGATCTCGAAGCTCGAATAAAGCCGTGGTGCCTCACGCGCGGCGTTCAGGGAGTTGAAGCGGTACCCCGACACCATGGAGGCGCCACCGGGCATCAACACGGATCCGGACGGCTCTGAAGCACCCGGCGTGATGAGAAACGCGCCTGGAAGCAGGGCATAGCGGGCAGGAAGCAGGGTGTAAGTGCCCGTGGCGAGGCCGCTGCCGCCTTCCAGAAAAACACGGTCCCCGACGTTGAGCTTGGCATTCTCATAGCCAGACTGGCCGGCCGCCAGATTCAAAATGCTTGTGGTGTTGTTAAACATGCCAAAAGGCGCGTAGTCGTTCTCGTAGCCGGGCAGCACCGCAAAGCGGCCGTCATCGTCCAAAATGTCCACCGTGCCGCCCGTCCCCTTCACCCAGCGGTAGGCGAATAGCTCGCCGCCGCCGCGCAGATCGATCGTGGAGCCCGCGCTGGCATTGATGTTGAGCGCGGATGTGTTCACCGATTTGACCGGCAACCCGCCGCCCGTGATGTCCTGCCCCAGGGGATCGATCCAGGACGAGCCGTCAGTGCTGAAGCCGTAGGGAACCGAAATTCCCAAGCCAGTGACAGGGTCCACCAGCGAGACCGAAGTGCGGCTGCCTGCGAGCAGATTGAGATCGACCGTCACAGGCATGACGCGTCCGGCCTGGATGCCGGCACCGCTCAGCAAGTCGGTCGGGCTGGTTCCGGTCCCGTCCCAGCCCAGATTGATGATGCCGCCGGGAGCCACGATCGTGCCGCCCTGGTTGATGGTGTGCGCGTGCACATTGACCCGCCCGCCGCCCGAGAGCGGGAGCCGCCGCGTGCCGGATGGCTCGAAAGTGATCGAACCTCTCTGCAGCCCGGACCCATTCGTGTAGTCATACGCAGCGAGCACAAAGGCCGATGCCGTGGGTGTGTAAACCTGCCCGGCCCGCACCAGGAGGCTGCCGGCGATGTTCAGGCTGCCGCTGCCGCGCACGTCACCATTCTCCGCCACGAGGCTGGCTGTTCCGGTGTTTTGCAGGGACAAAAAGCCGACATCAACGGTGCGCGCGTTGACCTGGAGACTGCCTGGCCCATTTGTCGGCTGTACGTAGTAAGACTCGCCCTGGTAGGTGAACGGAGACTGCTCGGTCTGACTCTGCTGCGGTTGGATCGGAGCGCGGAAATCGAGACCTAGGGCGACATAGGGCGCGTTCAATGCCACTGCGGCATCCGCGGAAAAGAAACCTCCAGAGGCGATGCGCAGGCTCGCGGGCGCGGTGAGATTGACGGCACCGGAGAAGCGCACGTTGCCGGAGAGCTCCAACGAGTCAAATCCACCGTTCAAGAAAGAGTCAGCGTGGAAATATCCCATCTGCGTCACCACGTTGCCGCTTCCATTGATCACGGCACGGCCGATGGCGCTCCCTCCAGGCGCGTAAAACGGCACGCTGATGGCCGGTGTGTTCTGAGTCACGCTCAGGGTGATGTCATCCGGCAGCGCGAACGTGCCAAAAGAGTAAAACCGGCCCGAACTGACCGTCAAAGAACCACCCGCAGCCGTGGCACCGCCGCGCGCCGCGCTCACCGCAGCATCCAGGAAGAGCATCTCCCCGCCATGGAGGACCACATGCCCGCCGTCACTGTCCACCCGCACCGGGACGGAGGTTTGACCGTTGAACAGCGGTGTCGTCACGCCGCTCGTCACAGGCACCACCACGCTGCCGGTGATGCTGCCCGCCTCTCCGGGCGTGAGATCGAGCACATCACTCGCGCCCGCGGCATCCAGCACGGCACCAGCCTCCGCCACGATGTTTCCAGAAACGTTGATCGTTCCACCCGCCAGCACCGACCCGCGCCGGAGCCCAAAGGGATCAGGCAGCAACAGCACCTTGCCCGCCACGGAAAGTCTGGAACTAGGGGCCAAGTGAACCGTCGTGAAGGCGCTCGGCGGTGTCAGATCGAATGACGGAAACAGATTGGCCCCATTGATGGTGATGGTGCCGCCAGGCACGGTCACTTGGCCGGCGATGGCCACCGTGTTTCCCGCGAATCGAACGCTGCCCAGCGCGTCCGTGAGGATGCTGGAGCCGGCCTCCATCACGAGCTCACTGCGCACCAGCAGCGTGCCAGCCAGCTCGTCCGAAACACCCGGACCCGTGAATGCGAGGCTGGCCGCGTTTCGCAGACCTTCTACCGATGTGAATGGAGTGAGCGAGACCGTCTGGGCCGATTGAAGATCGACATTCCAGCCCTGGACCACCGGACGGATATGTGTGCCGGCGGTGATTAGCACGGCAGGTGAAAATTCACCGGAAACCGGGGTGATCTGGCCGAGACCTGACAGCGTGAAGCTACCAAAGCCTCCCTGGTTGAAGAACTCGGGCGCGATCACGAGCACATCGGGATCGCTGGATGTCCCGCCGACCTGCAAGGCAGGTGCCTGCAACGTGAGGGAGCCTCCATGAGCCCCGGAGAAACCACGCAACTCCGATCCGAGGGTGATGCCGCCGCCCAGCACCCCCTTGAGATTCACATCCTGGCCTGTCTGGATGCTCAGCGCGCCCGCATCTCCAAAATGCGGATCGGCGAGCCGGTCCAGCCGCACGCCACCCGACACATCGAGCAAACCGCCGGCCGCAAGGGCCACACTCAGGGCGCGAATCGTGATGTCGCCGCCCTCCGTGACGAGCGGAAGGGCCTGGGAAGCGGTGAAGCGTTCGTCGATCAGCAGGCCGCTGGTGCTCAGCACGGCGAGAGCACCGACACGCACGTCTCCGCGGCCCGCATTTGCCGCAGGCAGCCCGAGCACCGGGTTATTGCGACGCGCGGCCACCTCCGCAGGGGAGAGATTGTAGGCGGTCAGCGAGATGTCGCCCCCGGGCGAGATGATGCGCCCATCGAGATCAATTCCGGAGCCTCCGAGCGAAATAGAACCGCGTGGGGACGTGGTGATGCTCGTGCTGGCGGGCACGATGATCCGTCCGTCCGGATTCTGCACACTCAAGCGACCGAATCCGGCCTCGTTGACGATCGAGGGCGAAAGATTGATCTCGACCAGGCGATCCGCGCGCAGGGCCAGCGGCGCTCCGTTCACATCCAGCGCGAAGGGGGCCGCAGCCGTTTGGAGGACTCCGCCGCGGAGGAAAAGTGTCGGCGTGGGATATTGCAGGGGGTATCCTTCGGCCACACTGTTCGCCTGCGATTGCATCAGCAAGGTGAAAGAACCCGCGGAAGGCAGCGCGTCACGCTGGCGGGAACCTGCCACCACCGTGCCGCGCAAGCTGCCGTCCAGGGCGAGGCCAGGGGTCGAAATCGTGAGCCTCCCGGCATTTGCACCGCTGAGATTTCCAGGATCTGCGGACCTGTTTTGCAAGAAGACGGACGAGCTGGTGGTGCTCGTGCTCCATGCCTGCTGCGTCGTGGTCTGCTCACCGGTGTAAAATCCCGTGTACACGCGGTTCGGTGTCGCATTGGCGATGTCGATAACCTGACCGTCCGAAATGACCTGTGTAGTTTGAATTTCCCCAGCGAGATAGTTCACCCAGCCACCCGAGACATCGAGCGCCGCGCCGTCCTGGACCACCACGGAGCCCCCGGAGGACAAAGCGATGCTGCCCCCCGCCGTCGTGAGCTCCCCCACCGTGCGCTGGATGATGCCCACATAACCCGTGAGGTCGGCCAGCGGCGTCCCATACCAAATCTTGCCGTTGTAGGTGCCAGTTTCACGCAGATCGACGGTAACCGTCTGGTTGCGCAGCACGCCGTTGCGCTGCAGCGGCGAGTCGGCGAGCTCGTTGCTTCGCAACTGCACACTCAGAAGGTACTGTGACACCGGCGCATAGGCGGTCGTCGAGCCGGCAACGCTGATCACCGCGCCGGAGTCCACATAAATCTGCCCGCTGGAAAGGACAAAGTTTGACCGCGGCAGCGTCGTCGAAAACACAAAGTCCCAGATGCCCGCGCTGATGGCCACCTGCGCGTTTGGCGCATAAACCGTCGCATCCTGACCGATGTACACCGCCCTGCCGCGCATGTTGATCTGCGAAACGAGCGCCAATTGAGTCCCGATGACCGTCTCCGTGGACGCCGGTTCAGGCAGAATCTGCGTCACAGATCCCGCGCCGAGACTTACCAGGCCCGAGGCGCGGGAGAGGTAGGCGGGAGAGTTTGGATAGAGCACGGGATCGTAACCGACGTTGCTCAACGCGTTGTATGAGGCGTCGAGATCGATACGCCCGTTCAGTGCCACGGATGTCGTGCTGGCGATCACCCCGTTCTGATGCACTTCCTTGCCGGTGATGGTGACATTCCCGCGCGGCACGTCAATCCAACCATTGTTGACCACCGTGCCGGCATACGTTCCGACGTCACCCACGAATACATCCAGACCGCGCAGGCTTGGATCAGTGCTGACGTGGCCGGAGATGCCCACCTGGAGGCCTGCGGCGAGAATGGTCTGGCCGTCCGGGGTCGAAATTGTACCGTTGTTTGTGACGTTCGCGCCGATCAGCGCCACCCGGCCTCCCACGCGCTCGGGTGTGGTAGGGCTGGAGAGGCGCGCACCGGCGTTAACGATCACGTTCCCAGTCACGCCACCTGGTGTGAGAGGAACGGGCGGCGTGTGCGCAGGCGTGCCTTTCGCACCGGCGCTTTGATTGACTGCGGAGAAGAGGAACTGAACGTCGAGCGGATTCAGCAGACCGCGAGTGATGAGGCTGTCATTGAGCGGCAGCGCGGTGGCCACGAGCGTGTGCGTGTTTACCTGGCTGCCCCCTCCGAAAATAATGCCATTTTGATTGATGACATACACCTGGCCCTGCGCCTCGATGGAACCGAGGATCTGCGAGGGATTGCCGCTGGGATCGGTGATGCGGTTGAAAGCGATCCATTGGCTGGCGTTGGCACCGCCCGCGCTTTGGTCGAACTTCACGGTCGTCTGCCTGCCGATGTTGAACGTGTTCCACTCCAGCATGGCCTGTTGCTGGGTCTGCTGGATCTCAACAATCGTGCGGGCGTTTTGCATCGACTGGGTGGGGGCGTTGGCACCCGCTGCGCTGACAAAATTGAGTCCGCCCACACTAAGGCCGTCCGGCACGTCCGGCAGCGTCGTGCCGGGGAAATTGGGATTGGCACCCGCATTGTTCATCCCTGCGGCCGCGGCACGCGCAGCGGCCTGCATGGCATCGACAGACTGTAGCGCCATGGTATTGCGCGCCAGCATGTCCTGCGCGTTCGCGCGCGCCTGCGCGGCGACGGCAGCGTTGTCAATCGTTCCTGCGCCTGCGGTGTTGGCGGGCGCGGCGGGTGCCGCTCCTGCGGGCGCGTTCATGCGGAGAATGTCCCCCGCCTGGGTGCAGGGGCACAGGGCATGCAAAAGCACCAGCATGTGGGCAAGGGCGAACTGCGCAGGGGAAAAGCGTCTGGCATTCATGGCGTTTGAGGGGGTCAGGGTTTGGATGTGGCTTGAAGGAGCTTAGACAGCGCCACCTCGTTCAAAGCCACAGGGTGTTTTTGCAACATTTCCGACATATAAGCCTGCATGGCGGTCTTCGTCTTCTCCGC
Organism: Verrucomicrobiaceae bacterium; assembly: GCA_031411715.1. Lineage (GTDB taxonomy): Bacteria > Verrucomicrobiota > Verrucomicrobiia > Verrucomicrobiales > Verrucomicrobiaceae > Prosthecobacter. The sequence goes on along the minus strand of JANOBP010000444.1, from coordinate 4,916 downwards.
GCGCAGCCGCTGGGCCAACGACACGCGCACCTGCTCAAAAAACGGAGTGTAGGGCTCGCGCACGTCTAGAACATTCAAAAGATGCCAGCCGTCGTTCAGCTTCAGGGGCTCGGAAACGACGTTCAGGCTCAGTTTAGGCAGTTGGGCTAGGATTTCGGGCTGGATCTGTTTTTCGGTCAGCCAGCCGATCTCCCCGTCCCGCGACGCGCTTTCACGTTCTTCGCTCATCTCACGGGCGATCTGGCCAAAACTGGCCGGAGCGGCCTTTAAACGGCTCATGACATCTTCCGGACGCGTTTTCGATCCTTTGGCGATGAATATCTGCGCGAGCTTGAACGAGCGCGGCACCGTCAGTTCCGCACGGCTGGCGTCGTAGGCGGCGCGCACCTCCGCCTCGCCCGGGTAATCCACGGGGGGCTTGCAGATCGCCTTGAGATAGCTGTCCGTGAGGGCGGCTTCACGCGTGCTTCGGAGAAGAGGCTGGACGGACGGCTCCTGGTCCCACTTTTTGTCCAGCGCCTCGCGCAGGACGAGCCGCTGCACCAGCATGGAGCGCACGAGCTTGTTCAAGGCACCAGGATCCTCCGCCAGAGCCTTCGCATCCGTGGCGGCAAGAGTGCCGAGCGATTCCTCAAGCTCGCTCTGCTTCAATTCTATGTCACCAATGCGTCCGATAACCGTGTCGTCTGCCAGCGCGGGATAAAAAGCCACGCACGACCAAAGAACGACAAGCGCCCAAAGACAGTCGGTCTTTGGACGCTGCACAACATTCGAGATTCGCCAGCGGGTGGTCATTGGGGATTGGGTTTCTGGACGCGCGCGGCATCCTCCTTGGACACAGGCTTTGTGTCCGGTTTGCTCTCCGGCTTTGCGGCTGTTTTTTTCGGCGCGTCGTCCGGCGCCACGCGATTGTCGGTCAATTTATCACCATAATCTTGGATCATGCTTTCGAGCTTCACCCGCATGTTCTTGGTGAAAGGTTCCCGCGCAGCGAGCGCGGTGCCAAAGCCGAAACCCTCGTACTTCTCCAAAATCTCTCTCCCGATGTTGAAAAGCTCGAAGTTCTTGCGGTTCGCGTCCGCGACCTTGCGGTCGAGCAGGATGACGCGGGCACCATATTCGGCGCGCTGCTCGTCGATCTTCTTGGCGGCGGCCACGACCTCGGCGTGGCCTTTTTTCCATGCGGCGAGTGCTTCCTGTATTTTGGTGATGGATGCTTCCTGATCAGCGACCTTGGTGGTGAGTTTGGCGATCTTGTCGTCGGCATCGGTCTTTGCCGCATTGCTCTCTTTGGCGAGTTGCTTGAACTTGGCCTCGATCGCTTTGTTCTTCTCTTCGAGATCGATTTTTTCAGCGGCAAGTGCTGCACGGTCTGCTTCCGTCTTCTGCTGTTGGATCATGACGGTGCGCAGTTGCTCACGCATGCGCTTGAGCACGGCCACGGCTGGATCTTCAGCCTCCTCAGCAGCACACAAGGAGGTGAACAGGGCAAGGATAAGGGCGAATTTGAATTTCATGATCAAAATTTGGCTGTGAAGTCGAGGAGGACGACGTCGGTTTGGAGAGTGGGGCCGGCGATCTGGTTGGCGGACATGTAGCCGAGGCGGAACCAGGTGCGCTTGGACAGCGCCATGGCCGCATTGAGCGTGTAGCCTTCCATGTTGGAGCCGCCGAAGCCGAAGACGGAGTCCGTGAAGCCGTCGATCACGGAATCAGATTCGACATGGCGGTAACCTAGGCCGACCGACCAGTCGCCGCGCTTGTCAAAGGCGCTGATCGGCTTGCCAACATTCACTCCCATGAACCAAGCGGTGTCACCACCATCAAAGGCTCCTGCGCCACCACCAGTGCGATTGTTGACGGCAACGTTGTTAATTGAGTCACGATCAAAGGCGAGGTTCTTGATGAACTCCCCGAGCAGTGAGACCTGCACCGGCTCAAAGTGATTGAAGTCAACGCGGCCCGTCCAGTAGAGCTGCCGGAACTTGCTGGCGAGACCGAAGTATTGGAACTGGTTGGTGGTGCCGAAGCCATTGAGAGCGGTGGGTGTGATGTTGCGGATCGGGCGGTAGGTGTTGCCCTTTTGCGCAAAGAGCGGGCGGCTATTGTCCGTATCGCCAGCATCGGTGGCGTTGAGAGGCACAAAGGGTGAGGACAACTGGCCCTGGACGTTTTTCCAGTCGTAGTAAGCGAGGCTGGTCTTGACCTCGATGTCATCCGCCAGCTTGAACTGGACGCCAAACTGGGCCGCTAGCAGATACTTGTCGTTGCTGGCGTATTTGGAGGGATTGTTGGAGGGGAAATTGAAGTCGCTACTAAACACTGGGAAAGCACCAGCGGTCAGGAAGGTTTTGAGTCCAGTATTCCAAGGATTGGTGATCTTGAAGGCGATACCGTCGAGTCCCACATCTTCATCCCACATGATCTGGCTATTGGTCATGAAGGGATTATCAAACCGACCCAGCAAGATCATCAGATCGGCGCGCGGCATTAGACTGGCCTCGTATTTGATAAAGGCTCGGTCCAGCCATAGCTCATACTTTGAAAAATTGCCACCTTGGCTGTTGGTATTGGCTGAGCCAAGCGTCTGGTTGGTGGACACGGGTGCATTGTTGCCGCCAGTGGCCATGCGGATGCCAGCGGTGAAGCCGTCTTCAAGATTAATGTCATAGCCAAGGCGCATGCGCAGTCGTGTGCGTTCACGGTCCCGGTCAACGTTGAGCTGCGGCGAGAAAATTGGCCCTGAGACATCAAACGGCGCGCCGGTATTGATGGCGTTGAAGTTGGGAAAGACGCCTGTGTTGTTGTTGCCCGCTGAAAAAGAGAAGCGGTCGTGACGCATGCGGAGGTCGCCAAAAAGTGAGGTGCGGGTCGTCCATTCCACCACTTGGTTGGGCGCGGCCCATTTTTCCTCACGCGCTTGATTGAGCACCTCACTGCGCAACTGGCTGCGGATCTCTTCTTTGACGGACTCTGGGATGTAGGTGACGCGCACCTCCTCCGCATCCGGCACGACGGGCGGCATAGCGCTTTGGGCCACGACGGCGGCCTGGGTCTCCTGCAGCATCTGCGCCTGACCGCGAGCGATGGCAGCGTCTTGTTCGGCGAGTTGGATGAGGTCGGTGGCGTCTGCCTGAGTCAAGGCACCGCGCTGCACGAGGCGGTTGATGAGATTGATGGTCACGTTTTCAGACACCGAGGCGCGTGGTGCGGGCTCATTGATTTTCGGCAGCAGATCGTTCGGCGGCGGCAAATCTCCTGTGGGTGCTGGCGTGGCAACAGGTGCGGGGACTGATGGAGTGGCGGCAGGCGGCGGCGCAGCGGGAACAACGGCGGCATAGATGGGCAGCGGCGGCTCAAGCATTTGCGGCGCCTGCGCATGAGTCAGGCCGCAAAGTGCAGGCGTGCTAAGGGCGAGCAGGAAAATCGGACGCATGGGATGGAATGAGGAATTCAAAATGGGATCAAGGTTTGCGCAGGCTGATGCGCAGTTTCATGGGCATGGGCTTGGGCGGGTCTGGGGGCAGTTCGTTCAGGTCGAGGCCGGTGAGGGCCTCTTTGATCGCTGCGTCCACGTTTGCATCACTGGTGCTGCCACTGAGAGTTGCTTTGGTGATGCGTCCGGTAGAATCGAGCCAGATATTCACAGGGACACTGCCATCGGCATTTTTGGTGATGGGGTTCCTGCCCAGCGCCGCTTTGATGCGGTCTGACACCACACCTTGGTAGCGACCCCAAGGGGAGCCAGCTTGGCCACCGATGCCGCCGATGCTGCGACCACCGATGCCGCTTCCACCAACAGCGAGTCCATCACCAGGGCCGTTGCCGGTGAGTGCAGTGCCTAGTGCTTCTTCTTTGGGGGCGTCGGCTGGTTTGTCTTCCATTTTCTCAGGAGCTTCTTCTGGAGGCTCTTCGGATGGTTTTTCTTCCGGCGGTGGCTCCTCTTTTTTCGGTGGGGGTGGTGGCGGAGGAGGAGGTGGTGGCATGGGTGAGATCATGACCATCTCCATTTTCTTCTTCGGCTTGGTGTCCTTGCTTGGCTTGAACTTGGCCAAAGCGAATCCGCCACCGCCGAGCAAGATGCTGCCGACGATGATGAGTGCGAGATTCCTCCGGAAAAAACCGGGTTCGTCTTCTTCTTCGAGTTCCTTAGGTTTCATGATGGTTATTTCTTGGCTTGAGTGGCTAGGCCCACATGCGTGACGCCTGCACGACCGACGGCGTTGAGCACATCCATGATGAGCTGGTAGTTTGAATTGCTGTCGCCACGGATGACGACAGGCACGTCCGGCGTGGCGGCGACGATGGCTTCCATTTTGCTGCCGAGTTCTTCGATGGTGACGGCGAGGGCGTTGAGCTTGATGTTGCCCGCATCATCGACGGTGACGGCCTGCATTTTGGGGCCTTCGATGGGTGTCGATGTCGCAGGACCACCGCGTGGCAGCTTGACCTTCACACCCTGCACGCCCGCTGTGGTCATGATGATGAAAATCAGCAGCAGCACGAGGTAAAGGTCCACCATCGGCGTGACGTTGATATCGTCGTAGGATTTGTTGTCGGCTTGCATGGCGTTTTAGTTTTCTTTGTAGTGCTCAGCCATTTTGGCGATGAACTCGTCAATGAAGGTTTCCATGTCGTTCACAGCGTCCTTGATGCGGGAACTCAGGTAGCTGTAGGCAAACAGCGCCGGGATGGCGACGGCGAGACCCGCGACCGTAGCGAGCAGTGCGCCGGCGATACCAGGGGCGATGGAGTTCACCTCGACCTCGCCGGATTTCGCGATGACGGCGAAGGTGATCATCACGCCGATGACGGTGCCGAGCAGACCGAGATACGGGCCGCCAGCGATGCCGATGGTCAGGAAGACAAGCTTGCTGTTAAGCTTCTGCACCTCACGCACCAGACCGCCATGCAGT